>NZ_JBOHHI010000140.1:0-27441 GCF_050700595.1 Mycobacterium sp.
TCCCGGTCATGAGGTAGGCAAGCCGGCGCGCGTGCCAGTAACCGTTCGTGAGGGAGTCCCAGAGCTGCAGGACACCCCCGGGGAAGAGATCGAGGAGCACCATCAAGGCGAGGCCGGCATTCAAACCCCAGAATCCCGTCCTGACGAGCGGCTCGACGCGCCGCCAGCGGGCGTCCTCGACCAGGGCACGGAGGCAGAAGACCAGCACCGCGAGGGCCAGCATGCCGAAGACACCGAACATGGCGGTGTGGCCATGGTTGCTGGTCAGCAGCGTCCCGATCTCGAAGTACGACACGATCGGCAGGTTGATCAGGAACCCGAAGATGCCTGCCCCCAGGAAGTTCCAGAACCCGACCGCAACCAGGAACATCACCGCCCAGCGGTGCGGGAACGGTTTGGCGTCACCGGCGTGTTGCCGCGAACCGAGTTGCAGGAACGCCCATGCTTCGACGGTCAGGAAGGTCAGTGGAATGACCTCGGCCGCCGAGAAGAACGCGCCCAGCGCCATGTGCTCGACCGGGGTGCCGGAGAAGTACAGGTGATGCATGGTGCCGATCACCCCGCCGGCGGAGTACAAGATGATGTCCAGGTAGATCACCCCCAGCGCGATCCGTTCGCGCACCACCCCGAGCAGCACGAAGATGTAGGCCACCATCACGGTGGTGAACAGCTCGAGGAAGTCCTCCACCCACAGGTGCACCACCCAGAACCGCCAGAAATCCGCGACCGAGAAGTGTGCCGCGCTGCCGGCCAGCAGACCGACCGCGTAGAACACCGGAATGGCCAGCCCGGCGAAGAAGAACAGCCACGGCATGTTCAGTTTCGATTCGCCGCGCAGCCGGCCCCGCATTCCGCGCCAGATGATCGCGATCCAAAAGAACATGCCGACGATCAGCAGGATCTGCCACAGCCGCGGCAGGTCAAGGTATTCCCACTGCTGGGAGAAAATGCCGCCAGGGTTTGTCACCCCGTAGATGGACAGCGCCTCGCTGATCAGCGAGCCGAATACCACCACCGCCACCGCGCCGAGTAACCCGTAGGCCAGCCAGCTCTGTCGTTTCGGCTCGCGGCGCGCGATGAACGGCACCAGGAAGATCCCGCCGGCCAAAAACGCCGCTGCGGTCCAGAACAGCGCCAACTGCACATGCCAGGTGCGGGCCAGGTTGTAGGGCAGCACCCGGGCCAGGTCGAGGCCGAAGAAAGTCGACAGGTCGGCCCGGTAATGCTCCGCGGCCGCCCCCACCAGCGTCTGCGCCAAAAACAGCACCGACACGATCGCAAAGAACCAAATCGTGGCCCGCTGGGACGGTGTCAGGCTCACCTCGCCGGGCTCGCGGAATGACAGCGTGGACGCCTGCTCACCGTGCCAGCCGACCTTCTGACTCCAGCGGCCGTAGACCGCGAACATGACCCCGATGCCGCCCAACAACGCGACCAGCGACAGCGTCGACCAGACGATCACCGGCGCGGTCGGGATGTTGTCGACGCGCTTCTCCGACGGCCAGTTGTTCGTGTAGCTGTAGATGTGGCCGGGCCGCTGAGCCGCCGACGCCCACGCGGTCCAGGCGAAGAACGAGGTCAGGTCGTGAATCTCCGCCTTGTCCGTGATCAGGTGCGGCAGCAGGCCGTACTTGGTGGAGTCCTCGCCGAAGTATTGCGTGTAGTAGCGCTGGAGGTCGTCGAAGGCGCGGGCCTGCTTGTCGGTGAACACCAGGGTCTTGGTGTCCCGGTTGTAACGGTTGGTGCGAAACTCGGCTACCACCCGATCCCGCGGGTCGGTGACACCTTGTGCGCGCCATTGATCGGCGACATCATCGGTCGCCATGCGCAGGTACTCGGCGGTGCGATCCGGGCCCAGGTAGGCGCCGTGACCCAGCACAGACCCGTACTCCATCAGGCCGCGGGCCTGAAAGAGCTCCTGGCCGTGCGTGATGTCGTTGTTGGTGAACAGCAGCTGCCCGGACTCACTGACCACCTTGTCCGGCAACGGCATCGACGCGGTGTAGGTGCGATAGACGAGGATGCCCATCACCAGGAAGCCGAAGATCAGCACCAGTGCGACACCCTGAACCCAGCCCCTGCCGATCAGCGGCTCTGCGGTGGCGCCGTTGGCAGGCCGCGACTGTGCCGGTTTGGTTGTCATCCTGGGTATCCTGTCTGCACGGTGGGGGGCGGATTGCCTGGTATTTAACCCGTGACGGCCCGGCGAGACACCGGATTCACGTGGAATGAGGTCCAATGCGAGCCAGTTGGGGGACCAATGGCCCTGGGAACCTTGGGCCGGCGCGCCTAACGTGGTAATCAGCAAAGAGGCCAGGTGAATGATATGAGCGTCGTGATGGTTGACCCTATTGCCGTTCCTTCCGTGGTCGTGGGCATTGACGGATCACGGGCCGCAACGCAGGCTGCAGTTTGGGCGGTCGATGAGGCCGTCAGTAGAGATATCCCGCTACGCTTGGTGTACGTCATTGATTCGGTCGACTTGGCCACCGATGACTCGGATCACCGCCAATTCGCCTGTGCCCGTGCGGCGTTGTACGACGCACAGCGGTCCGTGGTGGCCACCGGAGAACCGGTCAAGGTTGACACCGAGATCCTGTCCGGGAAGCCCCTGGCCAAGCTGGCCCAGGAGTCGCGATCGGCGCCGATGGTCTGTGTCGGCTCGATCGGAGCCAGGCATGCGCGCCACGGTACCGGCTCCGTCGCGGCGGCCTTGCCCGCGTTGGCGCAATGCCCGGTGGCCGTTATCCGTCCGCAGCGTCGGGCGGCGAAGGCCGTCCGCAGCGTTGTCGTCGAGGTGGACAACGGTGTCGTGCTGCGACATGCCTTTGACGAGGCGAGGCTGCGCAAAGCACCGCTGCTCGCGGTCGCGTCGTGGCAAGCGGAGGTGCCCGACGACATCGCGGACGGAAATCGCTTGGCGCGAGCGCACCTGAATCGTCGGATCGACCGGTGGGCGCGGCTATATCCCGATGTCGCGGTGGAGTCGCTGGTCGTCCGCGGCAGCCTCTGCGAGTATCTGGCGAAAAACGCGACGTCGGTCGAGATTTTCGTGACCGGTATCCGCGGCGGCCGCTGCGATTTGGTCGGCCCCGGCCCCGTCGAATGCTCTGTGCTGACTGTGCGCGGGAATCACCTCTAGCCAGAGTTCCCGAAGGACTTTGGTCCCATAAAATGTGAGGCTTCTGGCCCCGGCTAACAGCATTCAGTGTGCGCTACTTTTCGTGGGTTGCAGATCGGGACGCAGGACCTCTCCGGTTGTGACTTCCGACCCTGCCGCAGCGTTTATCCGACGAACAGTATTGGCCATGAAGTAGTTGTCGAACCTTCACCAAGGGGTAGCCATGCCGCCGCGACACAAGCTTGAAATCGTTGAGCGCGACCAATGCCTGGACCTGTTGCAGACGGTGCGAGTAGGCCGGCTGGTCTTCACCGAACATGCGCTGCCCGCGGTTCAGCCGGTGAACTTCCGGATGTGGCAAGGCGATATCGTGATCCGGGTCGCCGGCGGGGAGAAGCTGGCCGCCGCGGTAGGCAACCTCGTGGTGGCTTTCCAGGCCGATGAGCTGGACCCGGACCTGCGCACCGGGTGGAGCGTCACCGTCATCGGGCACGCGCAGCTGATCACCGACGTCGACGATTTAGTGGAGCTGTCGGGAATCTTCCTGCAGCCCTGGGTTGACGGGCGGCGCGACTACTTCGTGCGGATCCGGACCGAGAAGGTGACCGGTCGCCTACTACGGGCACCGGTACAACGAGGCGATTACGACCGGGATTCGGCGCTGTCGTCAACGGCCTGCGTCACCCCCGGCGACTGAAGGTTCGGCCATCAGAACGGTGGTGGGTCGTCGTCGTAATTCGCCGCCGAGAGCGGCCTCGGCGGCCTGCTGCTGGGCGATCGGTGAGAGCGCGGCCGAACTGCGACTCGGTCACGTGGTCATTGAACCCGGCCACCACGACCGCCGGTCCGGCGCTGCGGAACCCACCAACTGGAATACACGGTCTCTCTGCCAACTCCGGGCAAACTGATTATTTTGACATGTATGGACAGTGACGCGGGTGAATCCGCGTTTGGTCGACTGGGCCAGCGCGGCCTGGTACGTCGAATGCACGAGCAGCTCGACGAGCTGTTGGCGGCC
The DNA here is from genome assembly GCF_050700595.1 of Mycobacterium sp. Taxonomy (GTDB): domain Bacteria; phylum Actinomycetota; class Actinomycetes; order Mycobacteriales; family Mycobacteriaceae; genus Mycobacterium. The sequence continues at coordinate 4,140 of NZ_JBOHHI010000140.1, forward strand.
CGCGACCAGATGGAACAACTGCTGCGGATCATCGTCGACATCGGCTCGAACCTGGACCTCGATGTGACGATGCATCGGATCGTCAAAGCGGCGATGGAGCTTGCCGGTGCGCGCTATGGGGCGTTGGGGATCTACGGATCCGAGGGCAGTCTGGTGTCCTTCATCCAGGAGGGCATCGATGCCGACATGACACGTCGGCTCGGTGACCTGCCGGTCGGCGAGGCTCTTCGGGTCGACGACCTGACTGCTCATCCGCACATCGGTCTCAGTGAAGACGACTCGCCGATACGGGCGTTCCTCGGTATGCCGATCAGCGTTCGCGGAGTCGTCTTCGGCAATCTCTACTTGGGCGACGACCGGCCCGGTCGGGTGTTCTCCGACTCCGACGAGATCGCCGCACTGGCATTGGCCTCGGCCGCTGCCGAGGCCATCGACAACGCGCAACTGTTCGAGCGAGAACGTGCCTCGGCGAAGTGGATGAACGCCAGCCGCGAAATCACCGCCGCGCTGCTGTCGGCCGACCCGAAAACAGGCCCGCTGCAGCTCATCGTGGACCGGACGCTGGAATTGGCCGACGCCGAGTCGGCGATACTGCTGCTCCCGACCGATCCGGATCTGCCGGCCGACGAGGTCGAGACGCTTGTCGTCGCTGCCGCGGGCGCCCACGAAGCCGCGGATGTGATCGGAAAGCAGGTTCCGGTTGACGGCTCCACTACCGGCGGTGTATTCCGTGGCGGCACACCGACGCTCACCGATTCGTTCAAACATCCGATCGAGGGATTCACCGATGTCGGCGACCGCTCGGTGATCGTGGTGCCATTGCGGGCCGAAGACATCGCGCTCGGAGTGCTCGCTGTGGCACGCAGTGCAACGCAGCCGCCCTTCGGCGACGACTACCTTGAACTCGTCGGTGACTTCGCCAGTCATGCCGCTATCGCGTTGGCGATGGCGGCGGGCCGCGAGCATACCCGTGAAGTGGCGATTTTGGCCGACCGCGAGAGAATCGCCCATGACCTGCACGACCATGTCATCCAGAAGTTATTCGCCGCGGGCTTGGATCTGCAGGGCACCATCGCCCGGGCACATTCACCGGAGGTCATCGACCGGCTGAGCCACACGGTCGACGATTTGCAGACGACGATCGAAGACATCCGAGCGACGATTTTCAAGCTGCAAATGCCCGTGCAGCCGGACGAGAACTTCCGGCAGCGAATCCAAAACAGGGTCGCCGAGCTAACCGAAGACCGCGACATCGCGACCACGCTCGACATGTCCGGAGCGTTGACGGCCGTCACCGGTGAGTTGGCCGATCATGCCGAGGCCATCGTCACCGAAGCGGTGAGCAACGCCGTTCGCCATGCCCGGGCCCGTCGGTTGACCGTCTGCGTCGAAGTGGATCACCGAGTGGTCATCGAGGTCATCGACGACGGCTGCGGTATCCCGCCGGGGAATCAACGCCGCAGCGGGCTGGCCAACATGAAACGGCGCGCGGCGCAAGTCGGCGGCGAGTGCGCTATTACGACGGCAGCGGAGGGCGGTACCCGGGTGTACTGGACGGCGCCGCTGAAGTGATCGACCGCGGGGACAACTGACAATTTGTCAGTAGTTTGTGCAGAAGTCTTTCGCTTTGCATTGACGCATGCCACGATGGGCGGCGTGCCGGTCAAGAAGCGGCCGGGGGGTGTAGGTCGCCCGCCTCTGCTGCGCGATGCGTTGTCGCATCTGCGCCTGCGTGAACTGCTTATCGACGTCCAAGACCGGGTCGGACAAATTGTCGACGGTCGCGACCGACTCGACGGGCTGGTCGAGGCGATGCTGACCGTCACCTCCGGCCTGGACCTCGATGCGACATTGCGCAGGATCGTGCACACCGCTAAAGAGCTGGTGGACGCCCGTTACGGCGCGTTGGGTGTGCGCGGGCACGACCATGACCTGGTCGAATTCATCTACGAGGGGATTGACGAGGACACCCGGGCGTTGATCGGCGACCTCCCGCAAGGTCGCGGGGTTCTCGGGGTTCTGATCGACGACCCGAAGCCCATCCGGCTGGACAACATCCAACACCATCCGGCATCGGTGGGGTTTCCGCCGAACCATCCGCCAATGCGGACCTTCTTGGGTGTCCCGGTGCAGATCCGCGACGAAGTCTTCGGCAACTTGTACCTGACCGAAAAAGCGGACCGGCAACCGTTCAGCGACGACGACGAAGTCGTGGTCCAGGCGCTTGCCGCCGCCGCCGGCATCGCGATCGAGAACGCCCGGTTCTACGAGCAGTCCCAGACTCGCCAGGCCTGGATCGAGGCGGCACGCGATCTCGCAACCGAGATATTGTCCGCCGCCGACAACAGTGCCGTCTTCCGGCTCTTCGTCGACAAAGCGCTGCCGTTGGCCGGCGCGACGGCCGCGTTTATCGCCGCGCCCCTCGATCCCTATGCGCCGAAATCGGACACCGCCGAATTGGTGGTCACCGAAACTGCCGGCATGCCTTCGGTCCCCTCGACTCAAGCGGTGATACCGGTAGACGGCACCGCAGTGGGTGAAGTGTTCCTGGACGGCACACCGCGGCGACTCGACGCCCTCGACCTGACCATCGGGACTGCCGACGAATCCGGCCCGGCCCTGGTGTTGCCGGTGCGCATGTCCGACATGGTCGTCAGCGTGCTGGTCATCTCGCGGTGCGCGGGCTCGCCGCCGTTCACCGCCGAACAGCTCGACATGATGGCCGCGCTCACCGACCATGCGGCGGTGGCCTGGCAGCTCGGCATGGCACAGCGGCGGATGCGCAGGTTCGAGGTGCTCACCGACCGCGACCGGATCGCAGGCGAATTGCACGACCACGTCATCCATCGGCTCTTCGCCATTGGACTCGCGATGCAGGCAACGTTGCCGCTGACTCGGTCGCCGGAGGTGCAGCGGCGTCTTGCGGCATCTGTCGACGATGTGCAGGAAGTGGTTCGGGAAATTCGCACAGCGATCTTCGACCTGGACGCGGCATCGTCGGGCGTTACTCGCCTGTGGCAACGCCTCCAGGACGCAATCGCCCAATTCTCCGGTGACGGCCGGCGTACCACGGTCCAATTCGTGGGTCCGATGTCCGCTGTCAGTGCGGCCCTGGCCGATCACGCGGAAGCCGTTCTGCAGCAGGCCGTCCGCAACGTCATTCGGCACGCTCACGCCACCAGACTCAGTGTCACCGTCAGCGTCGACGACGCGCTCTGTATCGAGGTTGTCGACGACGGGCGTGGAACGACCGACGAGGTTGTCGACAGCGCCTTGACCGACCTGCGCCGCCGTGCCGACAAAGTCGGCGGCACCCTGCGAGTCGAAGGCACTCCGGACGGCGGCACGCTGCTGCGATGGTCGGCGCCGCTGAGCCGTTAGACCTGACGGGCGACGATGACCGGCACCCGCGACGAGTGGGCCACAGCGGAACCGACCGATCCCAATAGCATGCCGGCGAATCCGCCCCGTCCGTGACTACCAACAACCACCAGCTGCGCCGACTCGGACTGCTTGATCAGGTGATAGGTCGGCTGATCGCACTCGACCACCCGCCGAACCGTCACGTCGGGGTAGCGATCCTGCCAACCGGCCAGACGCTCGGCAAGGGTCTGCTCTGCTTCGGGCTTTATGGCGGGCCACTCGATGGCCGGGAAATCGGACACCTCGACGTCGCTCCAGGCGTGCAGTGCGACCAGGTCCACACCTCGCCACGATGCTTCGTCGAAAGCGATCGCGGTTGCCAGTTCCGACGCCGGCGAACCATCGACGCCCACCAACACCGGCGCCTCGGCGGGATACGGCGTCAGCGGGTCCTCGTCGTGGATGACCGCAACCGGGCAATGTGCGTGGCGGATCAGGTTGGAGCACACCGAGCCAAGCACGGTCCGGGCTAACGCGCTCCGCCCCCGAGAGCCGGCCACGACCAGCTCGGACTCCTTGGACAGATCCACCAAGGCCGGGACGATGGGCGAGAACAACACCGCACCGTCGACCTGAGTCGGACCACCGTCGGGAGTGCTCTGCCGGGCAATGTCGACGGCGTCGTCAACGATCTTCTGCGCATTCTCTACTTGCCACCGCGCGAAGGTAGTCGGCACCGGCGCTTGCGGCAGGCTGATTCCGATGGGCCTGACCGCATGCACGATCGTCAGTGAGACATTGCGCATTGCGGCATCTCGCGCCGCCCAATCGACGGCGTAGTTGGAGGCCGGCGACCCGTCGACACCGACCAGGATGCCTGAACGATTGGTAGGGCCGGACATTTGTATCTCCTCACCGGCTTAAATGACGGCCTTGCGACCGCCACTGCCAACGGTAAGAGGCCCGGACTCGGGGATCAGGAGGCATAAGTCACCAGCGGCATGGCCATAAGCCCTTGGGGTGGCCGGATTTGGGGCGGTTTGTGCAGCGAGCGGCTCACCGCTTGGGTGGGTCGGGTGCCAGGCTGCCATCGGGGGCGATGTGGGCGAAGATCTGCTGGATGAGTGTGAGGACGTGGGGGTCCTCGACGGTGTAAATGTGGCGGCGGCCTTCTCGGCGTGCGCTGATCAGGCCGGCCAAACGCAGCTTGGTCAGGTGCTGACTCATGGTTGCCACGCCAACCCCGGCCCGATCGGCCAGTGCGGTCACATCGTGAATGTCTTGGGCGGCGAGCCACAGTACGTGCAGCCGCGCCGGGTTACTCAGCAGCGCGAAGGTGGCCGCGGCCGACGCCAGCTGCGGCCGGGTGGGCTCGGTGGGCGGAACGGCCGAATCGGTGGTTTCGGCTGACCGTTCTTGTTGTTTTGCCATCGCGGCATACATTCTGGCGCACCTCCGGCGGACGGATTCGCCCAATCGAAATATTTTGATACCTGCGAAACTAACGAAATGAGTGGCAACATGGTCTGCGATCCGAACCGTAGGCCCAACGCCCAATTCTGCATGCGGGCGAGGAAGGCAGGGCACTGGTGGTGCATGTCGTGTTGCTGATCGGCTGCGCGGCGGCGATTTATCTGGCCTGCGAGTGGTTCGTCAATGCCGTGGAATGGCTCGGTTTGCGGCTCAACATCGCTTCGATGGCAGTGGGGACCATCTTGGCCGCCGTTGGAACGGCCCTGCCGGAGTCGGTGGTCACGCTCGTCGCGGTCACCACCGGTTCCACCACTGAGATCCGCAACATCGGTGTCGGCGCGGCGATGGGCGGCCCGTTGGTGCTGGCAACCGTCGCCTACGGAGTGACCGGTGCCGCCCTGCTGCTGCGCCGCCGCAGCCGCAGCCGCAATCTGGTTCTCGCCGGCGTCGGCGCGGCAAGCCTCGAGCAGCCCAATAGTGAGCCAAGTAACGATGGCGGCGACGTGTTGATTGATTCCGTCCAGACGAGGCGCCTGGCCCATGACCAGCGTTGGTTTATGGCGGTCTTCGTGATCAAAGTAGCCCTGGGCTTGGTGGCGTTCGCGATCAAGCCGTGGCTGGGTTTGTTGTTCTTCGCCGTCTACGCCGTCTACTTCTACCGTGAAATTTGCGGCGGCCACATCTGTGACCAAGAAGAGCTGGCACCGCTAAAGCTGCAACCTCGCGCGGCGCGACCAGCCACCATAGCGGTGCTTGGCCAAACCCTGGGCTCACTGGCGGTCATCTTTGTGTTCTCGCAGGTATTCGTCTACCAGCTCGACTCCGTCAGCCCAATGCTCGGCTTGTCCGGGACGGTCACGGCCTTGCTGCTTTCTCCGATCGCCACCGAACTGCCCGAGATCATGAACGCGATCATCTGGGTCCGGCAAGGCAAAATCCAACTGGCCCTGGCCAATATCTCGGGTGCGATGATGATCCAAGCCACCGTTCCCAGTGGCCTGGGTCTGCTATTCACCGACTGGCGTTTCGACCACGCCCTCCTGTGGTCCGGCGCCATCACCATGGCAGCAATCAGCTACCTGCTATTCACGATGCGCGCCAACAAGCTCACCCCGGCACGGCTAGCCGCGACCGCACTGTTTTACCTCGGCTTCGTTGTCGGCCTCATCTCGATCCTCGGCTAACACCGCGTCGACGAATTCACAGAACGCGTCGTAGGCGCGGGCACCGTAGATGGTGGCAGGTCCACCGTGCATCAGAAACGTGACGCCGATGGCTTCGGCGGCTTCGTCCTTGGTGGCCCCGGCGCATGCGGCGCCCTGAGCGTGTGAGGCAATGCAGCCGTCACAACCGGCCACAACGCCGATGGCGAGTGCAATGAGTTCCTTGAATTTTTTGTCCAGCGCACCGGAAGTCAGCGCGGCACTACTCATCTGCGCGAAACCCCGGTAGACGTCGGGGATCATCTTGCGCAGGGCGCGGTGCTGGGGATTAAGCTCGGTGAGTACATCGTGGTGGTGGTGTTGTCCGCTCATGACCGATACAATACAGATACCCGCCGGGGTATTCTAGCAACACCGGAGAACTGCCGTCCGACTGACCCGGATATACCCCTAGGGGTACGATGGTGGTTCGACGGATGGAGGCGCAAATGATTGGTGACCAGGACAGCATCGCTGCGGTGCTCAATCGGCTGCGACGCGCGCAGGGCCAACTCGCCGGTGTGATCGCGATGATCGAGCAGGGGCGCGACTGCAAGGATGTCGTGACCCAGCTTGCCGCGGTGTCCCGCGCCCTCGACCGCGCCGGGTTCAAAATCGTCGCGTCCGGTCTTCGGGAGTGCATCAGCGGTAGCGGCGCTGACGGCGCGGCACCGCTGACCGAGGCCGAACTCGAAAGGCTGTTTTTGGCGCTGGCCTGAATGAATTAATGCGTTGGGCACTTTGAGATAAAGGAGGAGCAATGGCCTCAGGGTTGAGCACCAAGCTGCACACCACGTTTCCAGATGCGGTCGAGCGGACCACCCAAGCTCTGGCCGATCAGGGTTTCGGCGTGCTGACCACGATCGACGTGAAAGCCACACTGAAACAAAAGCTGGGCGAGGACATCGAAGACTATCTGATCCTTGGAGCCTGCAACCCGACGCTGGCGCACCGAGCACTGGATGTCGACCGCCAGATCGGCCAGTTATTGCCGTGCAACGTCGTGGTACGAGCCGATCCTGCCGACGGCGGCGACACCGTCCTCGTCGAGGCGATGGACCCGCAGATCATGGTGCAGGTGACTCCTCAGGCGGGGGCTCTGCAGGATGTCGCCGACCAGGCGGCGGCCAAATTGCAAGCCGCTATCGGCACACTCGGCTAAACCGCTCGGACGTGGTCGCCGCGCGTCGCTCTTACTGAGTCCGGTTGGTGTGCCCACCGTTGTCGTCGACGAGACACCGGATGTCCCGGTCCCATTGGGCTTCGCGCATGCGCCTGGTGCGGGTGCGGACGGCGCTCACTACGGCCGCGACTGTCAATATCGCGCTCAACCACGCGACGATCGCGGCCGTTACCGCGTCGGTTGCCGCGCGTGATACCGGAGATGGGGGACCGACGCGATTGCCGTCGTTGTCCACCCAGATCTGCAGGGGATCACCGGCTTTGACAGGCTTGTCCCAGATGAGCTCGGCAGCGTCGGCGGTGCCGTTGATTTGCCATCGAGCATAGACCGTGGTGACTACTGCTTGCGAAAGCGTGGAAATTTTGCTGTCCTCGGTGGCGATCGCCACGACAACATGGCGGGTTTGTAGCTGCTCGGCGTACATCTGGGTGCGCGCACCGTAAACCATGGTGCCGAGTACTCCCGCACACGCGGTGGCAACGAGCACGGCGACAGCGGCCAGCACGACGACGAACGACTCGATACGGTCGCTGGCACGGATGAGTGGATTGCGGCTGAGCGCACGAAGAGCCGGCCACGTCACGGGTCGAAATACCAAGCTCTCCATGTCAACCCCACTGGTACTGGCGGTATACCACCAGTATTGCTATCCCGGACACCGATTCGTAGGGCCCAACGTCCACCGCTGAGAGGCCCTAGTGCTCCTGTGCGGATGACCGGACCGTCGATAACGTCGACATGTCGACGTCGATCACGGATGAAGAGGACGCGATGGACAAACTGGAATCGCCCGGCCCGGTTGTCGTTGGCATCGATGGGTCGACCGCAGCGATCAGAGCCGCCGAATGGGCAACCAAGGAAGCGCTCCACCAAGACGTTCCGCTTCGGCTCGTCCACGTCATCCGGACTGGAGCCTGTCCTTCCGCAGGAGACCTCGAGGTGGAAGAGGAATACGCCGTCAGTTCGTTACGGGCTGCCCGCGCAGCGGTGCAGACGACCGGCATGCCGGTGAAGATCGACACTGCGGTGATCCGGGGAGACGTCGGCTCTGCCTTAGTCGCGGAGTCCAGCAGCGCCACGCTCATCTGTGTCGGATCGGTGGGAATCGGTCGGGCGGCCAGCATGGTGCTCGGATCCACCGCCGCAACGCTTGCCGAACAAGCGCACTGTTCCGTCGCCATCATTCGACGCAAGGATGCGTCGTCGCGGCAGAACGGCTTTATCGCAATGGTTGTTGACTACCAGCCTGACAACGGCGAGGTGATGCGCTGGGCCATGGAGGAAGCCCGCGTGCGCAGGGCTCCGGTTCTCGCACTGGGCGTCTGGCGGTGGGCGCTTTTCGAGATCGGCTACGAGGGGCTCTACCGGCGCCTCGATCACTGGCTACGGCGGTACCCCGACGTGCGGGTCGACGTCGCTGCCACGCGCAGCAGCGTGGCCCGATATCTCGAGGGTCACACCGACGCAGTTCAACTGGTGGTCATCGGCAGCGAGGATGCCGATCAGGTGGCACAACTCGTTGGCCCACGCAGCCTGCCGATCCTTGCGCACGCCGATTGCTCGGTGCTGGTTGCACGGTAGGGAGCTGATGGCTCGCTACGCCAGGACATGGTGTTCGGATCCGGTTCGCCACTCAACGATGTCGTCCAGTTGGCGGCGTGGCGTCGATGGCAGCGGATCGGCGTTGACCGGTGCCCAGCCCACCCGGAGCAACATCTGCGGGTACGCGGCGGCACCGAATACATCTGAGCGAACGGAATTTCGGGTTGCCGCGATCTCAAGCGGCTCGGTGAGCGGGCAGCTCGCCAGTCCCAGTGCCGTCGCAGTCAACAACACCACACTGGCGGCCTCGCCGGCTCGCAGGCGGGCCAGTCGGTCGTCGGTTTGGGTGCCCAGAGCCAGAACGACGGCGTTGTCGTCGGCCGCTGACGCATCGAACGGCTGAGCCAGCGCCGGAGCGGCGAACATACGCCCGGGTATCGCCGCAGAAGCGTCGGGGACCGGCGTATTACGGGCCGGCACACCGGCCACCGAACCGTATCGCCCGCTCCATGCGGTGAGCTCGACGAGGTATCTGGGGTCGCTCAGGTGAGTCATGACAGCCTGCGCCACAATCTTGTTGAGTCTGTCGACGCGATCGATTCGGCGCAACATCACCCCGCTGCGGGCGGCGCGCGCGCTCATCAAGGCGATGTCAGCCGCGGGCACCGGCCACCCGTTATAGATGCGTCGATCGGTTCGCCGCCGCGGTACCGCGGCGGCCAGCATCACATCGACCTGATCCACTTCGCAGCGGCACGTCTCAATCGTCGCCAAATGATGACGGTTGGCCGGGTCAGGCAGCCGACGCACTCGGGCCCGCCATCCCATTGCCGCCAATGCGATTACACAATGGTTCAGTACCGCCCCGCAGCTGAGAATCAGGTCCCGGCCGTCGGGGTCGGTACTGGGTAGTCGCAGGCTCGGGTCGACGTACAGATGCAGCGCGTCGCTGTCAGCCTGCCAGCGCCACGGTTGTGAGTTATAGATGGACGGCGCACGGCCGGCCAACGTCAGAACCGTGCGGATGGTCTCGTTATCCGGGAACTCGACATTCAACGGCCGTGCCACCTTCTTGCATCGCCGAGCTGTTGTTACTCCCAGCATCCCGCGGGCTTCCCGGCCGGGCCAGAGCACGAAGACCTTTACCGGCAAGGCCTTTGTGCCACCGGATAGCAGTCTGGTCGCAGGTGTTAATTTAGAGTACTATGATCCGGTATAAATGCCGGCATGTACCGCCGGTATGACCGCGCGCAGGGTAGAGGCGACTCATGGCAGATCTAGGCGTCCGGACGAACCCGGTCGCCGATTTGGCTGCCGTTCGTCCCTACCCGCCGCGGACCGGTCTGCAGGGCACCCTGATATACCGACTTGCGACCACGACCGATCACAAGCTGATCGGGATCATGTACATGGCGACGTCGTTCGCGTTCTTTATGGCCGCGGGTCTGATGGCATTGCTGATGCGCTCCGAACTCGCCGCGCCGGGGCTGCAGTTCTTGTCCAACGAGCAGTACAACCAGTTGTTCACCATGCACGGCACGATCATGCTGTTGCTGTACGCCACCCCGATCGTGTTCGGCTTCGCCAATCTCGTGCTACCGCTGCAGATCGGCGCACCCGATGTCGCTTTCCCACGACTGAACGCGCTCAGTTACTGGCTGTACCTGTTCGGGGCGCTGGTGACCGTGTCGGGCTTCATCACCCCGGGCGGGGCGGCCGACTTCGGCTGGACGGCATACACGCCGCTCAGTGACGCTGTGCACTCGCCGGGTGCCGGCGGGGACTTGTGGATCATGGGGCTGGTGGTCGCCGGTCTGGGCACCATCCTCGGTGCGGTCAACATGATCACCACCGTGGTCTGCATGCGCGCACCCGGTATGACGATGTTCCGGATGCCGATTTTCACCTGGAACGTCCTGATCACCTCGATCATGGTGCTGATGGTCTTCCCGCTGCTGACCGCGGCGCTGCTCGGACTGGCCGCCGATCGGCACCTGGGCGCCCACGTCTACGACGCGGCCAACGGCGGGGCGATCCTGTGGCAGCACCTGTTCTGGTTCTTCGGCCACCCCGAGGTCTACATCGTGGCGCTGCCGTTCTTCGGCATCGTCACCGAGATCTTCCCGGTGTTCTCCCGCAAACCGGTCTTCGGCTACACCACGATGGTGTACGCAACAATGAGCATCGCCGGACTGTCGACCGCGGTCTGGGCGCACCACATGTTCGCCACCGGAGCCGTGCTGCTGCCGTTCTTTTCCTTCATGAGCTACCTGATCGCCGTGCCGACCGGAATCAAGTTCTTCAACTGGATCGGCACCATGTGGAAGGGCCAGCTGACTTTTGAGACACCGATGCTGTTCGCGATCGGTTTCGCGGTCACCTTTCTGCTCGGCGGCCTGTCCGGTGTCATATTGGCCAGTCCGCCGCTGGACTTCCACGTCACCGACACGTATTTCCTGGTCGCGCACTTCCACTACGTGCTGTTCGGCACGATCGTGTTCGCCACCTATGGCGGTATCTACTTCTGGTTCCCGAAGATGACCGGCCGGTTGCTCGACGAGCGACTGGGCAAGCTGCACTTCTGGTTGACGCTGATCGGTTTCCACACCACGTTTTTGGTGCAACACTGGCTCGGCAACAAGGGGATGCCACGTCGGTATGCCGACTACCTGCCCACCGACGGTTTCCAGGGGCTCAACATCGTCTCGACCATCGGCGCATGCATTCTCGGTGCGTCGATGCTTCCCTTCGTGTGGAACATCTTCAAGAGTTGGCGCTACGGCGAGGTTGTCACCGTCGACGACCCGTGGGGCTACGGCAACTCGCTGGAGTGGGCCACCAGTTGCCCGCCGCCGCGGCACAACTTCACCGAATTGCCCCGGATCCGTTCGGAGCGCCCGGCCTTCGAGCTGCACTACCCCCACATGGTGCCGCGACTGCGCGCCGAGTCACACCTTGGGAGCAGGCGACGCGATACCGCATCAGCGCGCGATGAACGCGTCGAGCTCGTCTGAATTGGTACCCGTCAGCGCCCGGTGCATCGACCAGGCGACCCGGGCGGCTTGGACTTTGGCGTGCTCGGCTACCGGCCCGCGATACATCTCGTCGACGGTGTCGATCCACGTCGTGAGCCAGCGAACGAAGTGCCGGCTGGACAGCGTGGTCCGGCCGTGGACGCGTCGGTGGGCATCCAGCACGCGACCCCGGTAGAGGCCGGCACGAAACAGCATGGTCTCCCAGAAGTCGGCCATCACCGGAATGTGCGAGTCCAGCCCGGAGACCTCCCGCACTTCGGTGAACGGCTCGGCAAGGATGTCGTCCACCAGCACCCGGCCGTAAAACCGGCGCAACAATGCCTCGACGTCGGCGCGGCCGGCCAGGTCCGCGCATGTTTGGTCGGGTCGCACCTGTACTTCAGTCATCGGCGATCACGTGCGCGATGCACAATTCCGGTTCGACGAACGGCTCCAGCTCGGCCTGCAATGCCGGCCGCGCGGCGGTTTTGCGTTGACCCTGCGGGCGCGCGATAAGCCCCTGGAGCAGTCCCAGGTGCAGCGCACAGCCCACCTCCGGGTGGGCGGCGGCCAGTTCGCGCACCGGGCAATCGTGCAGGCGGATGGTTCGCTCGCGGGTGGCGGCGGCCGGCTTTGCCGGCGCGGTCAGTTCGGGTCCGAATCCCATCCGCTGAAAGACCTCGGCGGTCTTCGCCGCCCGGTGATCCAGCAGCTCGCCGGGCGGCTCAGGTTCGGGGGCCGATCCGGCCGTGATCCGCTCGGCCCATCGCCGTCCGGCATGCTGCGCGCGGCGACGCCGCGCTTCGAGCGTGTCGCCGAGTTCCAGGGCGAGGATCTCGGCCAGGACCTGGTAGTCCAGCTGGTCCTGCACCGCGATGTAGCCGGTGCGAGGGCGGCCAACGCCGGTCGGTGTGATCCGGGTGCGCGCGACGGCGCCCTGGTCGCACAGCGCGTCGAGGTGGAAACGCACCGTGGTCAGGTGCAACTCCGTTCGCGCGGCAAGTTCGGCCGCGTCGACCGGCCCATCGTGCTCGCGGACCAGCGCAAGCACGCGTTCACGCTGCCGATTGCGTGGCCAGCGGTGCGGCCGCCGGCCCTGCTGTTCGTCGTCCACCGCTGCGCCCCTAGTCGATGTGTCGTGCCGGCCTATTTAACGGATATTATTCCTCAATATTAGCCGCCGCGAAAGCCCGGGGCGTTCCCGCGCCCGGTAATCTCGCTCACGTGCTGCTGACCTCGCTGAATCCCGCCGCAGCCACGGATGTGGGCGACGCCGTACGCATCGGCGACGTCACATTCAGCCGCAGCGATCTGGTCGGGGCGGCGACGTCGGTGGCCGAACGGGTCGGCGGCGCGGGCCGGGTTGCGGTGCTGGCCACGCCGACGGCGCCGACCGTGCTGGCGATCACCGGGTGTCTGATCGCCGGCGTGCCGGTGGTACCGGTACCCGCCGATGTCGGGCAGGCGGAGCGCCGCCACATCCTCACCGACTCCGGCGCCGAGGCATGGTTGGGCGCCGAGCCCGACCAGCACGAAGGGCTGCCGCACATCCCGGTGCGGCTGCATGCCCGCTCATGGCACCGTTATCCCGAGCCGTCGCCGGAAGCCACCGCGCTGATCATCTACACCTCGGGCACCACCGGCCCGCCCAAGGGCGTGCCGCTGCGCCGGCAGGCCATTGCGGCCGACCTCGATGCGTTGGCGCAGGCCTGGCAGTGGACGCCCGACGACACGCTGGCGCATGGACTGCCGTTGTTTCACGTGCACGGCCTGGTGTTGGGTCTGCTCGGGTCGCTGCGGATCGGAAACCGCTTCGTGCACACCGGAAAACCGACTCCAGCCGCATATGCGCAGGCGTGCTCTCAAGCCGGCGGCACGCTGTATTTCGGGGTGCCGACGGTATGGTCACGGGTGGCCGCCGATACAGCGGCCGCCGAGGCGCTGCGGCCGGCGCGGCTGCTGGTGTCGGGCAGTGCCGCATTGCCCGTGCCGGTGTTCGACCAACTGGTTCGACTCACCGGACATGCGCCCGTCGAGCGGTACGGGAGCACCGAATCGCTGATCACCCTGTCCACCCGCGCCGACGGGGAACGACGTCCCGGCTGGGTGGGCGGGCCGCTAGCGGGTATCGAGACCCGATTGGTTGACGAGGCCGGCGGGTTTGTACCGCACGATGGGGAAACCATTGGGCGGCTTCAGGTTCGCGGGCCAACCGTGTTCGACGGCTACCTGAACCGGCCGGATGCGACGGCGGAGGCGCTCGACACCGACGGTTGGTACCGCACGGGCGACGTCGCGGTCGTCGACTCCGGCGGTATGCATCGCATCGTCGGGCGGGAGTCGGTCGACCTGATCAAATCCGGCGGATACCGCGTCGGCGCCGGCGAAATCGAGACGGCGCTGCTCGGACATCCGGGAGTGCGGGAAGCGGCGGTCGTCGGCTTGCCCGACGAAGATCTCGGTCAGCGGATCGTCGCGTTCGTCGTCGGTGATGCCGACCCGGATGAGCTGATCAACTATGTCGCCCAACAGCTTTCGGCCCACAAGCGACCACGTGAGGTGCGGGTTGTCGACGGACTGCCGCGTAACGCGATGGGCAAGGTGCTGAAGAAGGAGCTGACCCAGGGCTGATTCTCGCCGCGAGCGTGCGCAAAAACGGCTCATTGAGCGGGTCGGCCGGCGACACGCACGCTCGCGCCAGAGGGGTTAGTTGGCGTGCAGATCTGCGTTGAGTGCGATGCCCCGGCCGTCTCGGGACACCACCTCCACGGCACCGGTCATCGAATTGCGGCGGAACAGCATGTTATTGCCGCCGGACAGTTCCCGGGCCTTGACCGGGATGCCGTCGGGCGTGGTGACCTTGGTGCCCGCGGTCACGTACAGGCCGGCCTCGATGATGCAGTCGTCGCCCAATGAGATGCCCAGCCCGCAGTTCGCGCCGAGCAGGCAACGCTTCCCGATCGAAATCACCTCGGTACCGCCGCCGGACAGGGTGCCCATGATCGACGCGCCGCCGCCGACATCCGAGCCGTCGCCGACCACCACGCCCGCCGAAATACGGCCCTCCACCATCGAGGTGCCCAGCGTACCGGCGTTGTAGTTGACGAATCCCTCGTGCATCACCGTGGTGCCCGGCGCCAGGTGCGCGCCGAGCCGCACCCGATCGGCGTCGGCGATCCGCACCCCGGTGGGCAGCACATAGTCGACCATTCGGGGGAACTTGTCCACGCCGTAGACGGTGACGGGTCCGCGGTGGCGCAGCCGGGCGCGCACCGTCTCGAAACCCTCGACCGCACACGGGCCGTGGTTGGTCCACACCACATTGGTCAAGACGCCGAAGAAGCCGTCGGCGTTGAGCCCATGCGGCGCGACCAGGCGATGCGAGAGCAGATGCAGCCGCAGATAGGCGTCGTAGGTGTCGGCGGGCTTGTCGCCCAGTGAGCCGATCACCGTGCGCACCGCGACGGTCTCGGTGCGGCGGTCGTCGTCGCGGCCGGCCAGCGCCGCCAGGTCGCCGGGGATCTCGGCCACCGACAGCCGTGCGGTGCCGCTTTCGCCGGAGTCGATCAGTTCCGGTGCGGGAAACCAGGTGTCGAGGACCGACCCGTCCGCGGCGAGCGTCGCCACCCCAATACCCGAAGCTCCGGTCACGGGGCCCACGCTACTACGCTGGGAGCCGTGCTGGATTTACCCGGAGACCCAATCGAGCTGACCGCGGCATTGGTCGACATCCCGAGCGAATCCCGGCACGAAGCGCGCATCGCCGACGAAGTCGAGGCCGCTTTAAGGGCGCAGACTCCTCCGTCTCTGGGGTTCGAGATCATCCGCAACGGCAATGCCGTGCTGGCCCGCACCCATCTCGGCCGGCCGTCGCGGGTGCTGCTGGCGGGGCATCTCGACACCGTCCCGGTAGCCGGCAACCTGCCCAGCCGCCGCTCGGCCGGCGACGAAGGCGACGTCCTGCACGGCTGCGGCACCGTGGACATGAAATCCGGTGACGCGGTATTCCTGCATCTGGCCGCGACGGTCGAGACACCACTGCACGACCTGACCCTGGTCTTCTACGACTGCGAGGAAATCGAGGCTGCCGCAAACGGTTTGGCTCGCATCGAGCGCGAACTCCCGGACTGGCTACCGGCCGACGTCGCAATTCTCGGCGAGCCCACCGGCGGCTACATCGAAGCGGGCTGTCAGGGCACGTTGCGCGTCGTCGTCCATGCGACCGGAACCCGCGCGCACTCGGCGCGATCATGGTTGGGCGACAACGCCATCCACAAACTCGGCGCCGTGCTGGACCGGCTGGCCGGCTACCAGCCCCGCACAGTCGAGATCGATGGATGCACCTACCGCGAGGGGTTGTCGGCGGTGCGCATCGAGGGCGGAGTGGCCGGCAACGTCATCCCGGACGCAGCGTCTGCCACGGTCAATTTCCGGTTCGCGCCCGACCGGTCGCTGCAGGCCGCGCTACGGCACGTCCACGACGTGTTCGCCGGGCTCGACGTGCGTATCGAACAGACCGACGCCGCGGCGGGTGCGCTGCCCGGGCTGTCGAAGCCGGCCGCGAAGGCCTTGGTCGACGCCGCGGCCGGACGGGTTCGGGCGAAGTACGGCTGGACCGATGTGTCGCGGTTCGCCGCCCGTGGCGTCCCCGCAGTGAATTACGGACCCGGCGAGCCCGACCTGGCGCATTGCCGCGACGAGCGGGTGCCGGTGGAGCAGATCACCGCGGCCGTGGCGATGTTGCGCCGCTACCTGTCCGGCTGACTGCCGCGCTGCGCCTGCCTGGCGGCGTCGGCGGCCGCGGCATGAAATCCGGCCTCGGCCAAGTCGGCCGCCACGTCGGCCAGTGCCGTGGAATCACCGGCCGTCAATGCGCGGGCATGAGCCAGCATAAGCCGGCCGAGCACACAGTTCACCTCGACGGAGAGGCGTTCGGCGCGATGCACCGCCCGGATGTCGCCGAGTCGGGTCGCATCCTGCAGCGCACGCAGGGCGATCGCGGACTGTCCGCCACGCTCGGCGGCCTGCACCGCTTCCCGGGCGGCGTTGATCGCGCCCGCCACATCGCCACGAGCCGGTCTCGACCACGCCTTGGCCAGCGCCAGCTCGGGGGCGAACAGCGCTGATTTCATGCCGTGCCGCGACTCCGCACGACTGAAGGCCTTTGCCGCTTCGAGCTTTTCACCCTGTTGACCCAGCGCCTGCGCGAGTAGCGTCAACGACAACGGGCCCCACGAATAGCCCGTCCGCGCCAGCGTTTCGGAGGCAGGTCCGAGCAGTGCGACCGCGGTATCGAAGTCGCCCTGGGCGATGACCACGTACGCCACCAGCACCTCGCCGATCGCCCTGCCGGGCTGCTGCAGCTCGGCGAAATCGGTGTAGCGCTGCGCCAACGAGCGCGCCGCGTCGAGCCGTCCCGCCATCACCAGCGCGGTGACCCGGGCAAAGCCGCTGGTGAACCTCAACAAACCCGGGTGCACACAAGCCAGCGCCCGGGCGGCGAGCGCCTCGACGTCGTCGAGCCGGCCAACCCGGGCCGAGCACAACGCCGCTGTCGACGCCGCCCATCCGACGGCCACCTCGTCGGCATGCGGTGCGGCCAGCACCTCGTCGGCGATCCGCAGCGCACGCAGCGGAGAGCCCGCGTTCATGGCGAAGGTCGCCGCCAGCGCGTCGAGGGTGGCCAGGGCGGCAGGTGCCTCGACACGGTTACGGGTGGTCTGCAGGAACGTGGTGGCCCGCTCCGGCTCGCTGAGCATCCAGAACTGGTTGGCCGCCCGCGGCAACGCCCAGGCCATCAGCTCGGGCGCAGACAGGCCGGCCGGATCCACGGCGGCCAGTACCGCGTCCGCCTCTCGGCCGCGGCCCTGCCAGGCCAGCGCCTGCGCCAATGTCAGCCGCGCTGTGAGGCCCCCCGACTGATCGACCGCGGTTCGGGCCAGGCGCTGCGCGAGCGTCAGGTCGCCGAGCCGCAATGCCTGCTCGGCGGCGGGGGCGACATCCGGGACCGGCAGGTCGCTTTCGATCGCCAGCACCGAGAGCCGCAGCTGATCGCTGACCCGATCGGACGGATTCTTCGACAGTTGCCCGACCAGCGCGGTGCGCAGGGCCCGTGCGGTGCCCTCGCCCAGTCCGGCGCGGGTGCGTTCGGTGTGGAGCGGATGGGCCGCGTACACCATCCCGTCGTCATCGGACGCGACGGCGCCCAGGGTTTCGCCGTCCGCGACGGCTCCCTCGCCGGCCAGTGCCGCCAGGTCGCTGCGTTGCAGAGGTTGCACGACGGCCAGGTAGTCCAGCACCGCTTTCACCGGCGGTGGCAGGTTCCGCAGGTACTCGTCGATCAGCCCCGGTAGCGACTGAAGTGCGGCGATCTGCGCCTTATCCACGGGCACCATCTCGATGCGGGCGAGCAGATCGTCGGCCGACAATGCGGCCACCGCGTCGGGCAGCTCTGTTTCGGAGCGGACGGTGACAATCAGACGCGCGGACCGCTTCAGAGCCAGCTGATAGACCAGTGTCGCGGACAAGTTGTCGAGCTCGTGTGCGTCGTCGATCACGACCAGCAGATCGCGATCAGCGACGAGGGAGTCGTGCACGGCGCGCAGCAGTGCGGCAGGCCTGCCGATGTCGGCGATGTCGATGAGCCGGCTGAACGCGCCGAACGGGACCATCTGCTCGGTTCGGGTGCCCCTCACCCAGCGGATCACCGTCGACGGCCGGTGCGCGGCAAACCTCTCGGCGGCCATGCCGGCCAGCTGCGTCTTACCGACGCCGTCGGGTCCCACCAGCACCGCCCCGGCCCGAGCCGCGTCGTCCAGGGCGGCCGCCACCCGGTGCAGCACGGCTTCGTCCGGCGCGGCAACCCAGGGCACCGAGGGATTTTATGGCCTGAAGCCGCAGCGGCATCGCGATAGGCCCAAATGCGCGCTACCGCAATGCTGGTTTAGTTTCGGTGTGTGAGGCCGGAAGCCGATGCGTGGGCGGTCTGCGTCTACTGCGCGTCCATCTCGACCGAGCCCGCACTGCTGACGTTGGCCACCGAGGTCGGTGCGGCCATTGCCGAGCGCGGCTGGACGCTGGTATGGGGCGGCGGCAACGTCTCGGCGATGGGCGCCTTGGCCACCGCGGCGCGGGCGCGGGGCGGACGGACCGTCGGCGTGATCCCCAAAATGCTGGTGAAGCGCGAACTGGCCGACACCGAGGCCGACGAGCTGATCGTCACCGACACCATGCGAGAACGCAAACAAGTCATGGAGGACCGTGCCGACGCGTTCCTTGCCCTGCCCGGCGGTATCGGCACGCTGGAGGAGTTGTTCGAGGCCTGGACCGCCGGCTACCTCGGTCTGCATAACAAACCCGTGGTGGTGCTCGACCCGAGCGGGCACTTCGACGGGCTACGCGCCTGGCTGTACGGGCTGATCGACACCGGCTACGTGTCGGAGGCGGCGCTGGACCGGCTGGTCGTCGTCGATGAGGTGAATGCGGCGCTGGAGGCCTGCCTACCTGGGCGTTAGGCTGACCGCCAACTGCGGTTCAGCGAAACAAGGGGACGAAACGAGGGAATAGTGCCTGAACAGGATGCCCGCACTTCGGTCGGGCTTGTCGACATCGTCACCCGGCTGCCGGGTGTGCTGGCCGACGTGCCGGTGATGGCACGCGGGGCGCTGACCGGGCTGCTGGTCCGGCCCACCTCCAAGACGTCGATCGGCAAGGTGTTCCAGGACCGCGCCGCCCGGTTCGGGGACCGGGTCTTCCTGCGGTTCGGCGAGGCGCGGCTGACCTACCGTGAGGCCAACGCGACCGTCAACCGGTACGCCGCGGTGCTGGCCGCGCGCGGGGTCGGTCACGGCGACGTCGTCGGGATCATGCTGCGCAACTCGCCCAACGCGGTGCTGACGATGATTGCCGCGGTCAAGACCGGCGCGGTCGCCGGAATGGTCAACTACCACCAGCGCGGCGAGGTGCTGGCCCACAGCCTGGGCCTGCTGGACGCGAAGGTGCTGGTCACCGAGTCCGATCTGGTCGACGTCGTCGACGAATGCGGCGCGCCCGGCGCCGAGCCGCTGACAGTCGAGGAGCTGGAGCGACTGGCCGCCACCGCGCCCACCACCAACCCGGTATCGGCGTCCGCGGTGCTGGCCAAGGACACCGCCTTTTATATCTTCACCTCGGGCACCACCGGGCACCCCAAGGCCAGCGTGATGACCCATCGACGGTGGCTGGCCGCACTGGCCGGGTTCGGCGGCCTCGGATTGCGGCTGCACGGCAGCGACACCCTGTACAGCTGCCTGCCCCTGTATCACAACAACGCGCTGACCGTGGCGGTGGCGTCGGTGCTCAATTCCGGGGCGACGCTGGCGCTGGGCCGCTCATTCTCGGCTTCACGGTTCTGGGACGAGGTGATCGCCAGCGAGGCGACGGCGTTCGTTTATATCGGCGAGATCTGCCGGTATCTGCTCAACCAGCCGCCCAAGCCGACCGACCGCGCGCACCAGGTGCGGGTGATCTGCGGCAACGGCTTGCGCCCGGAGATCTGGGACGAGTTCACCACCCGGTTCGGCATCGAGCGGGTCTGCGAGTTCTACGCGGCCAGCGAGGGCAACGCCGCGTTCATCAACATCTTCAATGTGCCCAAGACGACCGGGATCTCGCCGATGCCGTTGGCCTACGTGGAATACGATCCCGACACCGGCGCACCGCTGCGCGACGAGAACGGCCGGGTGCGCCGGGTGCCTGCCGGCAAGCCCGGCCTGCTGCTGAGCCCGGTCAACAAACTGCAACCGTTCGACGGCTACACCGATCCCGCCGCGACCGAAAAGAAGTTGGTGCGCAACGCCTTTCGCGACGGCGACTGCTGGTTCAACTCCGGTGATGTGATGAGCCCGCAGGGTATGGGGCATGCCGCGTTCGTCGACCGGCTCGGCGACACCTTCCGGTGGAAGGGCGAAAACGTCGCCACCACACAGGTTGAGGCGGCGCTGGGGTGCGACAAGTCCGTCGAGGAATCCGCGGTCTTCGGCGTCGAGATCCCGCGCACCGGCGGTCGTGCGGGAATGGCCGCGGTCAAACTGCGCGACGGCGCCGAGTTCGACGGCAAGGCGCTGGCCCGCGCCCTCTACGAGCAGCTGCCGGTGTATGCGCTGCCGCTGTTCGTGCGGGTGGTGGAGTCGATGGAGCACACCACGACGTTCAAGAGCCGCAAGGTCGATCTGCGCGAGCAGGCCTACGGCCCGGGCATCGACGACCCGCTCTATGTGTTGGCCGGCCGCGACGAGGGCTATGTGCGGTTCTACGACGCGTATCCCGACGAGGTCGCGGCGGGTAAGCGACCGCAGGGCTGAAGGCCCCAGGGCCAGGTTTCAATCGCCGATACCGGCCAGCGCGAAGAATTCGTGCCGGGAGCGGGCGTCGCTACGCAAGGAGCCGAGCAGGGTGGAGGTGACGGTGGTCGAGCCGGTGGCGTGTACACCGCGGAGAGTCATGCAGGTGTGTTCGGCGCGGATCACGACACCGACCGCGCGTGGCTGAAGGTGATCGATGAGCCAGTCGGCGACCTGTTTTGTCAGCCGTTCCTGAACCTGCGGCCGGCAGGCGAAATGCTCGACCACCCGGGCGAGTTTCGAGAGCCCGAGGATGCGATCACCGGGAAGGTACCCGACGCATGCGGTGCCGGTGAAGGGCAGTAGATGGTGCTCGCAGACCGAACGCAGCGGGATATCGCGCGCCAGCACCAGCTCGTCGTAACCCTCGTCGTTCGGAAAAGTGGTCGCCTCGAACGGTTCTGCGGTGAACAACTCCGCGTACGCACGGGCCATTCGCTGCGGTGTGGCGCGCATGCTCTCAGTGTTCAGCGATACACCCAGCGCCTCGAGGAACGCACCTGCTGCATGTTCGGCGGCGACGAGGTCGGGGACCGGGTGATCGACCAGTCGGAGCACGGAAGGTGGTTTCGCATGGTGGTTGCTGCGGTTCGGTGTGGTCATTTGGCGTTACTGCCATCGTGATAGGCAGCGGAGCCCGGCTGGTCGTAGGCCGCGCCGAGCCACGCCAGAGCAACCGCTGCGACCAGCAGCCCGAAGTCGCGCAGCGCGATGTCGTAGCAGCACGGGTAGGTCAGCAGGTTGATGATGATGCCGGCGAGCCAGGCCGCGACTACATAGCCGGCGTAGCGGGGTTTGATCGCCACCGCGATCCCGGCCACGATCTCGATCACGCCGACGATGTACATCACGGTCTGTGCGGTTAAGCCCAAGTCTTTGGCGATGTCGACGATCCACGGCGCCAGCGCGTCCGGCCAGTGCTGGTAGAGAATCTTGGTGAACTTGTCGATACCCATCCAGATCGGCAGCACCACAAAGCCGATGCGCAACAGCCAAAATGCGGCATACGCGGGGTCGCGGCGCGCCAGTTGCCACCGGCCTCCGTCCACATCCGGCGAGGTGCCGGGCAGGTGTGCACCGTTCATCGCTCCTCCTGTATCAGTAATTCGTATTATTTTTAGAATGGCGGACCACAGGGCCATTTGTCAACGGGGCAGGATCGGCTGGCGGCCGGCGGCGTCGGGGACACTCGCCCGCCCACCGGTCCGGGGATAGCTCTACGCCGTTGTCTCCAACTCTTTGAATTCAATGGTTTCCGGCGAGATGAACAACACAAATCCGAACCCGCACAACACATTAACAGCGCCGGAGATCGGGGCTAGCATGGAAATATGCGCAAAGAGACGTCCACGGCCATCGAGTTGGCCGCCGCGCAGCAAGCGGAGTTCGACGAGGGTGACTTGTACTTTGTGGGCAATGCCACGACCGTCATCCGGTACGCCGGGTTCTCCATCCTGACCGATCCGGCGTTCCTCCATGCAGGCGGGCATGTCCACCTGGGGCACGGGATATACGCGCGCCGAGTGGTCGAGCCGGCGTGCCAGATCAGCGAGCTGCCCCCGATAGACGCGGTGGTGCTGTCGCACCACCACGGTGACCACTTCGACGACGTAGCCGCGCGGGAACTCGACAAGGACCTGCCGATCATCACCAACGACCATGCGGTGCGACTCCTCGGTGAGCAGGGGTTCGCCCGGGGATATGCCCTCGACACGTGGGAGTCGCAGCTGATCGTCAAAGGCGACGCTCGCCTGACGGTGACCTCGATGCCGGGCAAGCATGCGCCCGATCATGTCTTGGGGCTGCTTCCACCGGTGATGGGCAGCATGTTGGACTTCAGCCTGGGCGAGAGACGTCGCTTCCGCCTCTACATCAGCGGAGACACGCTGTTGCACGACCGCCTGTATGACATCCCCCGCTGGTACCCGGATATCGACTTGGCGCTGATCCATGCCGGGGGCACGACACTGCTGGGCACCGTGGTGACCATGACAGGGGAGCAGGCAGTGCGCGCGGTGGAGATCGTCGCACCGAGGACCGCGATACCGATTCATTACAATGACTTCTCGGTCTTCCTCTCCGGCCTCGACGACTTCCGCGACGCAGCCGAGAAGTCATCAACCGCTACTGAATTCCACTACATCT
>NZ_JBOHHI010000141.1:0-14112 GCF_050700595.1 Mycobacterium sp.
CTGAGAGGTGTTTCACCCACCATCGCAAGGAGTTACGACATGACCGCCGTTTACGGGTTGCCCACCCGACCACTGTCCGACTCGACCGACTCCCTGTTGCGGTTCGCCATGCGGGCCGACGCCACGCTGACCGGGTTTGTCGGTCTGCTGGTTGCCATTGCCGCCGACCCGATCGCGTCGCTGACCGGGCTGACCTCCGTCCAGGAATACGGTCTCGGCGCGTTCTTCGTGTTCTCCGGGCTGGCGGTGTTCACCCTCGCCGCGGTGCCCAATCTGCGCCGCGTCGGGATCTGCGTCGCCGTCGGCAACATCGTCTTCACCCTGGCGGCGGTCGCCGTAGTGGCCGCGGACGCGCTGCCGTTGACCGCGCTGGGTGTCGTCGCGACCCTGGCCACCGGTGTCTACACCGCGTTCTTCGGCTACCTGCAGTACCTCGGAGTGCGCCGGCTGACGGCGTGACTCCCTTCCCGCTGGTGCGGGGCGCCCGCCGTTCGAGGTTTGCGGTGGGGGTCCCCGCACCGGCTCTGCCGCGAGTTACAGCTTGCGTAACCGCAACCGGTTGATCGAATGGTCGGCGTCCTTGCGCAGCACCAACGTGGCCCGCGGCCGGGTGGGCAGGATGTTTTCGACGAGGTTGGGCCGGTTGATCGAGCGCCAGATGTCGCGGGCAGCCACGACCGCCTGCGGGTCGTTCAGCCCGGCGTAGTGGTGGAAGTGCGACGCCGGATTGGCGAATGCTGTCGAGCGCATCGCCAAAAACCGTGACACATACCAGTGCTCGATGTCCTCGATCCGCGCGTCGACATACAGCGAGAAGTCGAACAGGTCCGACACCATCAGGGTGGGCCCGGTCTGCAGCACGTTGAGGCCCTCGAGGATCAAGATGTCCGGGTGACGGACCACCTGCTTGGCGCCGGGCACGATGTTGTAGTGCAGGTGCGAGTACACCGGCGCGCACGTGTAGGGCGAACCCGACTTCACCAAGGTGACGAACCGCAGCAGCGCCCGCCTGTTATAGCTTTCCGGGAAACCCTTGCGGTGCATGAGGTTTCGCCGTTCCAGCTCGGCGTTCGGGTAGAGGAAACCGTCGGTGGTCACCAAGTCGACCCGGGGGTGGTGATCCCAGCGGGCCAGTAGCGCCTGCAACAGGCGGGCAGTGGTCGACTTGCCGACCGCCACACTGCCGGCCACCCCGATGATGAACGGCACCGGTCTGTCCGGGTTCTGCTGCGGTTCACCGAGGAACTCGGCAGTGGCGGCGAACAGCCGCTGCCGCGCGGCGACCTGTAGGTGCAAAAGTCGCGCCAGCGGCAGGTAGACCTCTTCGACTTCGAGTAGGTCGACCTGCTCGCCGAGACCGCGCAGGGCGACCACTTCCGCTTCGGTCAGTGGCAACGGCGTGGACATGCGGAGCGCACGCCACTGATGTCGGTCGAACTCCACGTAGGGGCTCGGCTCGCTCAGCCGCGGCATGGAGTCAGTCTTGCAGCCGCGGTCGCACCGTCATCGGCTGGGGCGAGGAGTTAGTGATGCGGTTGGCCGTTGTCGGCCGGCCTTAGGCACGCCCCACCGACGCCGGTTGCCGAACGGGGCCGTGCAGCTTTGCCCTGATCCGCGAATGCGTCGCCACCGCGTCGCCGCGCGCGAGCTCGACGGTAGCCGCCGCCATCACCAGTACGGCCACTGCCAGTGCGATCATCCCGGCGGGCCCGGTGTTCAGCGTCTCGCCCAGCACCACCACACCCAGCAAAGCCGCCACGATCGGCTGCGACACCTCCAGGGTCGGCATCGACGCGGTCAGGGCACCGGCCCGGAATGCCGACTGCTCCCAGGCGAAACCCCCCAGCGCGACGAGTAGCCAGGCGTACAGCTCAGGTGTTCGGGCCACCGCCCACCCGCCATCGCCGAGCCCGTGGACGACGCCCTTGGTGAGCACCGCGAAGACCCCCCACAGCGAACCCGACACGAAGGCGAACAGCACCGCGGCCAGGGCACCACCCCGGATTCGGGCGGCCACGACGCAGCCGACCAGCAGCGGCCCCAGGACGAGCGCCACAGCGGCCCAGGTCTGAAGTGATCCGCGCGAGTGACCGGCCTGCGGGTTGCCGACGGTGACGATCACGGCCACCGCGGCAGTCAGGAGAATGGCCCAGATCCATTCCCGGCCGGTCACTGTGCGGTGGGCCAACCGCGCGCTGATCGGCAGCGCGAACAGTAGCGAAAGCACAAGCAACGCCTGCACCAGCAGCACCGAACCCTGGTCGAGCGCGGCCGCCTGCAGCGCAATGTTCGCTACCAGCATCAGGGCGCCCCACCGCCACCGTCGATTGCGCAGCAGCTTCGCAAATAGCTTGAGGTTGCTTCTGGATGTGTCGGTGATCCGGTGCGTCGCACGTTGCTGGAGCACATCGCCGATCGCAACGCACAGCGCACAACTCAACGCGAGCAGAGCGGCGATATCCACCTTGGACAAAAGCATTTTCTCCGTCGATGTCGAAAGCGGCGATCTCTCCACCGATACCGGATGCACGACGAGGGTGCAAATTGGAGCCGCTCGCGCCCCGTTACCGTTGACGAGCATGGAAGCCGCCGCGCTGATCCGCGAGTACCTGCTGCTGGGTTTGCGCTTCGATCGGGTCGAGCCAGGCTACGTCGACGCGTTCACCGGCGATCCCGCGTTGCGTCGCACGGTGGCCGACGAGCCCGCGCCCGATCCGGCCGACCTGGTCCGTCAGGCCGAGCGTCTGATCGCGGCGCTGCCAGACGTGCCGCGGCGCAACGGATTTGACGAGGCCCGCGCCGACTATCTGGGCGCACACCTGCGGGCGCTGGCGTGCGCCGGGCGCAAGTTCGCCGGGGCGGACATGGGCTTTGTCGACGAGGTGCGCGACTACTTCGACGTCGACATCGCCAAGGGTGACGTCGAGATGTACCGGCAGGCGCATGCCCGGCTCGACGAGGTGCTGGACGGCAGTGGTGCGCTGGCCGAGCGGATGGCCGCCCACCGCGCCGCCGAGGAGATCCCGCCGCAGCGGTTGGCCGAGGTGATCGAGGCGTTCTCCAGCGCGCTGCGCGACCGGGCGCGTGCCGAATACCCGCTTCCGGACACCGAAACCGTTGACTACCAGGTGGTCACCGACAAGCCGTGGTCGGGATTCAACTACTACCTGGGCGACTACCGCTCGACGGTGGCGGTCAACGCCGACGTCAAGCAGTTGATGTCCAACCTGCCCCGGCTGGTGGCGCACGAATCCTATCCCGGACATCACACCGAGCACTGCCGCAAGGAGGCCGGGCTGGTCAGGCGCGGGGGCCAGGCCGAGCAGACCATCTTCCTGGTCAACACCCCGCAGTGCCTGATCGCCGAGGGCCTGGCCGACTTGGCGCTGCACGTGGCGATCGGGCCGCACTGGGGCCGCTGGGCGGCCGACATCTACGCCGACCTGGGGTTGCGCTTCGACGGCGAGCGCGCCGAAGCGGTTTCGGAGGCGTCCGCGATGCTGGCCGGCGTCCGCCAGGACGCGGCGCTGATGCTGCACGACGAACACCGCGACGCCGACGCGGTGACGGATTTCCTGCGGCGCTGGCTGCTGGTCAACGACACCCGCGCGCGGCAGATGCTGCGGTTTTTGTCGTCGCCACTGTGGCGTGCGTACACCAGCACCTACGTCGAGGGCTACCGGTTGCTGCGTCGCTGGCTGGACCGTCGGCCGCCCGGTGTCAGCCTTACCGCGCGGTTCGGGCGTCTGCTCGACGAGCCGCTCATCCCGTCAGCGTTGCGCTAACCCCCTCCCGCACCCCCTCCCGCGCGAGTGTGCGTGTTCCCGGCCGCCGACAAAAACCCGTATTCCCCGCACGCTCGCGGTGCCAGCGCCGCAAACCGCGCCGTCCTGCAACTCGTCGAATCCGTCGAGCCCCGCATCGCTGCTGCGTCATCAGCCCGACGTGGCCCACCTTTCGTCGGCCCGGCATGCCAGACTGGCTGACGTGACCGCTGCACCGAATACCCGTACCTCCGCTTCCTTGATGTCAGCCCCGCTCGCCGACGTCGACCCCGACATCGCCGAGCTGTTGGGCAAGGAGTTGGGCCGCCAGCGCGACACGCTGGAGATGATCGCCTCGGAAAACTTCGTGCCGCGCTCGGTGCTGCAGGCCCAGGGCAGCGTGCTGACCAACAAGTACGCCGAGGGCCTGCCCGGCCGGCGCTACTACGGCGGCTGCGAGTACGTCGACGTCGTCGAGAACATCGCCCGCGACCGCGCCAAGGCGCTGTTCGGCGCCGAGTTCGCCAATGTCCAGCCGCATTCGGGAGCGCAGGCCAATGCCGCGGTGCTGGCCGCGCTGATGGCGCCGGGGGAGCGGCTGCTCGGCCTGGACTTGGCCAACGGCGGCCACCTGACCCACGGCATGAAGCTGAATTTCTCCGGGAAGCTCTATGACGCCGGCTTCTACGGTGTCGACCCGGCCACACACCTGATCGACATGGACGCGGTGCGGGCCAAGGCGCTCGAGTTCCGCCCCAAGGTGATCATCGGCGGCTGGTCGGCTTACCCGCGGATCGTTGATTTCGCGGCGTTCGCCTCGATCGCCGACGAGATCGGCGCCAAGCTGTGGGTGGACATGGCGCACTTCGCCGGTCTGGTCGCCGCTGGCCTGCACCCCTCCCCGGTGCCGCACGCGGACGTGGTGTCCACCACCGTGCACAAGACGCTCGGCGGCGCCCGCTCGGGCATGATCCTGGGCAAGCAGGAATACGCCAAGGCGATCAACTCTGCGGTGTTCCCCGGTCAGCAGGGTGGACCGCTGATGCACGTCATCGCGGGCAAGGCGGTCGCGCTCAAGATCGCCGGAACCTCCGAGTTCGCCGACCGTCAGCAGCGCACGCTGTCGGGTGCCCGGATCATCGCCGATCGGCTGCTGGCCCCCGACGTCACCAAGGCCGGGGTGTCGGTGGTCAGCCGCGGCACCGACGTCCACCTCGTGCTGGTCGACCTGCGTGACTCGGCGCTGGACGGCAAGGCTGCCGAGGACCTGCTGGACGAGGTCGGCATCACGGTCAACCGCAACGCGGTACCCAACGATCCGCGGCCGCCGATGGTGACCTCCGGCCTGCGGGTCGGCACTCCGGCGCTGGCCACCCGTGGCTTCGGCGACGACGAGTTCAGCGAGGTCGCCGACATCATCGGAACCGCGCTGGCGGCCGGCGCATCAGCCGACGTGGCGGCGCTGCGGAATCGGGTGACGCGGCTGACCAGGGAGTTTCCGCTCTACGAGGGGCTGGAGGACTGGAAGCTCATCGACTCCTGACCCGCGGGTCGGATTTCACGAAACCTGTGTATGCGAGTTACAGTTACTTTCATGGCACAGAAACCTGTAGCTAATGCACTGATCCTCGAACTCGAGCCGGTGGTGGAGCAGAACATGGACCGCCACCTGAACACCGAGGAGCTCTGGTTCGCGCACGACTACGTGCCGTTCGAGCAGGGCGAGAACTTCGCCTTTCTGGGCGGACGCGATTGGGATCCGTCGCAGGTCACACTGCCCCGAGTCATCACCGATGCCTGCGAGATCCTGTTGATCACCAAGGACAACATGGCCGGGCATCACCGCGAGCTGGTCGAGCACTTCATCCTCGAGGAGAACTGGGGCCAGTGGCTGGGCCGGTGGACCGCCGAGGAGCATCTGCACGCCATCGCGTTGCGCGAGTATCTCGTGGTGACCCGGGAAGTCGATCCGACCGCCAACGAGCAGGTCCGCGTCGAGCACGTGATGAGGGGCTACCGGGCCGACCACTACAGCCAGGTCGAAACCTTGGTGTACATGGCGCTCTTCGAGCGTGCGCACGCGGTGTTCTGCCAAAACCTGGCGGCACAGATCGAGGAGCCCGTCCTTGCCGGGCTCATCAGCCGGATCGCCAAAGACGAAGAGCGCCATGAGGAGTTCTTCGCTAACCTCGTCGCGCACTGCCTGGACTACACCCGCGACGAAACGGTGGCCGCGATCGCCGCCCGCGCAGCCGAGTTGGACGTCGTCGGCGGTGACATCGACGCCTACCGCGACAAGCTGCGCAACGTCGCCGACGCCGGGATTTTCGACGTCTCGCAGCTGCGGCAGGTGATCTCCGATCGCATCACCGCGTGGGGCCTGGCCGAGGCGCCCGAGCTGCAGCAATTCGTCGCCTGATTCTTTCTGCCGCGCCGACGGTGCGGCGCGCCTGCGCGGCGGGAGTGCGGTGATGCGAGTAGCGTCGCAACTGATGGCTAGCGACATGCTCTGCTGTCCAGACGGCACTCCTTGTCATGACTACGGCAGGACCGGCCCCGGTCCTGGTGCCGACGCCCCGCCGAATCACCCGCGCGGGGCCGCGCGGCTTCAAGGAGCGTTCCGTGACTGATACCCGGACGTATGTGCTCGACACCTCGGTGCTGTTGTCCGATCCGTGGGCGTGCACCCGGTTCGCCGAACACGACGTGGTGGTGCCGCTGGTGGTGATCAGCGAACTGGAGGCCAAGCGCTATCACCACGAGCTGGGCTGGTTCGCTCGCCAGGCGCTGAGATTGTTCGACGACCTTCGGCTGGAGCACGGACGACTCGATCAGCCCATTAACGTTGGAACGCAAGGCGGAACGCTGCACGTCGAACTCAACCACACCGACCCCGCGGTGCTGCCGGTCGGCTTTCAGACCGACACCAACGACTCGCGGATCTTGAGTTGCGCCGCCAACCTTGCCGCCGAAGGCAAGCGAGTCACCTTGGTGAGCAAAGACATCCCGCTGCGGGTCAAGGCCGGTGCGGTGGGCCTGGCCGCCGACGAGTACCACGCGCAGGATGTCGTCACCTCCGGGTGGACCGGGATGGCCGAGATCGAAGCCACGGCCGAAGACGTCGACGCACTGTTCGTCGATGGCGAGATCGACCTGGAGGCTGCCCGAGGCCTGCACTGCCACACCGGGATTCGGCTACTGGGCGGCAGCTCACACGCGCTCGGGCGGGTCAATGCCCACAAGCGGGTGCAGCTGGTGCGCGGTGACCGCGAGGTGTTCGGGTTGCGCGGGCGCTCCGCCGAGCAGCGGGTGGCGCTGGATCTGCTGCTCGACGAGTCGGTGGGCATCCTGTCGCTGGGCGGCAAAGCCGGAACCGGCAAGTCGGCGCTGGCATTGTGCGCAGGGCTCGAGGCGGTGCTGGAGCGCAGGACCCACCGCAAATTGATGGTGTTCCGCCCGTTGTATGCCGTCGGCGGGCAGGAACTGGGTTATCTGCCCGGCAGCGAGAGCGAAAAGATGGGTCCCTGGGCGCAGGCGGTCTTCGACACGCTGGAGGGGCTGGCCAGCCCGGCCGTACTCGAAGAGGTGCTCTCTCGCGGCATGCTCGAGGTGCTGCCGCTGACCCATATCCGGGGCCGCTCGCTGCACGATTCGTTCGTCATCGTCGACGAGGCACAGGCGCTGGAACGCAACGTGCTGCTGACGGTGCTGTCCCGGCTGGGCACCGGATCGCGGGTGGTGTTGACCCACGATGTCGGGCAGCGCGACAACCTGCGGGTGGGCCGGCACGATGGCGTCGTCGCCGTGATCGAGAAGCTCAAGGGCCATCCGTTGTTCGCCCACATCACCTTGCTGCGCAGCGAGCGATCGCCGATCGCCGCGCTGGTCACCGAGATGTTGGAGGAGATCAGCCGGGGTCCGCTGCCCTAACCGTGGGCAGGTCGCGCGGCGACCCGTCCCCCTCGCCGCTCCGCGGCTGGGGGTGCCCCCAGCGCCCGGCTGCGCCGCGCTTGCGATCGCCCCTGGGTAGGCTGCCAGGGTGTCGAACCGACCCGACAGCCAGGCTTGGCGGTACTGGCGTACGGTTCTGTGCGCGGCTGCGGCCGCCGCGGTGCTGGCGGTCGGGGCGCTCACCGGACATGTGAAGCGGGCCGGTGCCGACGACGTGGATTGTTCGCGGGTCAAGTGCGTGGCGCTGACGTTCGACGACGGGCCAGGCCCGTTTACCGACCGGTTGTTGCGGATCCTTGCCGACAACAATGCCAAGGCCACATTTTTCCTGATCGGCAACAAGGTGGCGGCCAATCCGGCCGGCGCCAAGCGCATCGCCGACGCCGGTATGGAGATCGGCAGTCACACCTGGGAACACCCCAACATGACGACGATCCCGCCCGCCGACATTCCCGACCAGCTATCCAAGGCCGGCGATGCGATCACCGCGGCCACCGGTCGGGCGCCGACGCTGTACCGGCCCGCCGGTGGGTTGTCCAACGCCGCGGTACGCCAGGCTGCGGCTCAGCTCGGACAAGCCGAAATCCTTTGGGACGTCATCTCTTACGACTGGATCAACGACTCCAACACCGCAGCGACCCGCGCGGTGCTGATGACGCAGATCAGGCCCGGATCGGTGGTGCTGTTCCACGACACCTACTCCAGCACCGTCGACTTGGTTTACCAGTTCATCCCGGTGCTCGATGCCAACGGCTATCACCTGGTGACCGTCAGCCAGTTGCTCGGACCGCGATCGACAGGCAGCAGCTACGGCGGCCGCGACAACGGGCCGCCTGCCAACGACCTGCACGACATCCCGGCCGGTGAGATTCCCGCCCTGCCGAATACGCC
Source organism: Mycobacterium sp. (assembly GCF_050700595.1). Classification (GTDB taxonomy): domain Bacteria; phylum Actinomycetota; class Actinomycetes; order Mycobacteriales; family Mycobacteriaceae; genus Mycobacterium. The sequence continues at coordinate 8,607 of NZ_JBOHHI010000141.1, forward strand.
GTCGCCCAAACCGATGCCCAACTTCCCGATTACCGACATCCCGGGCGCCAACTCCGGCGGGCCGAACAACGGGGCCTAGCTTGGCCGATGAAAGTGAAGGTGGTCCAGCTATGACGACTCCTCCGTATGGTCCCTATGGTCAGGGTCCCCCAGGGCCGAATCCGTATGGGCCGGACCCCTATTGGGGCAGGCAGCCGCCGGGCGGGCAGCCGCCGGGCGGACCGTACCAGGCACCGCAGGGCTATCCCTACGGCCCGCCGCCCTACGGCGCGCCGCCCTACCCGCCGCCCGGACAACAGTTTCCCCCCGGCGGACCAGGTGGGTACTACCCGCCCGGACCGCCGCCGAGGCCGCCGGGCTCGAAGGCGCCGTGGCTGATCGGCGCCGGCATCGTGGTGGCGATCATCGCCGTAGTGGTGGCAACCGTGCTGCTGCTACGCGCTGGTCACAACGAGTCGGGCACGGCGCGTCCATCGCCGGGCACGGCGGGGCCGCTGGCGCCCTCGTCGGTGCCGGGCGCCCCCTTGACACCGGGGCAGAACGCGACCGACTGCACGCCCAATGTCTCCGCCGGCACACCGCCCGCGGGGGACATCGTCAGCGCGGGTGCGCTGTCCTTCCCGGCCGGCGCGGCACCCGGGTGGGCACCCTTCGCGGACGACAGCACGCCGAACGGTATCGACGTCGCGGGTCTGGCCGCCCCGGTGCCCGGCGCCGAGAAGTGGGTCATGCAGGCCGAGGTCGGCATCACCAACTTCGTCTCGAGCATGGACGTCGCGGCTCAGGCATCCAAATTGATGACGTGTGTGGTCGGCGGCCCCGGCTACGAAATGGCTTCGCCGAGCCTGGGTCCCACCAAGACGTCGTCGATCATGGTCGACGGCACGCAAGCCGCACGGGTGGATGCCGACATCACGATCGCCGACACCTCCCAGAACGTGAAGGGCGACTCCGTCGTCATCATCGTGGTGAAAACCAAACCGGCCGCCTTCTTCTATGGCGCCACGCCGATCGGTGATGCGGACGCCCGCGGCACCATCGAGCGGGTCATCTCGGCGCTGACGGTCACCAACCGCTGACAACGTCGTTTGCGGTTCAATCCATCCGGGTGGCGGTCAGCGCCCAGATCGGCAGGTGGACCCGGTGGTTTTCCAGCATGGGTTCAAGGAGCTGAATTTGATTCAGCCACGGCATGATCAACTGCGCGTCCTCAGCTCTGTTGGCCGCCTCCAAGGTCTGGAACATGTGCGCGAAAACCTCGGGACTGAAGACGGATTGATAGGTAGCCGTGCCCAGAAAGTCGATACGCCAGCCAGCCGCGGGGAGCACCCGCTCGAAATTGTCCGCCGGGACACCCTCTAACCGCAGGCCGTTGACATTGCCGCAGCCGTCTTCGAACATGAACAGCCGGGCACCGTGCTTGGTGGCCCGGTGCAGAGCTCGCGCATAGCGCGCCTGGATCTCTTCGTCGCCGTCAAAAACGTGATAGAACGCAACGTCGACGACGGTGTCGAACCGATCCTCGAACCCGGCCAGCTCGGTCGCGTCGCCCACCTGAAAATTCACCGTGACCCCGGCACGCTCGGCGTTGCGTCTGGCCCGCTCGATCGCCGCCGGCGACTCGTCGATACCGGTCGCCGAATAACCGTGCGACGCATAGTGAATGGCGTGGTGCCCGGTGCCGGTGCCGGGGTCGAGGATCTCGCCGCGCAGCGCGCCATAGGCCACCAACTGTTGCACCACCGGCTGCGGCCCACCGATATCCCACGGTGCCAGTGCGGGTGAGTCATCGCTCGAACGCTCGTCGACGTACAGCTGTTCGAACCCTGGTGTACTCATTACCGGCCACGCTACCGCGCCGTCGAAAACTCAAACCGACGGTGGCAGGATTGCCACAGTGAACCGACGCGCTGGCGCATATCGTGCGGCTTTCCGTCCTTGATCTGGTGCCGGTGCGCACCGACCAGTCGACGTCGGATGCGCTGGCGGCCACGCTGCAACTGGCACAGGCCGCGGACCGCCTCGGCTTCACCCGGTACTGGGTCGCCGAGCATCACAACGTCCCGTCCATTGCGGCGACCAGCCCGCCGGTGCTGATCGCGTTGCTGGCGGGGCATACGTCGCAATTGCGGCTGGGCTCCGGCGGGGTGATGCTGCCCAATCACGCACCGCTGGCGGTGGCCGAGCAGTTCGCGCTGTTGGAGGCCGCCTACCCGGGACGAATCGATTTGGGTCTTGGCCGGGCGCCCGGCTCTGACCCGGTGACGTCGGCGGTGTTGCGGGGTTCGGCCGGTCGCGACGATAGCGACACCGATAATTTCCCGGCGTATATCGACGACGTGGTCGCGTTGATGGGCGCCCCGGGCGTGCGGGTGCCACTGCGCGACGGAGATTACATCCTCAAAGCCACCCCGGCCGCGGTCACCGAGCCGCGGGTGTGGCTGCTGGGCTCGTCGATGTATTCGGCGCAGCTGGCCGCGGCCAAAGGGCTGCCGTACGTGTTCGCTCATCACTTCTCCGGGAACCGAACCGCGGAGGCTCTTGCGCTGTACCGCTCGGAGTTCGTGCCCGGCGAGCTGGCCGCCGAGCCGGTCACATTTTTGACGGCGAACGTCGCGGTCGCCGAAACACACGACGAGGCAACGGCCCTGATGTTGCCGAACTTGCAGATGCAGGCCAGGTTGGAGACCGGGCAACCACACGGGCCGCTGGAACTCGTCGAGGACGCCCACGCCGCCCAACTGACACCGCAGCAGCAGCACATCGTGGCAACCCTGCGCGAACGCGCCGTCGTCGGCACACCTGCGGAGACGGCCGAACAGCTGCAGGCGCTGGCCGAGCGGTTCGGCGTCGACGAGGTGATGGTCAATCCGGCCACCTCAGGTCGCCGCGGCACCGATCCCGCCACCGCGCCCGCACGAGAGATCACGCTCGAGCTGCTGGCGCAGGAGCTGCTCTAGCGGACCCGGACCCGGTTCCCAGCACACTTACAGCGACCTAATTGCCGGTTAACAGTTGGCAATCTCTCTTGAACACTCGGTGTCATCACTGGCCATCCCCGACGTGGGTCATTTACCATCGTGACACGAGTATCGCACCACGATGCATTGCTCACAAACGTTGCCGCCGAAGGTCGTTGAGAAGGAGAGAGAGCATGTCGTTCGTTACTACGCAGCCCGAAGCGCTGGCGGCAGTCGCCGGCAACCTGCAGGGCATCGGCTCCGCGATGGCCGCGCATAATGCGGCGGCGGCGGCCCCGACCACGGGGGTGCTCCCCGCCGCCGCCGACGAGGTATCGGCACTGACCGCGGCGCAATTCGCCGCACACGCTCAGCTGTATCAAGCGGTCAGCGCCCAGGCGGCGGCGATCCACGAGATGTTCGTGAACACCCTGAGCACCAGTGCCGGGTCGTATGCGGCCACCGAGGCCGCTAACGCGGTCGCGGCCAGCTAGGGGCCGGGGCGATGGCTTTTGGCGCGTTACCACCGGAGATCATCTCCGCCAGAATGTATTCTGGCCCCGGCTCGGCGCCGATGATGGCGGCCGCGACGGCGTGGAACGGCGTGGCCGCCGAATTGAACTCCACGGCCAGGTCCTACGGAACTGTAATCACCAGGCTGACCAGCGAGGAATGGATGGGGCCGGGATCGGCGTCGATGGCCGCCGCGGCCGCGCCCTATGTGGCGTGGATGAATGGCACCGCGGCCCAGGCCGAACAGGCGGCCATCCAGGCCCGCACGGCGGCCGCCGCGTATGAGCAGGCGTATGCGATGACGGTGCCGCCGCCGGTGATCGCGGCCAACCGCGCCAACCTGCAGTCGCTGATCAACACCAACACCCTGGGTCAGAACACACCCGCGATCGCGGCGACCGAGGCCCAATACGGCGAGATGTGGGCCCAGGACAATCTGGCGATGCACACCTATGCGGCTCACTCCGCGGTGGCCGCAAAATTAGAGCCGTTTGCGCCGCCGCCGCAGACCACCAATACCGCCGGAGGGGCTGCTCAGGCCGCCGCGGTCTCGCATGCCACCGCCACCAAAACGCTTGCGTCGACGCCGAAAGTGCTGCAGATGCTTTCGTCGCCGAGCGCAACCCCAACCGGCACGACGCCGCCGACGCCCGCGGCGACGACACCGACATCCACATCGCCGTTGTCGGGCCTTGACAGCATCGCCAAAAGCCCCACACTAAGCGCCGCCAATTCCACCTACAGCAACTTCATCCACAGCGCCAATTTCGGCGCGCGGGGTATCTGCGCGGTCTGGCGCGGCCTGAGTGGCTCGGTGGGCGCTGCAAAATTCATGGGCGAAGGTGCCGCCAAGGCAGCCGGTGGCGCGGCGAAGGCCGCCGAGGGAGCCGCGAACGCGGCAGGCGGCCTGGGCGGCCTGGGTGGTGCGGGCGGCCTGGGATCGGTGGCCGGAGGTATGGGCAGGGCGGGCTCCCTCGGTGCGCTGTCGGTACCGCCGAGCTGGGCCCCGCCCGCTCCGCCGGCGTCGGCGTTCGGCCCGGTGTCGGGCGGCAGCTGGGAGGCGCTGGGGGGTGCCGGCATGTTGGGTGAGGCGCCGCTGGGTGCGCCCCCAGGTGTGCCCGGAATGCCCGGAATGCCGGCCGCCGGTGGCATGGCCGGTATGGGTGGATTGGCCGGAAAAGGCGGGCCCTTGGGTCTGCCGCCCCGGTATGGCTTCAAACCCGTTGTGATGCCGCGCATCCCGTTCATGGGATAGCGCAACGGCGATATCGCCGGCGTACGGCCGGCTTTCAGGCTATCCGCGCAGTTGGTTACCGATCTCGAACTGAGGAAGGATGTTGTGATCGATTTCGCGGTGTTACCGCCGGAGGTCAATTCGGGTCGAATGTATACCGGCGCGGGAGCCGGACCGATGCTGGCTGCGGCGGCGGGCTGGGACGGGCTGGCTTCTGAGTTGAGTACTACAGCGAGCTCCTACGGGTCGACGATTTCGGAGCTGACGACCAGTCCATGGCTTGGGCCGGCGTCGATGTCGATGGCGGCTGCGGCCGCACCCTACGTGGCGTGGCTGAGCATCACCGCGATGCAGGCTGAGCAGGCGGCCACCCAGGCCAAGGTGGCCGCGCTCGCCTACGAGACCGCGTTTGCGATGACGGTGCCTCCGCCGGTGATCGCGGCCAACCGCGCGCAGTTGATGTTGTTGATCGCAACCAACTTTCTGGGCCAGAACGCCCCGGCGATAGCGGCGACCGAAGCGCACTATACCGAGATGTGGGCTCAAGATGCCGCCGCGATGTACGGCTATGCGGGCAGTTCGGCGAGCGCCTCGAAGGTGACACCGTTCAGCCCGCCGCCGCGGACCACCAATTCGGCCGGGCTGGCCGGGCAGGCCGCCGCGGTCGGCCATGCCGCCGGCACCAGCCCCGGGACCCCGTCGGCAGCGCCCACTTCGACGCCATCGCACGTGGCCTCCGCGCTGCCAAACACGCTGGCGCAGCCCACATCACCCACATCAGCAGTCACCCCGCCGGCGG
>NZ_JBOHHI010000142.1:0-9515 GCF_050700595.1 Mycobacterium sp.
CCCCGACATGCTCGCTTCCCGCCGTGCGCCGACCGTGCTGACCCCGCATGCCGGCGAGTTCGCCCGGCTGGCCGGCGCCCCACCCGGCGACGACCGCATCGGCGCCACCCGCAAGCTCGCCGACGCGTTCGGCGCCACCGTGCTGCTGAAGGGCAACGTTACCGTCATCGCCGAACCCGGCGGGCCGGTCTACCTCAACCCGGCCGGCCAGTCCTGGGCGGCCACCGCGGGATCGGGTGACGTGCTGTCCGGCATGATCGGCGCGCTGCTGGCGGCGGGACTGCCGGCCGGTGAGGCCGCGGCCGCGGCGGCGTTCGTGCACACCCGCGCGGCGGCGCTGTCGGCCGGCGATCCCGGTCCCGGCGACGCACCGACGTCGGCGTCGCGAATCATCGGCCATATCCGAACCGCCCTGGCCGGCCTGTAACCGCCCTACGAAAGGACCTACCGTGCCGCACCACCCGTCCGCCCCCGCGCACTCGATCGGACCCGCCTACACCGGCCGCCTGTTCACCGCACCGATACCCGCGCTGCGGATGCCCGACGAGTCGATGGATCCCGAGGCCGCCTACCGCTTCATCCACGACGAACTGATGCTCGACGGCAGTTCCCGGCTGAACCTGGCGACCTTCGTGACGACCTGGATGGACCCCGAAGCCGGCAAGCTGATGGCCGAGACGTTCGACAAGAACATGATCGACAAGGACGAATACCCCGCGACCGCGGCCATCGAGCAGCGCTGCGTGTGCATGGTGGCCGACCTGTTCCACGCCGAAGATCTGCGCGACGACGATCCGGCAAGCGCAATCGGGGTGTCGACGATCGGGTCGTCCGAGGCGGTGATGCTGGGCGGGCTGGCGCTGAAGTGGCGATGGCGAGAGCGCGTCGGCGCCGGCTGGAAGGACCGCACCCCCAACCTGGTGATGGGCACCAACGTGCAGGTGGTCTGGGAGAAGTTCTGCCGCTACTTCGACGTCGAACCCCGCTACCTGCCGATGGAGGAGGGCCGCTACGTCATCACTCCCGAGCAGGTCATCGAGGCCGTCGACGAGGACACCATCGGTGTGGTGGCGATCCTGGGCACCACCTACACCGGGGAGCTCGAGCCGGTCGAGCAGATCTGCGCGGCGCTGGACAAGCTGGCAGCCGGCGGCGGCGTGGATGTCCCGGTGCACGTCGACGCGGCCAGCGGCGGGTTCGTGGTGCCGTTTTTGCATCCGGACCTGGTGTGGGACTTCCGGCTTCCGCGGGTGGTGTCCATCAACGTCAGCGGCCACAAATACGGCTTGACCTATCCCGGTATCGGGTTCGTGGTGTGGCGCAGCCGCGAGCACCTGCCCGAGGATTTGGTGTTCCGGGTCAACTACCTCGGCGGTGACATGCCGACCTTCACGCTGAACTTCTCCCGCCCGGGCAACCAGGTCGTCGGCCAGTATTACAACTTTCTGCGGCTGGGCCGCGAAGGCTACACCCAGGTCATGCGGTCGTTGTCGCAGACCGCGCGCTGGCTGGCTCAGCAGCTGGTCGCCGGTGAACACTTCGAGCTGATCTCCGACGGCTCGGCGATTCCGGTGGTGGCCGCCCGGCTGGTCGGTGACCCGGGCTATACCGAGTTTGGTCTCTCCCACGAGCTGCGGTCCTTCGGGTGGCAGGTGCCGGCCTACACCATGCCGGACAACGCCAGCCATATCTCCGTGCTGCGCATCGTGGTGCGGGAGGGTCTGTCCGCCGACATGGCCCGGGCCCTGCACGACGACACTGTCACCGCGCTGGCGACGCTGGACAAGCTCAAGCCCGGCACGCACTTCGCCGAGCAGCACTTTGCGCACTGAGGCCCGGCCGGGCGCTGGCCAAGGGTTCGCGCTGGGCTCTGGGACAATATCGGGGATGAAAGCGATATCTGCGACCTACGGGCTGATCGCCGAGGCGGTGATCGACCTGGACGCGGTTGCGCACAATGTGCGTCTGCTGCGCGAGCACGCCGGGCCCGCGCAGCTGATGGCCGTCGTCAAGGCCGACGGATACGGGCACGGTGCGGCGCGGGTGGGCCGCGCCGCACTGGCCGCCGGTGCCGCCGAACTGGGTGTCGCCACCATCGAGGAGGCGCTCGCGCTGCGCACCGACGGCATCACCGCGCCGGTGTTGGCCTGGCTGCACCGGCCCGGCACCGACTTCGCGCCGGCACTGGCCGCGGACATCCAGATCGGCGTGTCCTCGGTGCGCCAGCTCGACGAACTGCTCGACGCGGTGCGCCGCACCGGTCAGTCGGCGACGGTGACGGTCAAGCTCGACACCGGGATGAACCGCAACGGGGTCCGCGACGCCGAATACTCGTCGATGCTGGCCGCGCTGAGGCGCGCCGTCGCCGACGGCGCCGTCCGGGTGCGCGGCATGATGTCGCATCTGGCCTGTGCGGACGAGCCCGAGCATCCGGCCAACGACTTACAGGCGCAACGGTTCGCCGCCATGCTGACGCAGGCACGCGAGCACGGCGTGCGCTACGAGGTGGCGCATCTGGCGAATTCACCGGCCGTGCTGACCCGTCCCGATCTCGCCTTCGATCTGGTGCGGCCCGGGATCGCGGTGTACGGGCTCAATCCCTTCGGGCAGCGCGGTGATATCGGGTTGCAGCCGGCGATGACGGTGAAATGTGTTGTCGTGCTGGTTCGTTCGGTTCGAGCAGGTGAGGGCGTGTCGTACGGGTACACCTGGATAGCCGACCGCGACACCAACCTGGCGCTGTTACCGGTCGGCTACGCCGACGGTGTGTTCCGGGCGCTATCCGGGCGTCTCGACGTGCTGATCAACGGCCGGTTGCGGCGCGGCGTCGGCCGGATCTGCATGGACCAGTTCGTCGTCGATCTGGGTCCGGGGTCACCCGACGTCGCCGAGGGTGACGAGGCGATCCTGTTCGGGCCGGGCACTCGGGGTGAACCTACCGCGCAGGACTGGGCCGATCTGCTCGGTAGCATCCATTACGAAGTGGTGACCAGTCCCCGCGGGCGTATCACCAGGACTTACCGCGAGGCCGAAAATCGTTGACCGCTGACGGCGAAGCGCACGACCGCAGGGCGCGATGGCTGGCGGGTGCCGCGGGACTGGGCGCGGTAGGTACGATCGCCGCGGTCTCGGTCGCCCGGCAGATGACCCAGCGCGTCCTCGCGGACGACCCCTATGCGAACGAGAATTTCGAGGCGCTCGACGCCGACCGCAGCTACGTGGTGACGACCCCCGACGGGGTGTCGTTGGCGGTGCGCGAAGCCGGGCCCGTCGACGCGCCGCTGACCGTGGTGTTCGCCCACGGATTCTGTCTGCGGATGGGCGCCTTCTACTTTCAGCGCATGCGGCTGTCCGAGGAGTGGGGTCCGCGCGTTCGGATGATCTTCTACGACCAGCGCGGCCACGGTCGGTCCGGTGAGGCCGCGCCGGAAACCTACACGGTGGCCCAGTTGGGTATGGATCTGGAGACGGTGCTGCAGGTGATCGCGCCGCGTGGGCCGGTCGTGCTGGTCGGTCATTCGATGGGCGGCATGACGGTGTTGTCACATGCCCGGCAGTACCCGCACCACTACGGTCGCCGGATCGTCGGTGCCGCGCTGATTTCATCTGCGGCCGAGGGTGTTTCGAAATCACCACTGGGTGAGGTTCTGCAGAACCCGGCGCTGAATGCCATCCGGCTCACTGCACGGTCCGCACCCAAGTTGGTACATCGCGGCCGCCATGTTGCGCATTCGCTGATCGGCCCGATCCTGCGGGCGGCGTCCTACGGCGACTTCAATATCAGCCCGAGCGTGGTGGCGTTCTCGCAGAAGATGATGCATGGCACCCCGATTCCGACGATGGTGGAGTTCTTGCACGCTCTGGAAACACACGACGAGACCGCGGCGTTGCCCACCCTGGCGACGATCCCGACGCTGATCGTCTGTGGTGATCACGACCTGCTCACGCCCGCCGAATACTCGCGGAGAATGGCGGCCGCGCTGCCGAACTGCGAAATGACCATCGTGGGTAGGGCCGGTCACTTGGTGTTGCTGGGTAAGCCGGACCCGGTCAATGAGGGCTTGCTGCGGTTGGTCAAACGAGCCACCCCGGGTCGGCTCGCGGGGATGGCCAGGCGGTGGCGCGAGCGGCGCTGGCGCCGTGGTTGAGGGCCGGCGTTCCCAGCCACTGTCCGGCACGGCGGTGCTGGCCCGTGTCGAGGACACCATCGCGCTCGGTTCGCGGCTGGGCACTCGGCTGCGTGCCGGGGACGTGGTGGTGCTATCCGGCCCACTCGGCGCTGGAAAGACGGTGCTGGCCAAGGGTATTGCCGCCGCGATGGATGTCAACGGACCTGTCACGTCGCCGACGTTCGTCCTTGCGCGGGTGCACCCGGCCCGGCGCGACGGCGCACCGGCGATGATCCACGTCGATGTCTACCGGCTGTTGGATCACAGCGGCGTCGATTTGCTCGGCGAGCTGGACTCGCTGGATCTCGACACCGACCTCGAAGACGCCGTCGTGGTGGTCGAGTGGGGAGAGGGCCTGGCCGAGCGGCTCTCCGAGCGCCACCTCGACATCCGCCTCGAGCGCGTCAGCAACTCCGACGTGCGGACCGCGACGTGGCAGTGGAGTTGCTCGTGAGCCGCCTGGTGCTCGCCGTCGACACGGCGACCCCGGCAGTCACCGCGGGCATCGTGAGTTGCAGTGACGGAATCGAGGTGCTGGCCGAGCGGATCACGGTCGACACCCGCGCCCACGCCGAGCGGATCACCCCGAACGTGTTGGCCGCGCTGGCCGATGCGGGGCTGGCGATGGCTGATCTCGACGCTGTGGTGGTGGGCTGCGGCCCCGGCCCGTTCACCGGTCTGCGAGTGGGAATGGCGACCGCCGCCGCCTACGCGCACGCCCTGGACATCCCGGTGTACGGGGTGTGCAGCCTGGACGCCATCGGCGGCCGAACCAGCGGCGAGACGCTGGTCGTCACCGACGCGCGCCGCCGCGAGGTCTATTGGGCCCGCTACCGCAACGGAATACGGACCGGCGGGCCAGGGGTTAATGCCCCGGCCGACGTCGACCCCGGTGCGGCGCGGGCGGTGGCCGGCTCGCCCGCGCATGCGGCGCTGTTCGACCTGCCGCGCTGCGACCCGGCCTACCCGACACCGACCGGGCTGGTGGCCGCGGTAGCCGACTGGTCGGCGGCCCCGGCGCCGCTGGTGCCGTTGTATCTGCGCCGACCCGACGCCAAGGCGCTCGCCGAACGGGACACGGGGGCCGTCACTTTCGCCGCGCTGACGGTCGCCGACGCCACCCGGTGTGCGGAGTTGGAGGCGCTGCTGTTTCCCGGCGACGACCCGTGGCCGGCGGCCGCGTTCGTCCGCGAGCTGGCCGCCGAGCACAACCGTTATGTAGCCGCGCGCGCCGGCGACGTGGTGGTGGGCTACGCCGGTATCTCGCGGTTGGGCCGCACCCCGCCGTTCGAATACGAGGTGCACACCATCGGCGTCGACCCGGCCTACCAGGGCCGCGGTATCGGTCGCCGGCTGCTGAACGAGCTGCTGGACTTCGCGGGCGGGGACACCGTCTACTTAGAGGTCCGCACCGACAATGCGGCGGCGATTGCGCTGTACCGTAGCGCGGGATTCACCGATGTCGGCGTGCGCCGGCGATACTACCGGGTGAGCGGCGCTGACGCCTATACCATGCTGAGGGAGCCGGGTGGTCCCGCATGACGACCATCTTGGCCATCGAAAGCTCTTGTGACGAAACGGGTGTCGGTATCGCCCGGCTCGACGCCGACGGCACCGTGACGCTGCTGGCCGACGAGGTCGCCTCCAGCGTCACCGAACACGTCCGGTTCGGCGGCGTGGTGCCCGAGATCGCGTCGCGGGCACACCTGGAAGCGCTCGGTCCGACCATGCGCCGCGCGCTGGCGGCCGCCGGTGTGCATCGACCCGACGTTGTCGCAGCCACCGCCGGGCCGGGACTGGCCGGTGCGCTGCTGGTGGGAGTTGCTGCGGCCAAGGCGTATTCGGCCGCCTGGGGGGTGCCGTTCTACGCCGTGAACCATTTGGACGGGCATTTGGCCGCCGACGTCTACGAACACGGGCCGCTGCCGGAGTGCGTGGCGCTGCTGGTGTCGGGCGGGCACACCCATCTATTGCATGTGACCTCACTCGGCGAACCGATCATCGAACTCGGCAGCACCGTCGACGACGCGGCCGGGGAGGCCTATGACAAGGTGGCCCGCCTGCTGGGGTTGGGCTATCCCGGCGGCAAAGTGCTCGACGACCTGGCGCGTACCGGTGACCGGGAAACGATCGTGTTCCCGCGGGGCATGACCGGGCCGCGCGACGATCCGCACGGATTCAGTTTCTCCGGCCTCAAGACCGCCGTCGCGCGGTACGTGGAGAGTCACCCGGATGCCGTCACCGCCGATATCGCGGCCGGCTTTCAGGAAGCGGTCGCCGATGTGCTGACGATGAAGGCGGTGCGCGCAGCCGCCGAACTCGGCGTCTCGACGCTGCTGATCGCCGGGGGCGTGGCGGCCAACTCTCGGTTGCGCGAGTTGGCCGAAGAGCGTTGTGCCGCAGCCGGGTTGACGTTGCGGATTCCCCGGCCGCGGCTGTGTACCGACAACGGCGCGATGATCGCGGCCTTCGCTGCGCATCTGGTCGCTGCGGGTGCAATGCCGTCGCCGCTGGACGTCGCCACCGACCCGGGTCTGCCGGTGGTGCGCGGCCAGCTGCCCTAACGGCCGTTCATAGGTTGTTGGTTTGCCGGGTGACGATGAGCAGGTTGTTGCCGGTGGCCCAGGCTTGGGTGAAGGTGGCCATGGGGATCTGTTCGTCGCGGCCGGTGGGGATGCCGCTGTCGTTGAGGTGAACGATGTCGTTGCCGGTGTCGACTCCGGTGACGACGACGGCGTGGTCGGCGTCAGTCCGTTGGCCCTGGCCCGGGGGGTAGTTCCAGATGGTTTCGGCGTTGAGCCCGGCGATCACCTTGTGGCCGCCGGCCAGGTCCTGCTCCAGCGTCTCCATGGTGTTGCCGGTGGTGAGATCGGATTGGATGCCGTATTCCTGCAGCAGCACCACCAGGTCTCCGGGGGAGGTGCCGTCAAAGAGGTAGATGTCGCCGTGATGGGTCTCGCTTTTGCTCAACAGGCCGCGTGTCTCGATGCCGATTTGGGTGGGTTCATGGCCGGTGAGCTGCCCGACCACGTCGGCGACGGCCATCAGGCCGCAGTCTTCCTGGTGCTGGTAGCGCCAGTAGGGGGCGGCGGCTGCAGGGTCGCCGTACATTTGACCGTCCGGGTCGGCGTGGGCGAACCCGGCCAATCCGATGGAGGCCGCGACGATCAGCGTGGCCACGCCGGCGATGCGGATCGTGTTGAGAATGCCGGTGAACATGACGTCATTATCAGCCATTCGACCGGGAAGCAGCAGGGCGACCTTGAGTGCTAGCACTCGCATGTATAGAGTGCTAGATGGCAATCGGACAAGCTCTGGTGTCGTCACCCGCGACGACGGCGCCAGGGCATGGACGAATGCCGAACACCTGGTAATTCCGAGGGTTCGGGGATCGGCCCCGGGCTCATACCCTGATCAAGTGGAGGGCTCTAATCGTGGCGAAGGTGAACATCAAGCCACTCGAGGACAAGATCCTCGTACAGGCCAACGAGGCCGAGACCACGACCGCGTCCGGTCTGGTCATTCCCGACACCGCCAAGGAGAAGCCGCAGGAAGGCACCGTCGTCGCCGTCGGCCCCGGCCGGTGGGATGAGGACGGCGAGAAGCGGATCCCGCTGGACGTGTCGGAGGGCGACACCGTCATCTACAGCAAGTACGGCGGCACCGAGATCAAGTACAACGGCGAGGAATACCTGATCCTGTCGGCGCGCGACGTGCTGGCAGTCGTCGCCAAGTAGCTCAGGCGTGTTCCGCCCCGGCGATCCCCGCTAGCCGTGGGGGATTTCCGGGGCGGTGCGCGTGCAAGGGACAGGAAAGACTTATGAGCAAGCTGATTAAATACGACGAAACCGCGCGGCGGGCCATGGAGACCGGGATGGACAAACTCGCCGACGCGGTGCGGGTGACCCTGGGCCCGCGTGGCCGGCATGTGGTGTTGGCCAAGGCGTTTGGCGGGCCGACGGTCACCAACGACGGTGTCACCGTCGCCCGCGAGATCGACCTGGAAGACCCGTTCGAGAACCTGGGCGCCCAACTGGTGAAGTCGGTGGCCACCAAGACCAACGACGTCGCCGGCGACGGCACCACCACCGCCCCCGTGCTGGCGCAGGCGCTGATCAAGGGCGGGCTGCGCAACGTTGCGGCCGGCGCCAACCCGATTGCGCTAGGTGCCGGAATCGGCAAAGCCGCCGACGCGGTGTCCGAGGCATTGCTGGCCGCAGCCACCCCGGTGTCCGGTAAGACGTCCATCGCGCAGGTGGCCACCGTGTCGTCGCGCGACGAGCAGATCGGCGAGCTGGTCGGCGAGGCGATGACCAAGGTCGGCCACGACGGCGTGGTCAGCATCGAAGAATCGTCGACGCTGTCCACCGAACTGGAGTTCACCGAGGGGGTCGGCTTCGACAAGGGTTACCTGTCGGCGTATTTCGTCACCGACTTCGACTTGCAGGAAGCCGTGCTGGAGGATGCGCTGATCCTGTTGCACCGCGAGAAGATCAGCTCGCTGCCCGACCTGCTGCCGCTGCTGGAGAAGGTCGCCGAGGCGGGCAAGCCGCTGCTGGTCATCGCCGAGGACGTCGAGGGCGAGGCGCTGGCGACGCTGGTGGTCAACGCGATCCGCAAGACGTTGAAGGCGGTCGCGGTCAAGGCGCCGTTCTTCGGGGATCGCCGTAAGGCGTTCCTGGAGGACCTGGCGGTGGTGACCGGTGGCCAGGTGGTCAACCCCGACGTCGGCCTGCTGCTGCGCGAGGTGGGCCTCGACGTGCTGGGCTCGGCGCGGCGCGTGGTGGTCACCAAGGACGACACCGTGATCGTCGAGGGCGGCGGCACCGCCGAGGCCATCGCCGAACGGGGCAAGCAGCTGCGCGCCGAGATCGACGCCAGCGACTCCGACTGGGACCGGGAAAAGCTCGAAGAGCGGCTGGCCAAACTGGCCGGCGGAGTCGCGGTCATCAAGGTGGGTGCGGCCACCGAGACCGCGCTCAAGGAGCGCAAGGAAAGCGTCGAGGATGCGGTGGCTGCCGCCAAGGCCGCTGTCGAGGAGGGCATCATCACCGGCGGTGGGGCCGCCCTGCTGCAGGCACGTAAAGCGCTGACCGAGTTGCGCGGGTCGCTGTCCGGCGATGAGGCGCTGGCCGTCGACGTGTTCGCGCGCGCGCTGAGCGCTCCGCTGTACTGGATCGCGGCCAACGCCGGTCTGGACGGATCGGTGGTGGTCAGCAAGGTCGCCGAGCTGCCCGCCGGGCATGGGCTCAACGCGGCCACGTTGGTCTATGGGGACCTGGCGAACGATGGGATCATCGATCCGGTCAAGGTCACCAGGTCCGCAGTGCTCAATGCGGCGTCGGT
>NZ_JBOHHI010000143.1:0-3013 GCF_050700595.1 Mycobacterium sp.
CTTCTGGATTCGACGTGCGCGACGACTGCTGCCCGCGCTGGTGCTCATGGTGCTGACCGTCGCCGTTGGGCGCCAACTTTTTTCGCCCGAGGCCGTCGCCGGGCTCCGTGATGACGCCATCGCCGCGTTCTTCTGGACAGTGAACTGGATGTTCGTCGCGCAGAAGACCGACTACTTCACCCAGGGCGCACCGCCGTCGCCCCTGCAACACGCGTGGTCGCTCGGTGTGGAGGAGCAGTACTACATCGGCTGGCCGCTGCTGCTGATGGCGGTGGCCGCTCTGCTGGCAGCCGGAGCACGACGCCGCAACAGGCTGGCCTCACTCGGTGGCGTCCGGTTGACCGTTTTGCTGGTGGGGACGTTGGGTGCGCTCGCTTCCGCCGCCGCGGCCATCATCCTGACGTCCGACGCAACGCGGGACCGGGTCTATTTCGGCACCGACACCCGAGCCCAGGCGCTGCTGACCGGCGCCGCGGCAGCTGCGCTGCTGGTCGACGATTGGCCGGCGCTCAATCGCGGCTGGTCGCTGATCCGGACCCGCTGGGGGAAATGGACCGCCCGTCTGCTGCCGGTCATGGGCCTGGCGGCCTTGGCGGTGGCCGCCCACTACGCGACCGGCAGCGCCCGCGAGTTTCGCCACGGTCTGCTGATCGCGGTCGCGGTGGCCGCCGCTCTGGTCATCGCGCCGGTGGCGCTCGACCAGCGCGGGCCGGTCGCCACGGTGTTGTCCTGGCGTCCGCTGGTGTGGCTGGGCATGATTTCCTACGGCGTCTACCTGTGGCACTGGCCAATCTTTCTGGTGATCAACGGTGAACGGACCGGGTGGTCGGGACTTTCGTTGTTCTCGGTGCGGTGTGTGGCCACCCTGGCGGCGTCGGCCGCGTCGTGGTGGCTGATCGAACAACCCGCCCGACGATGGCGACCGGTGCGGGTGCCGCTGCTGCCGCTGGCCGGGGCCACCGCCGCTACCGCGGCCGCGGTGACGATGCTGGTAGTACCGGTCGGCGCCAAATCCGGCGGGGCGGCCGACAGCAGTCTGCCGCCCGGCATCTCGTCGGTCGCCGTGGTCTCGCCGTCACCGCCGTTCGGTTCGCGGCCGGCACGGGCCGTCGCTCAAAAAGATCCACATCGGCCGTTCACCGTTTCGGTATTCGGTGACTCGATCGGCTGGACGTTGATGCATTATCTGCCGGAGACCCCCGGGTTCGACTTCGTCGACCACACCGTCATCGGGTGCAGCATGGTGCGCGGCGGACCATACCGGTATCTCAACCAAACCTTGGATCAGAAGAGTGAATGCGAGTCCTGGCCGGGCCGATGGGCGGCGCAGGTCGCCGAAGACCGACCCGATGCCGTCCTGCTGATCGTCGGCCGATGGGAAACCGTGGATCGGGTCAACGAGGGGCGCTGGACCCATATCGGCGATCCGGCGTTCGACGCCTACATCAGCGGCGAGCTGGGACGCGCGATGGACATCCTCGCCGCCGCCGGTGCGCCGGTGACGGTGGCCAACCTGCCCTACAGCCGTCGCGGCGAACGACCGGACGGCAGCCTGTATCCGGAGGACCAGCCCGAGCGGGCCAACCACTGGAATGCTCTGCTGCGCCGCACCATCGGGCAACGTCCCAATGTCGGGATACTCGACCTCAACAAGAAGCTCTGTCCGGAGGGTGTCTACACCACCAAAGTCGACGGCATCCCGGTGCGCAGCGACGGCGTCCACCTCACCGCCGAAGGCGTGAAATGGCTGACGCCGTGGCTCGAGGAATCACTGCGGTAAGCGCTGAACGGTTTAGCGTTTGACGCCTATCGGTTCCGGTGCGAGGATGGGCGGGCAAGCACCTCGATAGGTGAGGCGTCTGCACGGATATAGGCCACTGACCTCGAACGTCGAGAGACGCCCCGGGTCAGGACAGCTCTTCCCGGCTTAAGGGTTGAGCCCAAGTGGCTTCTGGACCACCGTCCAGACACGCCGTGCAGTGCCGAAGCCCCGACGAGAGGGGTGCGTGCCGGCCGGTTTCGGCGGGCACTCGATTCCCTCCTGTGCGTGCACAGTGGCAACACCGCGAGTCTTAGCCGTGAGGAGGTGAGGGCGAGATGAGTCCAAGTGATTGTTGCTATCCGTATTCGATATCCGTCCGATCCGGTCATGGCATACCAGCCGCCGCCTGAGTTTCCGCGGCGCTCGGGTGACTAACGGCCGGCCCTCCGGCAGGAGAAGATCATGGCTTTTGTTGTTACTCAATGTGTTTCACCGTCCCTGCGGGCTGGTCGGCGAGCTGCCGCCAGGTTGCGGGCGCGTCGCAACCTGACTCCGCAGGAGCGGGCTAACCTGTACGTGTCGCTGACGGCGCCCGCAGTGGTGACGGCGTCCCTGGGCGGTCATCCGTACCGCGGCGACGGCCGCCGCCGCTGACGAGAAGCGTCAATCCTGGGGCAGCAGCACGATTTTGCCGTGGGTATGGCGCCGCTCGAGCTGTTCGAATGCGTCGGCGACCCGGTCGAGCGGGTAGGTGGCGGCGATATCAAAATCGATGTCGCCGCTGACCACCACGTCGGCAATCTCGGTCAACACTTCCGGCGTCGACGCATCCATGCTGCCTTCGGTCTTGGCGCCGACCTCGGCAGCTTTGGCGAACGAGATGATCGTTTCGATCCGTTCCGGCGCCACACCGAGGTCGACGGCGAGTTGGATGTAGTCCGGCCCGAACAAGTCGATGAACGCGTCGATCCCGTTCGGGGCGGCATCGCGCAACCGCACCGCCAGCCCGTCTCCGTACTCCACCGGAATGATGTGATGGGCACGCAGCCAGTCGGCGTTGCCCGCCGACGCAATACCGAGCACCTGCGCCCGGCGCAGGGTCAACAGTTGCACGACCAGGCTCCCGACTCCTCCGGCGGCTGCCGACACGGCCACCGTCTCAGCCGGCTGCGGCGCCACCGCTCGCACAGCCGCATACGCAGTAACGCCGACGACGTAGAGCGATCCCGCGATCTCCCAAGGTAATTGCGG
>NZ_JBOHHI010000144.1:0-19379 GCF_050700595.1 Mycobacterium sp.
GACGCAGCCTGTTGTTCGTCCGCAACGTCGGCCATCTGATGACCAACGACGCGATCGTGGACGCCGAGGACAACGAGGTGTTCGAGGGCATCCAGGACGCCCTGCTCACCGGGTTGGCGGCGATCCATGGGCTGAAGGCCGGCAAGGCCAACGGCCCGCTGCTCAACAGCCGGACCGGATCGGTGTACATCGTCAAGCCGAAGATGCACGGGCCGGCCGAGGTCGCCTTCACCTGCGAGCTGTTCAGCCGCGTCGAAGACGTGCTGGGGTTGCCGCAGGGCACCCTCAAGGTCGGCATCATGGACGAGGAACGCCGCACCACGCTCAACCTCAAGGCGTGCATCAAGGCCGCCGCCGACCGGGTGGTGTTCATCAACACCGGGTTCCTCGACCGCACCGGCGACGAGATCCACACGTCGATGGAGTCGGGCCCGATGATCCGCAAGGGCGCCATGAAGGGCACCACGTGGATCAAGGCCTACGAGGACGCCAACGTCGACATCGGGCTGGCGGCCGGCTTCGAGGGCAAGGCCCAGATCGGCAAGGGCATGTGGGCGATGACCGAGCTGATGGCCGACATGGTCGAGCAGAAGATCGCCCAGCCCCGCGCCGGCGCCAGCACTGCCTGGGTGCCCTCGCCGACGGCGGCCACGCTGCACGCCATGCACTACCACAAGGTCGACGTGGTGACGGTGCAGCAAGGACTCGAAGGGCAGCGCCGGGCTTCCGTTGACCAGTTGCTGACCATTCCGCTGCTCACCGAGCAACTGGCCTGGGCGCCCGAGGAGATCCGCGAGGAGATCGACAACAACTGCCAGTCCATCCTGGGATATGTGGTGCGCTGGATCGATCAGGGTATCGGCTCGTCGAAGGTGCCCGACATACACAACATCGCATTGATGGAAGACCGTGCGACACTGCGGATCTCGAGCCAGCTGCTGACCAACTGGTTGCGCCACGGTGTGATCACCGCCGAAGATGTGCGGGCCGGCTTGGAGCGGATGGCTCCGATGGTCGACCAGCAGAACGCCGGCGATGCGGCGTACCGGCCGATGGCGCCGAACTTCGACGACAGCATCGCGTTCCTCGCCGCGCAGGAGCTGATCCTGTCCGGGGCGCAGCAGCCCAGCGGCTACACCGAGCCGATCCTGCACCGGCGCCGCCGTGAGTTCAAGGCGAGCGTTGGGTAGGCACAGCAGT
This sequence comes from Mycobacterium sp., assembly GCF_050700595.1. GTDB lineage: Bacteria > Actinomycetota > Actinomycetes > Mycobacteriales > Mycobacteriaceae > Mycobacterium. The sequence continues at coordinate 1,201 of NZ_JBOHHI010000144.1, forward strand.
CCGGAGCCCGACGAGTCAGCCGGTGAGCCTTTCGATGACTATGCCGACGAGCTTCCCGACGACCCGGGATATGTCGACTACGACGACCCCGGCGAGGCCGACGCATCCGACGACTTTCCGGACTTCGCGCCGCGCACGCCACCGCCCCCACAGTCGCCGGCCGGCGGCGGGCATCGCGAGGGTAGCGAGTGGCGTGGTGGTCACCGCAGCGACGGCGGACGGCGCGGCGTCAGCATCGGCGTGATCGCCGCCCTGGTCGTGGTCGTCGTGGTGGTAGCCGCGGTCATTGTGTGGCGCTTCTTCGGTGACGCCTTGTACAACCGTTCGCACACGGCCGCCGGGCGCTGCGTCGGTGAGAGCGAAACGGTGGCAGTCGTCGCCGATCCATCCATCGTCAAGCCGATACTGCAATTGGCCGAACGCTACAACGCGTCGGCGACCTCGGTCGGTGACCGTTGCGTGGCAGTCAGCGTCAAGTCGGCCGACTCCGACGCCGTCGTCAGCGGCTTCATCGGGGACTGGCCGAAAGACCTGGGCCCGCGACCGGCGCTGTGGATCCCGGGCAGCTCGGTCTCGGCGGCGCGGCTGTCGGCCTCCGCCGGGCAGCAGACGATCAGCGACAGCCGCTCACTGGTCACCTCCCCGGTGTTGTTGGCGGTGCGGCCCGAGCTTGCGCGGGCGCTCGGCAATCAGAGCTGGGCGACGTTGCCCGGGTTGCAGAGCAAACCCGACGGGTTGGCCGGGTTGCATCTGCCGGACTGGGGGTCCCTACGGCTTGCGCTGCCGATCCGCGGCAACAGCGACGCCGCGTTCCTGGCGGCCGAGGCGGTGGCGGCCGCGTCGGCGCCACCCGGCGCGCCGCCGACGGCGGGCACCGGAGCGGTGCGCACGCTGATCGACGCCCAGCCCAAGCTGGCCGACAACTCGCTGGCTGAGGCAATGAACGCGCTGCTCGGATCCGGCGATGCGGCAAAGGCTCCGGTGCATGCGGTGGTCACCACCGAACAGCAGCTCTTCCAGCACGGCCAGTCGGTCCCCGATGCCGGCAGCGCGCTGGGTTCCTGGCTGCCGCCGGGGCCGGCCGCAGTCGCCGACTATCCGACGGTACTGCTGAACGGATCCTGGCTGTCGCAGGATCAGGTGACCGCGGCCAGCGCGTTCGCCCGGTTCATGCATAAACCCGACCAGCTCGCCGGCCTGGCCAAAGCTGGTTTCCGAGCCCAGGGCGTCACCCCGCCCGGCAGCGACGTCACCAGTTTCGCGGCGCTGCCGTCGACGCTGTCGGTGGGCGACGACCAGACGCGCGCCACCCTCGCGACCACGCTGACCGCACCGTCCAACGGTCCGACCGCCACCATCATGCTGGACCAGGCGATGACCACCGACGAGGGCGGCAAAACCCGGCTGGCCAACGTGGTCGCCGCGCTGAACGACCGGATCCGCGCGCTGCCGCCGAGTTCGGTGGTCGGGTTGTGGACGTTCGACGGCAAAGAGGGCCGCACCGAGGTGCGGGCCGGTCCGCTGGATGATCCGGTCGATGGGCAGCCGCGGTCGGCGGCGCTGACCAAAGCGCTGGACAAGCAGTATTCGTCGGTGAGTGGTGCGGTGTCGTTCACCACACTGCGGCTCGTCTACCCCGCGGCACTGGCCGATTTCCGTGCGGGGCACACGAATTCGATACTGGTCATCACCGCTGGACCGCACACCGATCAGACCCTGGACGGCGCGGGCCTGCAGGATTTCATCCGGCACAGCGCCGACCCGGCCAAGCCGGTGGCCGTCAACGTCATCGACTTCGGCGCCGACCCGGATCGGGCGACCTGGGAGGCCGTCGCCAAGCAGTCCGACGGTGGTTACCGGAACCTGGCGACGTCGGCGTCCCCCGAGTTGGCTACTGCGCTGACCACGTTCCTGAGCTGAGCAGCCGCAATGAGCGTAGATTTCACCCCGGATCCGCACCTGTACCCGTTCGTGTCACGCTGGTTCGACAGCACCAGAGGTCGCCTGCACTACGTCGACGAAGGTAGCGGTACGCCGATCCTGCTATGCCACGGCAACCCGACTTGGAGCTTCCTGTACCGCGACATCATCGTCGCGTTACGCGACCGCTTCCGCTGCATCGCGCCGGACTACCTCGGTTTCGGGTTGTCTGAGCGTCCGGCGGGATTCGGTTACACGATCGCCGAACATGCGTCGGTGATCGGCGAGCTGGTCGACCATCTCGGCCTCGACGGCTACCTGACGATGGGCCAGGACTGGGGTGGGCCGGTGAGCATGGCAGTCGATGTGGTGCGGGCGGATCGGGTACGCGGCGTCGTCTTGGGCAATACCTGGTTCTGGCCGGCGGACACGCTATCGATGAAAGCGTTCAGCAAAGTCATGTCCAGCCGTCCGATGCAGTATGCGATCCTGCAGCGCAATTTCTTTGTCGAGCGGTTGATCCCCGCGGGTACCGGTCGTCGGCTCAGCGCCGCAGTGATGGCGCACTACCGGGCGGTGCAGCCCGGCCCGCAGGACCGACCGGGCGTTGCGCGTCTGCCCAAAGAGATCCTGGCCGCCCGGCCATTGCTGGAACAGCTCTCGCGAGAAGTGCCGGCCGCGCTGGGCGGCAAGCCTGCCTTGCTGGTCTGGGGTATGAAGGACCAGGCATTCAGGCCGGGCTCGATGATCCCGCGGATACTCACGGCCTTCCCCGACCATGTCGTCGTCGAATTGACGAACGCCAAGCATTTCATTCAGGAGGATGCACCCGGCGAGATTGCGGCGGCGATCATCGATCGGTTCGGGCCTCAGGCGTAGGCCTCCACCGGCGGGCAGGAACAGACCAGGTTGCGGTCGCCGTAGGCGCCGTCGATGCGGCGCACCGGCGGCCACACCTTCGGTCGGAACTCGTGGCCCAGCGGGTACCCGGCTTGCTCGCGGGTGTAGGGGTGCTCCCAGTTGTCGACCACCAGGCAGGCGGCGGTGTGCGGCGCCCCGCGCAGCGGATTGTCGTCGACAGGCCACTCCCCCGCACCGACGCGGTCGATTTCGGCGCGGATGGCGATCATCGCCTGGCAGAAGGCGTCGATTTCGGCCAGGCTCTCGCTTTCAGTCGGTTCGACCATCAGCGTGCCGGCCACCGGGAAACTCATGGTTGGCGCGTGAAAACTATAGTCGGCCAGGCGTTTTGCCACATCGTCGACGGTTACGCCGGTCGTTTTGGTGAGCGGGCGCAGGTCCAGGATGCATTCGTGGGCGACCATACCGTTCTCGCCGGTGTAGAGCACCGGGTAGTACTCGTCGAGGCGGCGGGCGATGTAGTTCGCCGACGCGATCGCGGTCAGCGACGCCGCCCGTAGCCCGATCGCGCCCATCATCCGGATGTAGGCCCAGGTGATCGGCAGGATCGAGGCCGACCCGTAGGGCGCCGACGACACCGGCGGTGCCTGCGGCAGTTCCGGCGCGAACGGATGGCCCGGCAGGAACGGGGCAAGATGTGCGCGCGCCACCACCGGTCCCACCCCCGGACCGCCGCCCCCGTGCGGGATGCAGAACGTCTTGTGCAGGTTCAGGTGACTGATGTCGCCGCCGAACTTGCCGGGCCGGGCCAGACCCACCAACGCGTTGAGGTTGGCGCCGTCGACGTAGACCTGGCCGCCGGCGTCATGCACGGCCGCGCAGATCTCGGCGATGTCGTGTTCGTACACGCCGTGCGTGGACGGATAGGTGATCATCAGCGTCGACAGCCGGTCGCCGTGTTCGGCGACCTTGACGCGTAGCCCGTCGAGGTCGACGTCGCCAGCGCGACCAGGATCGTCGCGGCAGGGCACCACCGCCACCCGCAGGCCGGCCAGCGCGGCCGACGCGGCGTTGGTGCCGTGCGCACTGGACGGGATCAGGCAGACGTCGCGGTTCGGTTCCCCGCGGCTGACGTGGTAGGCGCGGATGGCCAGCAGTCCCGCGTATTCGCCCTGCGACCCGGCGTTGGGTTGCAGCGAGGCCGCGTCGTAGCCGCTGAGCTGCGCCAGCCAGGTCTCCAGGTCGGCGATCAGCCGCCGCAGGCCCGGGGTGTCGGAGGACGGGGCGAACGGGTGCACTCGAGCGAACTCCGGCCAGGTGATCGGCTCCATCTCGGCGGCGGCGTTGAGCTTCATCGTGCATGAGCCGAGTGGAATCATGCTGCGGTCCAAGGCCAAATCCTTATCGGCCAGCGTCCGCAGATACCGCATCATCGACGTCTCGCTGCGATGCCGGGTGAATGCCGGATGGGTCAGGAACTTCGAACGGCGGATCGCGATATCGGCAAATGCCGGCCGGGCGGCATCCACTCCGAAGGCTCGTAGCACCGCGGTCACCTGCTCGTCGGTGGTGGTCTCATCACACGACACCGACACGTGGTCGTCGTCCACCCGCCACAGGTTGATGCCGTCGGCCTTCGCCGCGGCGATCACGTCGTCGGCGCGGGCCGGTACCCGCGCCAGCACGGTGTCGAAAAACCTGTCGTGCACCAACGCGTCGCCCAGGGCGGCGGCGATTTTCTCGGTGTGACCGTGTACCCGCCGTGCGATTCCGGTCAGCCCGTCGGCCCCGTGGTAGCTGGCATACATCGCGGCCATCACGGCCAGCAGCACCTGCGCGGTGCAGATGTTGCTGGTGGCCTTGTCGCGGCGGATGTGCTGTTCGCGGGTCTGCAACGCCAAGCGATACGCCGGCGACCCGTCTACATCACGGGATACCCCGACCAGCCGGCCGGGCAGCTGGCGGGCATGCTTGGCGCGCACGGCCAGATATCCCGCATGCGGGCCGCCGAAACCCATTGGCACACCGAAGCGTTGGGTGGTGCCGAATGCGACGTCGGCGTCGATCTCCCCGGGCGGGGTGATCAAGGTCAGTGCCAACAAATCGGCGCCGACGGCCACCAGTGCGCCACGCTGGTGTGCCTCGGCCACCAGCGTGCTCCAGTCGATGATCCGGCCGCTGGCGCCCGGCAACTGGGCGATCACGCCGAAGAACTCACCGTCGGGCAGCCCGTCTGGCAGGTCGGCGGTGACGATCTCGATGCCCAGCGGCTCGGCCCGGGTGGCCAGCACCGCGGCGGTCTGGCCGTACAGATCGGCATCTATGACCAGTCGGCCAGCCGTCTTTCCGCGGACCGCGCGCTGCATCAACGTCATCGCCTCGGCGGCCGCCGTGCCCTCGTCCAGCATCGACGCGTTGGCGACCTCCAGACCGGTCAGATCCGCGACCATGGTCTGGAAGTTCAGCAGCGCCTCCAGCCGGCCCTGGCTGATCTCCGGCTGATACGGCGTGTAGGCGGTGTACCACGCCGGGTTCTCCATGATGTTGCGCAGCAACACCGGCGGGGTGAGCGTGTCGTAATAGCCCTGGCCGATCATCGACACCGCGACTGTGTTGGCGTCGGCCATCGCCCGTAGCTCGGCCAGGGCTTCGGCCTCGCTGGCCGGCGGCGGCAGCCGGTCCAGACCCGGGGTGGCGCCGGAGGCGGTCAGCGCGTCGAGAATCCCGGCGGGCACCGCCTCGGCCGCCAGTTCCGCCAGGGACTCGACGCCGATGACGTCGAGCATGGTGGCGATCGCCTCGTCGTCCGGACCAATGTGGCGGTCGGCGAAATTCGTGTGGTCGGGCAAGGCGGGCTCCTGACACGGTAGAGGGCCATCTTTAGCGGCCCTCTCCCTCTGTCGCTACCCGCGCCGGGCGCCTGAGAGATTCGGCAGCCGCTTCCAGCAGCGCCTTTCCCCGTCGGCGGGCGGACGGCCGATCAGCCGGCGCCACTTTCCAGAGGCATCGTTATCTCATGCGGTCCGGGTGCCTGAGAGATTGACGGAGAGGTGTTGCTCCTTCGGCGTCCGCGGCTGGCCGCCACGAACTCTCCCGCACAAGCGCGATGCGAGGGTCAGTCTACTGGGGCGCCCTACACCGGCGCGAGCGTGCGCAAACCCGGCGAAATTCCGCAAGCCACCTGTGACACGCACGCTCGCGGGAAAGTGGGGTGTTAGCCGATCTTGCGGTCGCGGTGCTTGCGCCGCGAGGCCAACTCGTCCTCGGGTGCGGTGATCGACTCGCCTCCGTCGGCGCGTTCGCCGGGGAAGTCGGCGATTACGCCGGTCAGCTCACGCATTGCTCCGGAGACGGCGATGCCGAACACACCCTGGCCACCTTGCAGCAGGTCGACGACCTCTTCGGCGGAGGTGCACTCATACACCGTGGTGCCGTCGGAGAACAACGTGATGTTGGCCAAATCCTGCACGCCGCGCTGGCGCAGATGGTCAACGGCGACCCGGATGTTGTGCAGTGAGATGCCGGTGTCGAGTAGCCGCTTGACGATCTTGAGGACCAAAATGTCCTTGAAGGAGTAGAGCCGCTGGCTGCCGGATCCGGCCGCACTGCGGATCGATGGCACCACCAGCGAGGTGCGCGCCCAGTAATCCAGCTGGCGGTACGTGATGCCGGCGATCTGGCAGGCGCTCGGGCCGCGGTAGCCGACCAGCTCGTCGGGCACGGAATCGTCGGGGAACAGCCCGCCCTGCACCGGTTCGGTCGGCGCCCCAGCACTGGGATCGGTGCTGGTCGTGGCGTGGTTCCCGGTGGCGGCGCCGGAATCGAGGTCCAACTGGTCCTGACGTGGTTGGTCGCCCACCGTGCTTCCTCTCGCCGATCGCGCTCGTTGCATGGCTGCCCCGGCAACCGCGTTTGCTCAGGCCGAGTGCTTGTGAGCATACGCTTTTCGGTTCACCGTCGACATCAAAGTATGTCCGCCGCAACGGCCACTCCAGGCTACAAAACGGGCGTGTCGACTTCGAACCCGCAGATGAGACGCATCCGTGATCTTGGCGCGGTCGCTTACGTGGCCTTGAAATCGTCGGGCGAAACGCTGTCCAGGAACTCCTTGAACTTCTCCACCTCGTCCTCGCGCACGACGCTGCTGGGCTCCTCGTCGCTCTCGTCCGGAATCAGCAAACCGGCCTCGGCGAGCACCGCCTCCTCGACGTAGATCGGCACACCGACGCGCAGCGCGATGGCCACCGAATCCGACGGCCGTGCCGATACCCTGATATTGCGGTCGAAGATCAGGTCGGCGTAGAAGGTGCCTTCCTGCAGGTCGACGATTCGCACCTCTTTGAGCGAATGACCAAGCGCGGCAATCAGATCCCGGATCAAATCGTGAGTCAGGGGCCGCGGCGGCTCGACACCCTGCTGCTCCAGGGCGATCGCCGCAGCCTCGGACTGGCCGATCCAGATCGGCAGGTACCGGTCACCGTTGGCTTCGCGCAGCAACAGCACCGGTTGGTTCTGCGGCTGCTCGACGCGAATGCCGACAACGCGAACTTCACCCATCTGTGACTGCCCTCCGCACATGCTGCCGTGTACCGCCCAGACCTGGCCCGACGCCGCGGTGCAAACACCAAGCCGCCGAACACAAGCTGTCGACCGAAGTCTAGCCCTCAGCGGCGCAGTACGTCGCGTACAGACGACTTGATCAACGACGTGTGCAGCGTGATCGCCAGCGCCGCGACCTCCCGCGCCAAGTCGTCGGCGCGGTCACGTGCACCGGCCTTGCCGACCTTGTCCGCCCCGATGAGGGGCGCGGCGATCTGCGCGATCAAATCGGACTGACGGTCCGCCGCCGAGCGAAACGCCCGCAGATGACGTGGCTCGACACCGTACTGGGAAAGCGCCCACGCGCATTGGAGGATGACCACCGCGTGCTCGTCGAAAAGCCCGCCCGGTCCGGTGGTGATCACCCCGGCCTTCAGCAACGCCGTCAGCAACTCCTCGTCCACTCCGGAACGCTCCAGTAGGTCCTCCCGGCCCAGCCGGATGCGGGTGGGTCCCACCGCGCCCGGATCCGATCCGGCGTCGACCTCGGCACTGCCGCTCACCGAAACCAATCGTGGTACGCCATAGGGCGATCCGGTTGGCGGCAACTCACCGTCGGGCTGGGCGTCGAGTTGCGCCTTGATCACCTTCAGCGGTAGGTAGTTATCGCGCTGGGCGGTCAGGATGAAGCGCAGCCGTGCGCAGTCGTACGCGGTGAACCTGCGATACCCCGACGCGGCGCGCTGCGGCGTGACCAGGCCTTCGGCCTCCAAGAATCGAATCTTGGAGATCGTCACGTCCGGGAAGTCTCCCCGGAGCAGGTCGAGAACCGCCCCGATCGACATCCCGGCCAGCGCGGGCGTCTCCGGTGCGGTCACTAGCTGCCCGGGCCTCCTTCGTCGTCGCCGGACTTGGGGCCGGTCAGAAAGACCAGGCGGAACTTGCCGATCTGGACCTCGTCACCGTTTGCCAGCACCGCGGAATCGACCGGCTCGCGGTTGACGTAGGTGCCGTTGAGACTGCCGACGTCGACAACGTGGAATTCGTCGGTCTCCAACCGGAACTCGGCGTGCCGCCGGCTCACGGTGACATCGTCGAGGAAAATATCGCTGTCGGGATGGCGGCCGGCCGAGGTGGTGGGCTGGTCGAGCAGGAAGCGGGAGCCGGCGTTGGGGCCGCGCTTGACGACGAGCAACGCCGAACCGACCGGCAGTCCCTCAACGCCGGAAACCGCACTCTCGCCACCCGCTTGCGCGGGTGCCTCCAATTCGTTGAGGAAATCGGCGCGGAATACCGATGTGGTCTCCACGGTGACATCCTCAGAGGTCTCGTTGTCCTTCTCCGTCACCCGCTGCTCCTCACTGGCCGCTGTGGCGTTGTCTGGTTTAGCCTGGCCGGCCGACTTTCCGCCGGCTCGACCGTCGATGTGTCGACCGTACCGCGCACCGGTCCGCAATGTGCCCACCACTCGCTCATTCGGTCAAGGTGCCGCGGTAGGACTCGGAATCCAGCAGCGCGGCGAAGCCCTGTTCCAGCGCGTCCGGGTCGACCCGGACGTCGAGTAGCCAGCCCGCACCGTACGGGTCGGAGTTCACCAGTTGTGGACTGGCTTCGAGGTCGTTGTTGACGGCGACCACTTCCCCCGAGACCGGCGCGTACAGGTCTGACACCGACTTGGTCGATTCCACTTCGCCGAAGGATTCACCCATGCTCAGCCCAGTACCCGGGTCCGGCAACTGTACAAACACGACGTCGCCGAGCGCCGACTGCGCGAAGTCGGTGATCCCGATCCGCACGGCGTCGTCCCCGGTACGACGGACCCACTCGTGCTCGGCGGTGTAGTGCAGGTCGGGGGGGATTTCGCTCACGGTGTTCCTGTTCTGCTCGACCACTCATCGGTTATTACTTGCCGGGCTGAGCGTATTGGCGCGGTTTCGGTTGCCGCAAGGCGGTGATGCCCACCCGGTCGCCTTGCTGCACCGAGATGGTGCCGCCCACGCGTTTGACGCTGTCGACAGCGCCACCCGGAATGTTCATCGCCGCGGCCAGTGTCGGCGGATCACCAATCGCCACAATCGAATACGGCGGCGAAAGAGTTTTTCCGTCGACGGTCAGCGCCCCTGGAGTGCCGACCACCCAGGTGTCGACACCGACCCGCACCGCTTGTTGGGCATCACGGATCTGGATTGCCTCGGCGCCTGCGGCACGCAACTCGTTGATCACGTCGAGCATCGCCCCGGGCGCCACGCCCGGCCCCGGGTCGTCGATCGTGACCGTGACCCCGGGACCGGTGGCGCCGACGGTGCCGATCAGGATGGACAGCGCGGCGAGCCTGGCCTGGGCGTTTTGGATGGCGGCCTGGTCGTTGTTGCCGGACGCCTGCAAGGCGCTCAGCGTGCGTTGCAGCTCGGTCACTTCGGTGTTCAGCGTGGCCTCTCGCTGGCGCAGCGAGTCCAGCAGGACCAGCAGGTCGGCGGGCCGCGCTGTGTCCAGCGCGTCGCCGGATTCGTTCCGGCGCACCTGGGTGACGATCGCGACGCCCAGCAACAGGCACAGCAGGACCGCGAGCACACCGAACACGGTGCGACCGCGCCGCAGCATGCCGGTGAGCCCGCGCGGTTGCAGCTCGCCGATCTCGGGTTGCGGCTGGTGCGGTGGCAGTTTGTGCCGGCCGCGTTGCGCGGTGTCCTCGGTGCCGTCGTCGGTGTTGTCGCTCACGTCAGTCTCGTATCGGTCAGGCCCCAAACAGCCGGCGCCGCAGCGCGGCCGCGTTGCCGAAGATGCGGATGCCCAGCACGACGATGATCGCCGTGGACAACTGGGTGCCGACGCCCAATTGGTCGCCGACATAGACGATCAGCGCGGCCACCAAGACGTTGAACACAAACGACACCACGAAAACCTTCGGGTCGAAGATCCGCTCCAGATAGGCCCGGAGCCCGCCGAACACCGCGTCCAGTGCGGCGACCACGGCGATGGGCAAATAGGGTTGGATGGCGTCCGGCACGTTGGGGTGAAAAACCAAACCCAGCACGATGCCGACGATCAGCGCCGCAACACCGATCATCGACGTCCGCCTCCTGCCAGTTGGCTTGCTGTCAGTAGCATCTGTGTCACTAGGGCCCAATCTCCTTGGCGAACTTGATATCTCGGATCGCGCCGGCCGGCAGCGTAAGCCCTTCGCGGGCACTCACACTGACGCCGACACCGTAGGAAGTCTCCAACAGTCGCAGCCTGTGCAGACCGGAGCTGCGGTCGAAAATATCCTGCATGGCGTGCGGCGGCCCGATCGCGAGGATCGTGTACGGGCTGCCGACCGGACTATTGTCGACCAGAATCGCGCCGCCCGCCTGCCGGATGGTCACGTTCGGCCCGATCCGGACCCCGCCCACCGATATCGCCTCGGCGCCGCTTGACCACAACGCGTTCACGACGAGTTGCAGGTCACGGTCGAGGATGATCTGCCGGCTTCCGGCCACCCGTTCCTTGGACACGTCGGAGAGGTTCGGGCCGACGCCGGGATCGGTCACCGTCACAGCCAGGCCCGGACCGGTGACCGGGCTGCTGGCTGCGGCCAGGCTGAGCGCATCCAGGCTGGCGAGCAGCCGCCGGCCCTCGGCGTCGTCGACAAGCACGCGCCGCTGAACGTCGTCGACTTGAGTCGTGAGTGTGTTGCGGTGTGCCGCCAACTTGCCGGTGGATGCCTGCTCGGCGCGCACGCTGCGCAGCAGCACTTGTTGGGCAGCGCTTTCGCCGGGCGCGACCAGTCGGGCCTGGGCGACCGCGGCGGCGAACACCACGGCCACCAACAGCGCTGCCGTCGCCTGCCACACCCAGTCGACAGCGCGAGCCCGCCCCCTTCGCGGCGTGGCGGAGCGGCCACGCCGGGCGGCCGCTGCCGCATAGCCGGGGTCGAGGTGCTCCGAGAGCAGGGCACGTAACAGCGACGGCACCGGGATGAACTGCGGCCGGCCCGCCTCGTGTACGTTGCGGCCGGCCTCGGGATCATAGCCGCCCAGCGCCTGGTCAGGCATCGTCTGCCCGTCCGATCAACGGCCCGGCGTTGGCTTTGGGCACTCGGCGCACGACTAACACGATCTGGGCCGTGTACAGCACGAACGACCACAGGTACATGTACAGGCCCCAGATCAGGAAAGCCCACCCGCAGGCCAACACCACCCGGCTCCACAACGCGTCCCACTGACCCAGCAGGATCAGCGGAAAGGCCGACATCAGACCGAAAGTCGCCGCCTTGCCCAGATACAACACGGGCAGCGCGGTGAACCCGCGGCTCCGCAGCAGCGGCAGCTCCAGCGCCAGCAGCGCGTCGCGGATCAACAACGTGGCGATGATCCACCACGGCACGATGCCCCGCAGCCCGAACACGATCGGAACGATCAGCATGTAGAGCCGATCGACCGCGGGATCCAGCAGCTCGCCCAGCCGCGACGACTGGTTCAACAGCCGGGCGATCTTGCCGTCCGCCCAGTCGGATCCGCCGGTGAACACCAGGATGGCCACCGCCCAGGCGTCGGCATGAGCAACCAGCAGCAGATAGACGAAGACCGGGATCAGCGCGAGCCGGATCCCGCTCAGTACGTTGGGCGCCGTCAAGACCCGGTCGTGCGCTGGCGCGCGGTTCATCAGGCGTGACCTTAGCAATTGGCCCTAGCGGAAGATCCCGGGCAGGCTCAGCGCGGACAGCGTGTCGTCGGCCAGTGGGTTGTCGTGCACCATGTACGTCCACGTCGACGTCGGCCGCGCCAGCTTGGACAGATCCACCCCCGGCTCCTCCTCGATGGCCGGGGAGGTCTCGAACGTCTGCTGGGCCGCTTCGATCGCGTCGGCGGCCAGCGAGGCGAACGCGTCGACGGCCATCCGGTGGAACTCGTCAAGCGGATTCTGCCGGCCCAGAGCCCGCAAATGGATGCTCTCGCGAATGTCGGCCAGATACGCCAGGTGATCGGCCCACCCGCGGTCGAGGTGATAGAGCATGATCAGCCGGCAGATCTTCTCCAGGCGGTCCTCGGACAGTTTCTTCGAGAGCTCCTCGTATCGCTCGGGCGCCAGCTCGGCGAGCTCCTCGCGCGCAGTTGCGGTGGAGAGCAACGTGTTTCGTCGCTCAACGATGATAGCGCGCTGCTGGGCGATCAACTGGTTGTAGCGCCAGGTGTTGGCGTGCACGTCCAGCATCCGGCCTTCGGCCACCCGCTGCGCGTGGTCAAGCAACCCGGCCGCCTTGCCGCTGACGATCCGGCCGTCCTCGTCCGCAGCCGTCGGCAGCTTGTTGGATTCCAGGTTGGCCGCGATGACGTCGTCTTCCCAACTGGAGAAGAACACCGTCGAACCGGGGTCGCCCTGGCGGCCGGCCCGGCCACGCAGCTGGTTGTCCAGCCGCTGGGTATTGTGTCGTCCGGTGCCGATCACGTTCAGCCCGCCGAGTTCGACCACCTCTTTTTTCTCAGGGGCGTGGTCGCCTACGTCGGAGCCGCCGAGCCGGATATCGGTACCGCGACCGGCCATTTGGGTCGACACCGTGACCGCGCCGAGCTTGCCGGCCTCGGCGATCACCTGCGCCTCCTCGGCGTCGTTCTTCGCGTTGAGCACCACGGCGGGCACCTCGCGCCGCAGCAACCGCTCATGCAGATACTCCGATTCGGCCACGTCGCGGGTGCCGACCAGCACCGGTTGTCCGGTCTCGTGGACCTCAATGATGTGCGTAATGACCGCCTCGTTTTTGGCGGCCGCCGTGATGTAGACCCGGTCGGGCTCGTCCTCGCGGACGTTCGGGGCGTTCGGCGGTATCGGCGAGACAGCGAGTTTGTAGAACTGACGCAGCTGCTCGCCGGCGGCCAGCGCGGTGCCGGTCATACCGCACACCGTCGGATAGCGGTCGATCAGCGCCTGCACCGTGATGGTGTCCAGTACCTCGCCGGTCTCCGTGGTCTCGATGCCCTCCTTGGCCTCGACCGCGGCCTGCAGGCCGTCCGGCCAGCGTTGTAGCTGGGCGATGCGGCCGCGGGAGGCGTTGATCAGGTGCACCGCGTCGTCGCGCACGATGTAGTGCACGTCGCGCTGCAGCAGCACATGGGCGTGCAACGCGACATTGATCTCGGTGAGCGTGGTGCCGACGTGCTCCTCGGAGTACAGGTCGATGCCACCAAGGGCCGCTTCCACTTTCCGGGCGCCGGCCTCGGTCAAATGGACGTTGCGGCCCTCGGCGTCGGTTTCGTAGTCCTGGCCCGGTCGCAGGACGCCGACCAGCCGGATGATCTCCAGCCGCGGGGTTTCCCGGTAGCTGGTTCCGGCCAGCACCAGTGGCACCAACGCCTCGTCGACCAGCACCGAGTCGGCCTCGTCGATCAGCGCCACGTCGGGGTTCGGCGACACCAGATCGTCGACGTCGGTGACCAACTGGTCGCGCAGCACGTCGAAGCCGATCTCGTTGACCGAGCCGTAGGTGACATCGCATTGATAGGCCGCCCGGCGTTGTTCGGCCGTCGACTCGGCGGTGACCCAGCCGACCGTCAGGCCCAGGGCCGCCAGCAGTGGGCCCATCCATTCGGCGTCGCGGCGGGCCAGGTAGTCGTTGATCGTGACGACGTGGACGTGCCGGCCGGCCAACACGTATCCCGCGGCGGCGATGGCACCGGCCAGCGTCTTGCCTTCACCGGTGGCCATCTCGATCACGTCACCGGCCAGCATCCGCAGCGCGCCCAACAGCTGCACGTCGAACGGCCGCAGCCCGGTGAACCGTTCGGCGGCCTCCCGGGCAATCGCCAGGAACTGCGGGATGTCGGCGGACTCGGCGAGATCGTCCAGCTTGAGCAGGCCGGTCGCCTTGGCCAATTGCTCATCGTCCAGGTCGGCGGCTTTCTCCTCGTACTCCGACGTGGCGCTGACGAGGTCGAGGGAACGGCTTTGGTTCTTCTCCGTGTCGGCGCCGAGCAGCCGCCAGAATCGGCTGCTCAGCCGGCCAGGTACCGTGCTGGTGGTCTTAGGCACAGGTCAACCGTACGCGGGCGGTCAGGCCAGGCTTGACCGGCGTGGATAGGCGACATTCGGGTCGGTGAGCACGTTGACGACGGCGGGCAGGCCGCTGGCGAACGCACGCTCCAGCGCGGGCCGAAGCTCGGCGGGGGTCGACACCAGCTCACCATGGCCGCCGAGCGCGCGCACCACCTCGTCATAGCGGGTGCCCGGCCGCAGTTCGGCCACCACCGAGTAGCCGTATAGCGCTTCCATCGGGTGTTTTTCCAACGCCCAGATGCCGTTGTTGCCGACCACCGAGACCACCTGGACACCGTGCCGCACCAGGGTGTCCCATTCCATGCCGCTGAATCCGAAGGCGCCGTCGCCCTGCAGCAGTACCACCTGGCGGTCGGGGCGGGCCAGCTTGGCGGCCAGCGCGTACCCCGGGCCGGAGCCAAGGCAGCCGAACGGGCCGCTGTCCAGCCAGGCGCCGGCGACATAGCTGTCGATCACCCGGCCCGCGTAGGAGCCGAAATCGCCGGCGTCGACGACGATGATCGCGTCGCGGTCCAGCAGCGGCGCCAATTCGGCGTACACCCGCATCGGGTGCAGTGGGGCCCGATCGTCGGTCAGGTCGGCTTGTTCGAGGTCACGCGCAGCGGTCTCGGCGGCCCGCAACCCGGCGATCCAGTCCTCGTGGCGGCTCTGCGCGTCTTCGCTCAGCACCGACAGGATCGCCGACAGGTCGCCGTAGAGCCGGGCCGCGATCGGCCTCGGGTGCTCGCGGTCGGGTTCGGCACGGTCGGCCACGATCAGTTGGGTTTTTTCGCCGAACACCGCGCCAAAGCCCAACCGGAAATCCATCGGCACTCCGACGACCAGCGCAACATCGGCGTCGCCCAAGGCCTTTGAGCGCACCCGCGAGAACGCCAATTCATGATCGGCGGGCACCATGCCGCGGGCCATCCCGTTCATCAGCACCGGTATCCGCCGTTGCTCGGCCAGCTTCAGCAGCGCCGTCTCAGCGTGGCCCCACCACACGTTGGTGCCCGCCATGATCACCGGCCGCCGCGCGCCGGCCAGCAGCGCGGCCGCCCGGTCGAGCGCGCGGGGGTCGGGTGGGTCCGACGCCGGCGGGTCGGCCAACGCGCCGGGGCGAGACTCGTCGTCGGCGACCGAAAACACGTGGTCCATCGGGAAATCGACGAACGCTACCCCCGACGGCGCGGCGACCGTCGCCCGAAGCGCGTCGTCGACCAGTCGGCATACCGCGTCGGCCGACCGCGCGGTGGCGGCAAACCGGGCCAGCGGCGCCACGAACGGCACATGGTCGATCTCCTGCAGCGATCCCATCCCCCACCGCCCGGCCGGCGCGCGGCCACCCAGCACCAGCAGCGGCGAGCAATTCTGCTGTGCGGCCGCCATGGCGCTCATCCCGTTGGTGACACCGGGGCCGGCGGTCAATGCGGCCACGCCCGGCACCCGCGTCACCTTCGACCAGCCTTCGGCGGCGAAGGCCGCGGTCTGCTCGTGACGGGTATCGATCAGCCGGATGCCCTCGCTGCGGCAGCCGTCGTAGATGGAGAACAGGTGACCGCCGGACAACGTGAACATCGTGTCGATGCCGCTGGCTTTGAGCCGGCGCGCGATGAGTCGCCCAGCGTGCAGCGTGGTCGGGGCATCGATGCTCATCCAGGCAGCCTATCCATGGTTGCGGTAGCTTCGCCCGCAGGAGTTTCGATTGAGGTGCCGGACCGGCCGCCTCGAGGCACAAGGAGACGTCGACGTGGGCAGGGAATTGACGCCGTTCCAACCATCGATCGATTGGGGCAGTGCGCTGCCCGACTCGTTGCGCTGGCTCGCCGTGGCGTGGCTGATCACCGCCGTCTGCGTTCTGCTTGTTTTGGTCGTGGTCAGGTTCACCACCCGGTGGGGGCACCAGTACTGGCGGATCACCCGCGGCTACTTCATCGGGTCGCACGCCACCGGAACCTGGCTGATGCTGGGTGTGCTGCTGTTGTCGGTGATCACCGGCGTGCGATTGATCGTGCTGCTCAGCTATCAGGGCAAAGACCTCTACAACGGGCTGCAGAAGGCGTTCCAGGGCATGGGCGCGGGCAACGAGGTGGTCAAACAGTCTGGTATCCATGGCTTTTGGATGTCGCTGGCGATTTTCTGCATCCTCGCCGCGATCTTCATCGCCCGGATCATGGCCGACATCTACCTGATGCAGCGGTTCATCATCGCCTGGCGGGTGTGGCTCACCGACCATTTGATGGCCGACTGGCTCGACGGACGCGCCTACTACCGGACCCGCTTCATCGACGACGCCATCGACAACCCCGACCAGCGCATCCAGCAAGACATCGACATCTTCACCACCGGCGCCGGCGGAACCCCGAACATGCCGTCCCTCGGAACCGGAAGCACGTTGCTCTTCGGCGCGGTGAACGCGGTGGTCTCGGTGATCTCCTTCGCCGCGATCCTGTGGAACTTGTCCGGCGGACTGAACTTTCTGGGTTTCGAACTCCCGCGCGCGATGTTCTGGATCGTCATTGTCTACGTGCTGGTGGCGTCGATCGTCACGTTCTGGATCGGCCATCCCCTGATCAGGCTGAGCTTCGCCAACGAGATGCTCAACGCCGCTTTCCGCTACGCGTTGGTGCGGGTGCGCGACACCGCCGAGGCTATCGGGTTCTACCGCGGTGAGCGTGCCGAACGGGCGCAGTTGTGGCGGCGCTTCACACCGATCATCGACAACTACCGCCGCTGGGTCAGCCGCTACCTCGGGTACCTCGGCTGGAACACGTCGGTGAGCCAGACGATCGTCCCGCTGCCGTGGGTGTTGCAGGCACCGCGACTGTTCGCCGGCAAAATCGAGTTGGGTGACGTCGGGCAAACCGCGACTGCGTTCGGCAGCATCCAGGACTCGTTGTCGTTCTTCCGCGACCAGTACGACGCATTCGCCGGCTTGCGCGCAGCGATTCTGCGGCTGCACGGGCTGGTCGACTCCAATGCCCGGGGCCGGGAATTGCCTGAGATCTTGGTGCGGCCAAGCGACGACGGCTCGGTGCAGCTCGACGGTGTGGAAGTACGCACACCGGAAGGCACCCAGTTGATCGATCCGCTGGATGTCCACCTCGACCGCGGCGACTCGATGTTGATTGTCGGGCCTTCCGGGGCCGGCAAGACCACCTTGTTGCGCAGCCTGGCGGAGTTGTGGCCGTTCGCATCCGGAACGTTGCGCAGCCCTGACGGCGACAACCAGACGATGTTCTTGTCGCAGTTGCCCTATGTCCCGCTGGGCGATCTGCGCACGGTGGTGGCCTACCCGAATTCGCCGAACGACCTGTCCGACGAGGTGCTGCGCGACGCGCTGACCAAGGTGGCGCTGGCTCCGCTCGCCGACCGACTCGACGAGGACCAAGACTGGGCCAAGGTGCTCTCCCCGGGCGAGCAGCAACGCGTCGCCTTCGCACGCATCCTGCTGACCAAACCGCAGGCGGTTTTCCTCGACGAGTCGACGTCGGCGCTCGACGAAGGGCTGGAGTTCGCGCTCTACGGGTTACTGCGCAATGAACTGCCGGATTGTGTGGTGGTCAGCGTGAGCCACCGGCACACCGTCGAACAACACCATGCGCACCTGCTCGAGCTGCTCGGGGAAGGCGAATGGCGGTTGCGTCCGGTCGAGGGGGAACCGGCGCGGGTCTAGCGACCTAAGCGCCCTATGCGCGAGCGTGCGCAAACCCGGTGATTTCCCCGGCGTAGTAAGAGGGTTATGCCGAAGAGTATTGATGTAGAAGACGTCCTCCTGGTGTCGTTGACGGGCTTGGTATCCCAATACACCGAGGAGGACGTCATGGTTCAGGGTAGTGGTCTGTCGCGTG
>NZ_JBOHHI010000145.1:0-29621 GCF_050700595.1 Mycobacterium sp.
AGGCCGAGATGGAGGACGCGTTCGAGTTCACCGAGACCGTCGACCAGCTCACCGCGATCACCGAGGTCAAGGCCGACATGGAAAAGCCGGTGCCGATGGACCGGGTGATCTGCGGGGACGTCGGCTATGGCAAGACCGAGATCGCGGTGCGCGCAGCGTTCAAGGCGGTGCAGGACGGCAAGCAGGTCGCGGTGCTGGTGCCCACCACGCTGCTGGCCGACCAGCATCTGCAGACGTTCACCGAGCGGATGGCCGGCTTCCCGGTGCGCGTCAAGGGCCTATCCCGCTTCACCGACGCCGCCGAGTCGCGCACGGTGCTCGACGGCATGGGCGACGGCGGTGTGGACATCGTGATCGGTACCCACCGGCTGCTGCAGACCGGGGTGATCTGGAAAGACCTTGGCCTGGTGGTCGTCGACGAGGAGCAGCGCTTCGGCGTCGAACACAAGGAGCACATCAAGAGCCTGCGCACCCACGTCGACGTGCTGACCATGAGCGCCACCCCGATCCCGCGCACGCTGGAGATGAGCCTGGCCGGCATTCGGGAGATGTCGACGATCCTGACCCCTCCCGAGGAGCGCTACCCGGTGCTGACCTACGTCGGCTCACAGGACGACAAGCAGATCGCCGCCGCGTTGAGACGCGAGCTGCTGCGTGAGGGGCAGGCCTTCTACGTGCACAACCGGGTCAGCTCCATCGATGCGGCTGCCGCCCGGGTGCGCGCCCTGGTGCCCGAGGCCCGCGTCGTCGTCGCGCACGGGCAGATGCCCGAAGACCTGCTGGAATCCACCGTCCAGGGGTTCTGGAACCGCGAATACGACATCCTGGTGTGCACGACGATCGTGGAGACCGGGCTGGACATCTCCAACGCCAACACGCTGATCGTCGAGCGCGCCGACACCTTCGGGCTTTCCCAGCTGCACCAGCTGCGTGGTCGGGTCGGGCGCAGCCGGGAACGCGGATACGCCTATTTCCTGTATCCGCAGCACGCGCCGCTGACCGAGACCGCCTACGACCGGCTGGCCACGATCGCGCAGAACAACGAGCTGGGCGCCGGCATGGCGGTCGCGATGAAGGATCTGGAGATCCGCGGCGCCGGCAACGTGCTCGGTGTGGAGCAGTCCGGCCACGTCGCCGGGGTTGGCTTCGACCTGTATGTGCGGTTGGTCGGCGAGGCCGTCGAGGCCTATCGCGCGGCGGCCGACGGAAAGACCGTCACCAGCGCCGAAGAGCCCAAGGACGTGCGGATCGACCTGCCGGTGGATGCGCACCTGCCGCCGGACTACATCCCCAGCGACCGGCTGCGCCTGGAGGGCTACCGACGGCTGGCCGCCGCGGGGGATGACGCCGCCGTCGGCGCTGTTGTCGACGAGCTGACCGACCGCTACGGCACGCTGCCCGAACCCGCGCAACGGCTGGTGGCGGTGGCCCGGCTGCGGCTGCTGTGCCGCGAGGTCGGTATCGCCGATGTGAGCGCAGCCTCGGCGGCCACCGTGCGGTTGTCGCCGATGACGCTGCCGGACTCCGCGCAGGTGCGCCTGGCACGGCTCTACCCGGGCGCGCATTACCGCGCCACCACCGCGACCGTGCAGGTTCCGATTCCGCGCTCCGGCGGCGTCGGTGCGCCCCGCATCCGTGATCTCGAACTGGTCGCCATGGTGGCCGACCTGCTAACGGCGCTGGATGGCAAACCGGGAACGGTTGGTATAACCGATTCGGTAGGTACCTCGAGACGGGAGCGGCGATGACTGTCGTCTTGGTCGACGCGCGCCGACCGTCGTTGGTTCCGGTGGAGGCCATCGAGCTTCTTGTCGGCGAGGTGGCCTACACCGAGGAGATGCCGGTGGCGGTGCCCTGGTCGCTGCCCGCGGCGCGCCCGGTGCATTCCGGAGACGATGCCCCGGTCCTGCTGTCGTCGGACCCCGAGCACCCGGCGGTCATCGCGCGGCTGGCCGCCGGTGACCGGCTGATCTCGGCGCCCGAGGCGCAGCGCGGTGAACGGCTGGTCGACGCCGTCGCGATGATGGACAAGCTGCGCACCGCCGGGCCATGGGAAAGCGAGCAGACGCACGACTCGTTACGTCGTTTCCTGCTGGAGGAGACCTACGAGCTTTTCGACGCGGTCCGCAGCGGCGAGGCCGACGAGTTGCGCGAAGAGCTCGGCGACGTGCTGCTGCAGGTGCTCTTCCATGCCCGCATCGCCGAGGATGCGTCGGAACACCCGTTCACCATCGACGACGTCACCGACACGTTGCTGCGCAAGCTCGGCAACCGCGTCCCCGGCGTCCTTGCCGGAGAGCAGATTTCGCTGGACGACCAGTTGGCACAGTGGGAAGAGCGCAAAGCGCTGGAAAAGAAGGCAAAGCCGCGGAACTCGGCGATGGATGGTGTGCCTACCGCACAACCGGCTTTGGCCTTGGCGCAGAAGGTGGTTCAACGGGCCACCCAAGCCGGACTACCGGCCGACCTGATCCCGGCTCAGATCACGTCGATCAACGTGACCGCAAAGGCGGACGCCGAAAATACGCTGCGCACAGCGGTGCTGGAGCTGATGGACACCATCCGCGGCACCGAGCGGGCGATTGCCGCGGAGCGTCGCGGAACCGACGTTCCCGACGAACTTAACGTGGCGCCGCTCGGCGTGATCACCGAGGAGGAGTGGCGCGCGCATTGGCTGCCCGCAGCGTCGCCACCGGTCGCCGAAGAATCGACCAGCGACGGGGAAGATCACCCGGCATCAAACCTGGGTAAGCGGGGTATACCCGAGATACCTCGGCGATGACCCCGCGATGTGGCCATTGCCCGTGGGACCATGGTCGAGAAAGTTGGGTGTAGGGGCGTCGTAGGGGAAGTTTGTGTCGCCGGTGCGTTGGCTACGGGTGGTTGTCGTCGTGGGGGCGACCGCGCTACTCCTGGCATCCAGTTGTAGCTGGCAGCTGGGCACACCCATCCCCAAGGGCGTGCCGCCGCCGGCGGGTGACCCGGTGCCGCCGGTCGACACCCACGTCAAGGGCCGGCCCGCCGACCAGCTGTATGCGTGGGCGGCCCAGCGCGCGCCGAAGTTGGAGATTCCGGTCATCGCGCTGGAGGCATACGGCTACGCCGCGCGGGTCGCCGAGGTGGAGAACCCGAACTGCCACCTGTCCTGGACGACGTTGGCCGCTATCGGTGAGATCGAAAGTCACCACGGCACCTATCGGCACGCGACGGTGGCGCCCAACGGCGATGTGCATCCACCTATTCGTGGGGTGCGCCTCGACGGCACCGGCGGCACCCTGCACATCGTCGACAGTGACGCGGGTGACCTCGCCGACGGCGATGGCACGGTTCGGGCGATGGGCCCGATGCAGTTCATTCCCGAGACCTGGCGCCTCTACGGGGTGGACGCCAACAACGACGGCATCGTCAGCGTGGACAACATCGACGACGCCGCATTATCGGCTGCCGGCTACTTGTGTTGGCGCGGAAAGGATCTGGCAACCCCGAGGGGCTGGATCACCGCGTTGCGCGCCTACAACAACTCCGAACCGTACGCGCGCGCCGTCCGAGATTGGGCCACCGCCTATGCGGCGGGTCATCCGCTCTGAGCCACGTTCTAGGCTTAACTCCGGTCCGGAGCTTCACGACGCAAGGAGAACCCAGTGCCGATAATCGAGCAGGTCGGGGCCCGCGAGATCCTCGATTCCCGCGGCAACCCGACTGTTGAGGTCGAGGTCGCGCTCATCGATGGGACATTCGCGCGGGCGGCGGTGCCCTCCGGCGCGTCGACCGGTGAGCATGAGGCCGTTGAGCTGCGCGACGGCGGTGACCGGTACGGCGGCAAGGGCGTGCAGAAGGCCGTGCAGGCAGTGCTCGACGAAATCGCTCCCGCCGTCATCGGGCTGGGCGCCGACGACCAGCGGCTGGTCGACCAGGCGCTGGTCGACCTCGACGGCACCCCGGACAAATCCCGGCTGGGCGCCAACGCGATCCTCGGCGTGTCGCTGGCCGTGGCCAAGGCGGCCGCCGATTCTGCCGAGTTGCCGCTGTTCCGGTATCTCGGCGGACCCAATGCGCACATTCTGCCGGTGCCGATGATGAATATCCTCAACGGCGGCGCGCACGCCGACACCGGTGTCGATATTCAGGAGTTCATGGTGGCCCCGATCGGGGCGCCGAGCTTCGCCGAGGCGCTGCGCTGGGGCGCCGAGGTCTACCATGCGCTCAAGGCGCAGCTGAAGAAACAAGGCCTTGCCACCGCGTTAGGCGATGAGGGCGGCTTCGCCCCCGATGTGCCGGGCACCAAGGCGGCGTTGGACGTAATCGGTCTGGCCGTCGAATCCGCGGGGTTCAAGCTCGGTGCCGACGTGGCGCTGGCACTCGATGCGGCTGCCACCGAGTTTTATGCCGACGGAAGCGGTTACGCCTTCGAGAACAAGACGCTCACTGCGGACCAGATGACGCAGTTCTACGGTGAGCTGCTGGGCTCCTACCCCTTGGTGTCCATCGAAGACCCACTGTCCGAAGATGATTGGGACGGCTGGGTGTCGTTGACGACGTCGCTGGGTGACCGGGTGCAGATCGTCGGCGACGACATCTTCGTCACCAACCCCGAACGGATCGAAGAGGGCATCGACAGGGGTGTGGCGAATGCGTTGCTGGTCAAGGTCAACCAGATCGGGACGCTGACCGAAACCCTCGACGCGGTGGCGCTGGCCCACCACAGCGGATACCGCACGATGATGAGCCACCGCAGCGGCGAGACCGAGGACACCACGATCGCCGATCTGGCGGTGGCCGTCGGCTGCGGGCAGATCAAGACCGGTGCGCCGGCGCGCAGTGAGCGGGTCGCCAAGTACAACCAACTGCTGCGGATCGAGGAAGCGCTCGGTGACGCCGCACGTTACGCCGCCGATCTGGCATTCCCCCGTTACGCGCCGGAAGCCAGGTAGCGGGCCGCATCACGATGCCCGACGCGAAGCGGCCCGACCCGAAGCGGCGCACCCCGGCCCCCAGACCAGGGAAGGCGGGCAAGGCAGGCGATTCGAAGCAGGGCCGTCCCGGTAAGTCGCCGGCCGCACGCCGGGCGGCACCGGAGCCCGTCGAGCCCATCAAACGCGCAATTGCCGTATCGGCCGAGCAGCGGTCCGAGCAGCGGCTGGGCCTGACCGCACGACGGGCGGCGATCCTGGCCGCGGTCGTCTGCGTGCTGACGCTGACCATAGCCGGGCCGGTCCGCACCTATTTCGCGCAGCGCACCGAAATGAAACAGCTGGCCGCTTCGCAAGCCGCGATGCGGCGCCAGATCGCCGATCTCGAACAGCAAAAGGCCAAGTTGGCCGATCCGGCGTACGTCGCGGCGCAGGCCCGCGAGCGCCTCGGCTTCGTAATGCCCGGCGAGATCCCGTACCAGGTGCAGCTTCCGCCGACGGCTGCGGTTACTTCGCAGCCCGGGAGTGAGGCGGCGACGAAGGCGAGTAATGACCCGTGGTACACCTCGCTGTGGCATACCATCGCCGACGCACCGCACGGTCCGCCGCCGCCTCCGTCGCCGGCTCCAGTTGCTCCCGGTGGTTGATCGTGCCGACCTCGACGCGGTGCGGCGGCAACTCGGCCGGGAGCCGCGTGGAGTGCTCGAGATCTCCTATCGTTGTCCCACCGGTGAACCCGGCGTGGTGAAGACCGCGCCGAAACTGCCTGACGGCACACCGTTTCCGACGTTGTATTACCTGACGCATCCGGTGCTGACCGCGGCTGCGAGCCGGCTGGAGTCGTCGGGAATGATGCGCGACATGACCGAGCGGCTGAGGCGCGACCCTGAACTGGCCACCGCCTACCGGCGGGCTCACGAATCGTACCTGGCCGATCGTGATGCGATCGAGCCGCTGGGCACCACGATCTCCGCCGGCGGGATGCCCGACCGGGTCAAGTGCCTGCACGTGTTGATCGCGCATTCGCTGGCCAAAGGCCCCGGGCTGAACCCACTCGGCGACGAAGCGCTGGCGGAATTGGCCGGTGAGCCGTCGATGGCCGACGTCCTGGTGCGGGAGCAGTGGACGTGACGCGCCGGCTTGCGGCAATTGACTGCGGCACCAACTCTATTCGGTTGTTGATTGCCGACGCGATCGACGGACATTTGCGCGACGTGTACCGCGAAATGCGGATCGTGCGGC
Organism: Mycobacterium sp.; assembly: GCF_050700595.1. Classification (GTDB taxonomy): domain Bacteria; phylum Actinomycetota; class Actinomycetes; order Mycobacteriales; family Mycobacteriaceae; genus Mycobacterium. The sequence continues at coordinate 6,153 of NZ_JBOHHI010000145.1, forward strand.
TGGGCCAGGGCGTCGACGCCACCGGTCGGTTTGCGGCCGGGGCACTGGACCGGACCCGGGCCGCGCTGGCCGACTATGCCGCCCTGTGCACTACCCACGGCGTCGAGCAGGTGCGGATGGTTGCCACGTCGGCTGCTCGCGACGCTGCAAACCGTGACGTCTTTTTCGCGATGACGGCCGAGGTGCTGGGTGTGCGAGCCGAAGTGGTCACCGGCGCGCAAGAAGCCGAACTATCGTTTTCGGGAGCGGTGAACGAATTGGATTTGGCCGGAGCGCCGTTCGTGGTGGTTGATCTGGGTGGCGGGTCGACCGAGATTGTGCTCGGCGAATCGGGCGTCGTCGCCAGTTTCTCGGCCGATATCGGCTGTGTGCGGGTGACCGAGCGCTGCCTGCAATCCGATCCACCTACACCGGCCGAGGTGGCCGCGGCCCGCGAGCTGGTTCGCGAGCGGCTCGGGGAGGCGCTGGATGCGGTACCGGTGGAGCGGGCTCGCACGTGGGTGGGGGTGGCCGGGACGATGACGACGCTTGCCGCGCTGGCGCAGGACATGCCGACCTATGACGCTGCGGCCATTCATCTTTCCCGTGTCGGCATCGAGCGGCTGCTGGCTGTGTGCGACGGCTTGATCGGCATGACGCGCAGCCGGCGCGCGGCGCTTGGGCCGATGCACGCCGGTCGCGCCGACGTGATCGGCGCCGGGGCGATCGTGGTGGAGGAGCTGGCATTGGCGCTGCGCGAGCGGGCCGGCATCGAGGAGCTGACCGTCAGCGAACACGACATCCTGGACGGTATCGCGCTGTCGATCGCCTGATCCTGATGCGCCGTTGGGATCCAATGCTGTACCTCTTCCTTCAGGCGGCTGGTTGCCGCTGCTGGTTCAGGATGACTAATCCTTCTCAAACGGATGTTCGCTTCGTCGCGCAGCCACATAACCGAATGCTGTGACGATGACCGGAATGAGCGCCGGGAACAACGTCATTAGTAACATGACTAGCAAAATGCTGATAGAGCTGAACATTGTTTGTCACCTCTTCTGCGTGAAGCCAGTGGGGATTAATGTGCAAGTTCGAAACGCATCGGCCGTTGCGGATGGCAATCGACCAGGTGAGCCCGGCGCCGTGGCAATCCGATCAGGGACGCCGATGGCCAAGCGGTTGTCCACGCCCATACAGCAAACGGATCATTCTCATCAGCACGGCGCTTCGCCGACCTTCATACGGGAACATGTGCAAGTCGCGCTTGAGATGCCATCGCGAAGTCACCGTGACCCGCAACTCGCAGTACTTCCGGATCCCTGCCTTTCCATTTCGCGCTCCAGTGCCGGAACCCTTCACGCCGCCCATAGGTAGGCCGAAGGCGAAGGAGTGGGAGAAGATGTCGTTGACCAACACCGTGCCGGCCTCGATCCGGTCGGCGATTTTCCCTCCCGCGCGGGTGTCGCGAGTGCATACGACGGCGCTAAGCCCGTAATAGGAGTCGTTAGCCAACTTGACGGCCTCATCAGCGCTCGCGACCTTCATGATCGGTAAAATCGGACCAAACGTCTCCGCCCGCATGCATTCCATGTCGTGATTGACCTCGGTGAGCACAGTGGGCTCGAAGTAGTTGCCCCACCCGGGTTTACGTTGACCGCCAACGAGGATCTGGGCTCCCATAGCCTCGCTGTTTCGCACCTGGCGCTCGATGACGTCCATCTGAGCGGGTGAGCTAATGGCGCCGATGTCGGCCCGGCCGAATCCAGCCGGCGGTCCCACCCGGAGCTTGTCGACCTTGTCCACCACACACCTGACGAACTCGTCGTAGATATCCTCATGCACGTAAGCCCGCTCGATGGACATGCACACCTGTCCGCCGTTGAGCATCGAGCCGTATACCGCGAGATTTGCCGAACGCTCCAAGTCGGCGTCGGCGAGAACGATCATCGCGTCCTTGCCGCCCAGTTCAGTGGTGACCGGGGTAAGGGTCTCGGCCGCTCGCGCAAGAACTTTTTTCCCGGTGGCGGTCGAGCCGGTGAACATGATGACATCTGCTTCATCGATCAGCGCTTCTCCGGTCTCGGCGGAGCCGGTGGCAATCTGAAACACGTTGTTCGGTAGCCCACATTCGATGAGACCGCGGGCAATCACTTCGATGGATAGCGGGGTGATCTCGGATGGTTTGAGGATCACGCTGTTGCCCGCCATGAGTGCCGGGATCGAATCGCCGAATCCGAGGGCGAGTGGGAAGTTCCAAGGCGCGATGACCCCGGCCACACCGCGCGGTACGTAACTGATCCTGAGCTTCTTGCCCAGTACGAACGGAGATGCAGAGCGGTACTTTTGTTCGGCCAGGTACCTTTTGGCGTGCCTGGACCAGAATTGCAAGGCGCTGACGACTCCTCCGAGCTCCAGCAGCACATCTTCGTATTGCTTTCCCGTCTCTGAACACACAACACGGAAAACGTCGTCGGAGTGGTCCAGGAGCCATCGCGCCAGAGGTCGTAGCACTCGAGCGCGACCTGCGAACCCGAGTCGCGCCCACGCGGGCTGTGCGGCGCGAGCGCGTCGGGCCATGTCGCCTATCGCAGCGGTGTCCATGTTGGGCACTGTCGCGACACGCTCACCGGTAACCGGGCTCATCACGACGAGGGAGTCAGAACTCATTGCGTGCGAACTCCCATCGCCGGTGATAGCTTTCGACTGGCTCCGCTGGGAGCCAAAGCTGGAGCCACAATAAAGGCGCTTCCGACGCGTCTCCCATGGTCAGCTAACCCAGGCTTTCGTGCGTTAGCACAAATTGAACGCTCACCAGCGCCACCTTGTTCGCCCGCACGAACCCCTTTGCCGTTTACCCATAGTCGGGACCGGCAGTCCTCAGTAGGTTCAGGCTTGACCACCGCGTGTTCAAGAGGTCCGGTCCAATGGTGCGTTCGGTCTGAAAAGCTCGACGGCAGGAATATCGCGATGTATCTCACTCAAGCGATTCATCGGGCAGTCCAACAAGGTCCGGACCGGGCTTATACCGTCTGCGGAGACCGGCTTCGGACGGTGGTGCAGTCTGCCGAGCGGATCGCCCTGCTGGCCGGTGCTCTACGCGATCTCGGTGTCGCTCCCGGTGATCGCGTAGGTATCCTGGCCTTCAATTCAGACCGTTATCACGAGTACCTGCTGGCCGTGCCGTGGGCGGACGCCGTACTGAACCCGATCAACGTTCGATGGAGTTCCGCGGAAATCGCCTATGCGCTCTTGGATTCGGGCACCCGGGTGTTATTGGTCGATGAGGCGTTCACTCCAATGCTTCCGGCATTACGGGAAGAAGCACCTAACCTGCTCACTGTGGTGTTTTGTGGCGATGGTGAAGGCCCGGCCGGGACAGTCGAATACGAGAAGATGCTAAGCGTAGCCGCGCCCATCGAGGATGCACGACGTGGTGGTGACGACCTGCTCGGGGTTTTTTACACCAGCGGGACGACGGGGTCTCCGAAGGGCGTCATGCTCAGTCACAACAATTTGCTCGCCAGTGCGATGGGCTGTCTGGCCGCCGGAAGCTTCGTCTCGGAAGGTGGCCGGTACCTGAACGTTGCACCGATGTTCCACGTCGCGGGCCTTGGTGGATGGGCGGCGGCGATGTTAGTCGATTCTTCGCAGGTGATCCTGCCTGTGTTCAGTCCGGCTGCCGTGCTGGCTGCGATCGCCGAATATCGAATCACTGATCTGCTGCTGGTTCCGACGATGCTTCAGATGCTCATGGACGCACCGGAATTCGCTGTAGCAGACCTGTCGAGCGTGAGCAGGGTGTTGTACGGTGCGTCGCCGATCTCCGATCAACTGCTGGTGCGGGCCCGTAACGCATTCCCGGCCGCCGGATTCATCCAGGGTTACGGGATGACCGAGTTGGGCGGAGCGACGACCCTGTTGCGACCGAAAGACCATGATGTCTCGGACCTCCTGCGGGCGGCGGGCCGATCTGCACCGCACGCCGAGGTGTGTGTTATGGGCCTGGATGACAACGAGGTTCCGCGTGGGATGGTCGGTGAGATCGCGGTGCGCGGGGACCACGTAATGCTCGGTTATTGGGAGCGGCCGGCGGAGACCGCAAGGGCGCTTCGCGGGGGGTGGATGCACACCGGCGATATCGGTTACCTTGACTGTTACGGCTACCTATTCGTTGTCGACCGGTTGAAGGACATGATCGTGACCGGCGGGGAGAATGTCTTCTCCGCCGAGGTCGAGAAGATACTGGCGAAGCACCCAGGCGTCGTGTCATGCGCGGTGATCGGGGTTCCAGACGATCGGTGGGGTGAGCGGGTGCACGCCGTTATCGTTCCCAGGCCCGGGCAGTCCGTGACTGACGACGAACTGCGCGCGTTCTGTCGTGCACAGATCGCCGGCTATAAAGTTCCCCGCAGTTTGGAGTACGTGGATCAACTGCCACTGTCAGGCGCGGGCAAGATCCTCAAGCATGAACTGCGCGAGCGGTATTGGGGTGACTGCGCACGACAGATCGGCTGAGGATGCGACACACTTTGCCGGTGACTGGTGTCAATCCTCCACGATCCGCAACGCCTGGGTGGGGCAAGCCTCGACGGCCGCTTCGACACCCGCGCGCTCACTCTCGGTTGGGTACTCCGTCAACAACCGCAGCGAACCATCGTCTTGAACTTGGAAGACCTCCGGGGCCTCAGCCTCACAAAGTCCATGGCCGGTGCACTTGCTGTGGTCGATGATGATGTGCATGGCCTCGCCCTTGATGTCCTGCCCGGTCTGCCGTTGATCGTTGCACCTGGAACGTCCAGGTCGCGGCTTGGCATCTGCATGCAATTTAACAATCATTCGATGACGCTTGCTTGTCTGGCCGTACCAACTTTTTGGCTGGTTGACCATGTGGACCGGGACTTCTTCACTCCTATTGTCAAGGGAACCGATATGAGCAAGTAATGTGGAGGATTCCGTGGCTGCAACGGTTGGTGTCGAGCTTGACAAAGTCGATCTCCACAAGATCGACCTTGGAGTTCCCGAACTCTGGCGTGCAGGTCCGCCGCTGGACGTCTTTGCCAGGCTGCGTCGGGAATGCCCGGTTCACTGGAGCGATCTTGCGGACGAACCTAATGAACCTGGCTTCTGGTCAGTAACCAGGGCCAAGGACATCGGGGCGGTCGCCCGTGATTGGGAGACATTCTCCTCCGAACGCGCCGGAATGCTGCTCTACGACGACTGGGGACTCCCGCTGGAAATGGTACGTCAGCAGCTGACTGGCATGGACCCGCCGCGACACGACACGATGCGTGCGTTGTTCCAGAACGCTTTCACACCCAGGAAGATCGCGGGATATGCCGAACACGTTCGGACCGTTATCAAGGAACGATTCGACGAGATCGACGGACGCGAGCGCATCGACCTTGTCGCTGATCTGGGGAAGACCATTCCTCCCACCATCATCGGAGACCTGTTGGGCGCACCACGAGAGGCGGTCCGGAAACTGGTGGAGATGACCGAACGAGCGCTGGGCACCTTTGTGCACAAGGACGGAAACCGCGGCCGTGACAACAAGGGAATGGAGGAAGCCATTGCGCAGGTCGCGGTCTACGTCGCTGAACTCGTTCCAGAGCGGCGGAAGAACCCCAAAAACGACATGACCAGTGTCCTCATCCACGCCGAGGTCGGTGGCTGCCGGCTCGATGTCGAGGACCTGGTGATCTTTTGGGCGCAGGTGATGGTTGCCGGCAACGACAGCACCCGCGCGGTTTACTCCAGTGGTATGCATGCGCTGCTACAGGATCGTGAACAATTCGAGTGGTTGCAGGCAAATCCGTCGCATATCAAAACCGCCGTCGAGGAGATGATCAGGTGCTTCCCGGCCTTCAGCCATTTCCGGCGGACGGCATCACGAGATGTGGAGCTACACGGTCAACGAATCAAAGAGAACGACAAGGTCGTGTTGTGGTTGGTGTCCGGCTGCTATGACGAGGAGCTGAACGACAATCCGATGCGGTTCGACGTGCGTCGGTCTAAGGTCGAGCACCCCGCATTCAACCAAGGGGTGCACTTTTGCCTTGGAAATGCGTTGGCGCGCATGGAACTCCAGTTCTGGGTCGAGGAGACGTTGCGCAGGTACCCGCAGATGACGCTTGACGGCGTGCCGCAGCGTCCAGTGTCGACGTGGCTAAACCAGTACACGTCCGTACCGGTCAGACTGGGACCCCGCGCCGAGTGACGTTGGCTTTGAAAGACGCACCGAATGGAAATTCAGCCAGCGGTGCCGCTCTCGGGGGTGAAGTGACCAAGCCTGCCCTGGCCACGTTTACCGCCTGAGGCCGCTTGGCGGTTTGCTGACTACACCGTCGAGCAGCGTTTCACCGAACCGCTCGACGATTTGCAGGGCAAGCTCCAGTCCCAGCCTGTCGTCGGAAATCGGTCGGCGGCGCAGATCTTCCGCCCGACGCAGCCGGTACAGCACGGTGTTCTTGTGCACGAAGATCCGTGCCGCTGTCCTGCTGGCATTGAGCGATTCCTCCAGCGCGACCCGGAGTGTGTCCCGGATGATTGCAGTGCCCTGATCACGCGCGGTAAGCCCACCCAGCTCGTAGGCGACGAACCGCGCCAGCGCGGCTGGATCCTCCTTCAGCATTGCTATCGGGGCAATCTCGCCGTAGCGGGTGATCCTCGGCGGGGATTCAAACATCCTTGCCACGCGGTGAGCAGCCTGCGCTTCGAGATGTGAGGAACAGAATCCGTCCACTCCGCGCGCGGGTGAGCCGACGGTCAAAATGAGGTCATCGGGAACTTTCGTCTTTGACCCGAGAGCGGTGACATCGGGAATGTTGCGGCACGATATCCAGGCGTACACCGTTGTCGGACCCGCCGAGACGGTAAGAACTCCTGGCGAACCGACTTCGGTTGCGAGCCCTCGCGCCACTTCGACCATGGACTCGTCGGTCACATCAAACGATGCTTCCGGAGATAGGCAGATGACCAATGCCAGCTGAAAGCAACTCAGATCGTGCCGCAGAATCCCGTGCACGACATCGGAGTCCGGTCGTGCGCCATCGAGGATGTCCCGCACCAGTCGTGCGCGGCGCGCGTCCGTACGCTTGCGCCAAGCCTTTTCCTGTCGCATGTATTCATCACTTGATGCGGCGAGCATGGTGTTCATGAACAGAAAGAACCGATCGTAGGTCCAGCGGATGGCATCTGACAACGTAGTGGTATCCGATGCCCGCGCGGTAAGCCGGTCAAGCCACGCCTTGAAGAAGATGGTCTGGCCAACGCGGTAGGCCTGCACCAGGATGCTGAGCGGATGGCCGCGTTGTACGTACGCGGCTACTATGGGCAGCACTTGCTGCACTACTTCGATCGGTTTGTCCGGATCCCGGAGCAATTCCAGGCTGGCCACGGTTAACGCGTGGGCAGCGCGTTCGAGTTCGTCGCGCATGGTTTCGTCGCCGTGGAAGTGTCGCTCCTGTTCGAAGACTCCATCCACCAGTTGTGTTACCAGATCTAACTGATCGGCCTGCGCCTCTCGTACAACCGATGCGACCAGGGAATGGGCGCTATCTGTGATCATGTGAGCAGCAACCGCGTCGGTACGGTTCATGTTGGCACCACCCGTCACGAAAGTTTCGGACTGCGCGCAGCGTGGTTGAGTATCACCCTGGAGCGTGTCGGACGCGAGCCTGGTCCATCGCTATAAGTTTGATGCAGCGAACCGGCGCAATTGGACCAAATTTCAATATTCACCGTATTTTGCCAGAACGCCACCCGGATCATTGAGGTGCACAGCAGGCTACAGGGTGCGGGCGATGATGTCTTTCATGATCTCGTTGGATCCTCCGTAGATCTTCTGCACCCTGGCGTCGGCATACATCCGGGCGATCGGATATTCGCGCATGTAGCCGTAGCCGCCGAACAGTTGTAAACACCGGTCGATCACCGTGCACTGTTGCTCGGTGAGCCACCATTTGGCCATCGCCGCGGTCGTTGCGTCGAGTTCACCGCGAAGGTGGCGGACGATACACGAGTCGAGAAACACCCTGCAAGCGTGGGCGATGGTCTGGCACTCTGCGAGAACGAACTTGCTGCTCTGAAAGTCGAACAGTGTCTTGCCGAATGCGTGGCGGGACTTGGTGTAGTCGATCGTCTCGACCAGCGCCCGTTCGATCGCGGCCACGGCCGTTACGCCGATAGTCAGTCGTTCCTGTGGCAACTGTGCCATCAACTGTCCGAAGCCGCGGCCTTCCTCGCCGCCGAGTAGATTCGACACAGGGACACGGACGCCGTCGAAGGACAATTCGGAGGTGTCCGCGGCTTGCTGCCCGATCTTGTCGAGGATCCGGCCGCGGACAAACCCGGCGCAGTTCTCGGTTTCCACGACGAGCAGTGAGATGCCCTTGGCGCCCGCGGCGCGGTCGGTCTTGGTGACGACGACGACGAGGTCGGCCATGGACCCGTTGGAGATGAAAGTCTTGGATCCGTTGACGACGTAATGGTCTCCGTCCCTGAGTGCGGTGGTCGTGATGGCCTTCAGATCTGAGCCCGCGCCCGGTTCGCTCATCGCGATCGCCCCAATTGACTTGCCCGCGGCCATTTTCGGCAGCCAGCGTCGTCGTTGGTCCTCGGTGCCGTAGGCGAGCAGGTACTGCGCGACAATACCGCTGTGCACCGAGTTGCCGAACCCGCTGTCCAGCGCCCGCGCCTGCGCCTCGATGACGGCTACCTCGTGGGCGAAGCTACCGCCTCCCCCGCCGTACTCCTCGGGGATCGAGCAGCAGAGCAGTCCAATCTCGCCGGCTTTTTCCCACACCTGCCGATCGACGTGGTGCTGCGCTTCGAAGCGTTCTCGGTGCGGGATAAGTTCTTTGGCGAAGAACTTGTCCGCGAGGTCGCCGAGCGCGGTGATCTCGGGATCGCGCCACGGTGAGGAGTAGGTGCCGATGCCGGCACCGGTCATCATGCCGCCTAGCCTTCGTAACCGCCGCCGGTGACGATGATCTGGCCGCTGACATAGTCCGATTCCGGATAGGTCAGCATGACCACTGACCCGGCGGCTTCGTCCGGAGTGCCCGGTCGGCCAAGCGGGATCGTCGCATTCAGCGCCGCAAGGAGCTGCGGGTTGACGCCGACCTTGATCTCGCGGCCCTCGATGTCGATGGTGGCATCGCCGTCGGCGGCTAGTTCGGTCAGCCGGGTCCGGATGAATCCGAAGGCGACCGCGTTGACGTTGACGTTGTACCGGCCCCACTCCTTCGCGAGCGTGCGGGTCAAGCCGATGATGCCGGACTTGGCGGCCGAATAGTTGACTTGCCCGGCGTTGCCGTACAGGCCCGCGATCGAGGAGATGTTGACGACCTTACGATGTACCGGTGTGCCGGCCTGTTTCTCGGCCTTGGCGGCCTTGCTGATCACCGGCTGCGCAGCCCGCAGAATCCGGAACGGTGCCTTCAGGTGCACGTCCAAGATGGCGTCCCACTGGTCATCGCCCATCTTCTGGATGACGGTGTCCCAGGTGTAGCCGGCGTTGTTGATGACGATGTCGAGTCCGCCGAATTCGCCGGTCGCGGTGCCCACGAACCGTTCCCCGAAATCCGGGACGGTGACGTTTCCGGCGCAGATGACCGCGTTGCCGCCGGCCGTGGTGATCTCGTCGACCACGGCCCGGGCCGGCTCCGTGTCAAGGTCGTTGACGACGACGTTCGCGCCCTCGGCGGCGAGTTTGACGGCGATGGAGCGTCCGATACCCCGGCCGGAGCCGGTGACGATCGCAGTCTTGCCCTGGAGTTTTCCCATGATGCTTGGTCCTTTGCCTTGAATAGTGTCAGTCGAGGGCGACCACGGCATCGCCGCGCAGGGTGACGGTGCCATCGGGTAATTTCACCTGCAAGCTGAGGGTGGCGCGGCGCTCGCCGTCCACCTCGTCGATCGATGTCACCGTTGCGCTGCAGGTGGGCTGATCGTGCACAGGCGTGATCGCCGTGAACCGCACCTTGTACGCGCGGAGTTGTTGTTGCGGAACAAGATTGGTCAACAGGCGGGCGAGGTAGGCCATCGAGAGCATGCCGTGGGCAAACACGTCGTCGAGGCCCGCGGACTTCGCCACGTCGATGTCGAGGTGGATCGGATTGTGGTCGCCGGAGGCACCGGCGAACAGCGCCAGGGTGGTTCGGGAGATCGGCTCGATCCGCAGCGGGGTGACCTCATCTCCGACGGCGGGCGTGAACGTTGTCATGAGGCGTCCTTTCCGGCAGCCTTGTTTTGCACCACGGTCATCGAGCGCATCTGAGCAATGACCGCACCGTGCCGGTTGGTGACCAGGGTCTCGCGGACAACAAATTCCAGCGCCCCGTCCTTCTTGTCGAAGACGTCGGTGATGCGAGTCGAGCTGGTCAGCTCGTCGCCGGCGTACGCCATGTCCGTATACACGAACTCCTGTTCGGCGTGCAGCACGGTGCTTAGGTCCACACCCAGGTCAGTCAGGAAGGCGAGGGGGTCGGGGGCTTCGAGGTCAACCCCGAAGTAGAAGGTCGGTGGCACCGGCAGATCGCGGTGCCCGGCCCGGTTGGCCGCACGAACGTCCGTATATGTGGGGTCGGTTTGCCCGGTGGCCGTCGCAAAGGCTCGCAGGCGGCTGCGGGTGACCAGCAAGCTCCCCTCCGTCGGCTCCGTGGCGACGGCAGATCGCGCCAGCGTCATCTAGCTGTCCACCGTCTGGTAAAGGGTCACCACACAGGCCCCACCGAGCCCGAGGTTGTGCTGCAGGGCGGTGCTGACGCCGTCGACCTGCCGGGCCCCGGCCTGTCCGCGTAGTTGCCACACCAGTTCCGTGCACTGGGCCAGCCCGGTGGCGCCGAGCGGGTGACCCTTGGATAACAGGCCACCGGAGGGGTTGGTCACTACCCGCCCGCCGTAGGTGTTGTCACCGTCGCGGATGAACTTCTCCGCGGTGCCTTCCGGGGTTAGGCCGAGTGCCTCGTAGGTGAGGAACTCGTTGGTGGTGAAGCAGTCGTGCAGCTCGACCACGCGAATGTCCTCAGGTCCGATGCCGGCGGCCTCATAGACGTTGCGGGCGGCGGCGGCGGCCATGTCGTAGCCGATCACCTTGCGCATGTCCCCGGCTTCGAAGGTGCTCGGGGTGTCGGTGGTCAGGCTCTGTGCCGCGATCTTCACATTCGCGCAAAGGCCATGTCTGCGGGTGAACTCTTCGTTGCAAACCACCGCTGCGGCCGCACCGCAGGTCGGTGGGCAACACTGCAGCCGGGTCAGCGGCCCGTAGATGCGCGGCGACGCGAGGACCTCATCCGCGGTGACCGGATCACGGAACACCGCGTTGGGGTTGTGCGCGGCGTGTCTGCGGGCTTTGACCGAGATCTCCGCGAATACCGCCGGGTCCGTTCCATGCTCGTCGACATACGCCTGCCCGGCCCCGCCGAAGTACTGTGCGGCGTTCGGCGCTGCGTCGTCCACGCCCTGCAGGCCGTCGCGGATCGCCGCGAACCGTGACAACGGGTCAGGGCGATCCGAGTACACCGCGGCCAGGGCTCCGGGCACCATCTGTTCAAAACCGAGGGCGAGTGCGCAGTCCGCGGTTCCGCTCGCCACCGCCTGGCGGGCCAGGAACAGCGCCGACGACCCGGTCGAACAGTTGTTGCTGACATTGAAGATGGGGATACCGGTCTGCCCGAGCCGGTACAAGGCTGCCTGCCCAGATGTTGAATCACCGTATACATAACCTACGTAGGCCTGCTGCACGAAACTGTAGTCGACGCCCGCATCGATTAGGGCGGCGCGTGCAGCCTGTTGTCCAATCTCTAAATATGCTTCGCTACGACCAGGTTTGGTGAAGGGGATCATACCCACTCCAGCCACCAAGACATCGTTGCTCATCACGCCGCTCTCTTCATCTGTCACGTAAGTTGTGCCGTACCTTAATGTACATTTACTTGAAAGACAAGTCGTTCTCGGGAATTGCACGGTGTCCCGGGCTTGCACGCGTCGGCCAGAGCTGCGCAAGAACTGTCCGGCGCTGATTCGCTATGTCCAGCCCACCGCGCCATGACCAACCGGCACCGGCGGGCCCGATCTACCGATTGTCCGCTAGGCGGCCGGCGTAGGACTGACCTCGCCATCGGTAAGCAGGACCGCTATCGCCATCGCGGCAAGGTTCTCCCAGAACGAGTCGCCTATCAGATGCGGCGTGCGGGCGAGGTCGTTGATGACCGTCAGGGCTGCATGCACAAGGATCCGAGCCGGACCTTCGGCCAGCCCGGGCCTAGCGGCGCATAGTAACGCCACCCATTCGGCGACATACTCCTTCTCGCGGGCTCGCGCGGCGGCGGTCAACAGGGCCGGCTCGGTGATCAGTGCGGACACCAGCGTTGCGTGCTCTCGCGACACTGCCACGTACGACCGGGCGACGGCCTCAAGGGCTTCCCGCGGGCTGTCGCTCTCACGTAGCGCAGAATGCAGGCCCAGCCACAGGGCATGCGTGCCGCGGTCCATGGCCGCATTGAGCAGGTCCAATTTGCTGGCGAAGTAGCTGTACAGGCTCGGTCCGGTCACCCCAGCCTCCGCGCCGATGTCTCCCATGCTGGTCGCTTGGAAGCCGTTCTCACCGAATAACCGGGTGGCGGCGACCAGTAGCCGCTCCCGCTGGGACACCGGGATCAACACATGCCCCGGTGGGGTAGCACTCGACCGCGGCGGGACAATCGCTGTTGCGCACAGGCCGGTGCACGCACGTTCGAGCGTCGATGCGAACTCGGCCGCCGAAAGCTGAACCGAGTGATAACCCGGACTGGCCAGAACCGACTGAACACCCCACGCGAGCAACTCGGGATCCGAGTCTCTCAACTCCGGCCGATCTGCGCGGATAAGGGTGCGGTAGAAGCAGTTATGCGCACGAAGCCGTTCACGCAGCCGCTCGTAACCCGCCTCGGGAAGATACCGTGCTTCCCTCGACCACAGGACGCCGGTATCGCGGATCCGCACGGCGATCGCGCAGTTCGCAGCGAGAGCCTGCCGTATCGACATCCGGTCGTCGAAGACCGGAGCAACCTCGTCAACGCTGCTCGCTACCACCTCCTCGAGCAGCATCGCCTTGCTCGCAAAGTGCCGGTAGAGAGCACCCGGGGTGATGCCCACCTTCTCGGCGATGGCAACCATCGTCACGTCGTGGTAGCCGGATGCTCTCAACAACTGCCTCGCCGTAGCCAGGATGTGTTGGCGGCGGTCCCTGGGCCTCCTGCGCCACTCACTTCCCGGCACCGACACCACCCCCGTCGCGACTAGTAAATGCCCATTAACCAAAACTTACCCCGGTCATGGACGGCCGCGCAGCCCTTGTCCGCCAGATTTCGGCGCTGCTCGGCAGGCTGCCGGTAATCGCTCACCCGATCATGGCATGGACGTCGAGGCGACGCTGATCATCGACGAGGACGCTGGGCCCGCGCTCACGCGGAACGAATTCGCAATCCTAACCTTCAAGTGTGGCTATGGGTTTCACTCCGTTAGTTTCGTCGACCACCGTCAGACCGCGAAGCGGTGCTCGCACGCGCCGGAACAAGCCGGCACACGCCGAACGTGTACCAGCGGCGAGATTTTGGCGATTTTTCGCCGTGAGCGCACGTTGGGCGCCGAGGTTCACACCTCGAAGCGGTAGCCCATGCCTGCCTCGGTCAGCAGGTGCCGCGGGTGCGACGGGTCATTCTCGAGTTTGCGCCGGAGCTGCGCCAGGTAGACCCGCAAATAATGCGTCTCTTTGGCATACGCCGGCCCCCACACGTCCTTGAGGAGTTCCTCACGGCCGACCAGCTTGCCGCGATTTCGGACCAGCACCTCGAGCATTCCCCATTCGGTCGGCGTCAGGTGTACCTCGGAACCGTTTTTGATGACCTTCTTCGCCGCCAGATCGACGGTAAACGACGGGGTTTCGATCACCGGTTGGTCGGTTTCGGACGCGGCGGCGTTGCGGCGCACCGCGGCGCGCAACCGGGCGAGGAACTCGTCCATCCCGAACGGTTTCGTCACATAGTCGTCAGCACCGGCGTCGAGCGCCTCGACCTTGTCCGACGAGTCGGTGCGCGCCGAGAGCACGATCACCGGTGCGTTCAGCCAGCCGCGCAGTCCGGCCAGCACTTCGATGCCGGAGATGTCCGGCAGGCCGAGGTCGAGGATCACCACGTCGGGACGGTGTTCGGCGGCCGCGCGTAACGCACCCGCACCGGTGGCGGCGGTGATCACCTCGTAGCCGCGCACCGACAGGTTGATCCGCATCGCGCGCAAGATGTGCGGCTCGTCGTCGATGACGAGTACGCGAGTCATTGCCGCTCTCCCGGCGCGACCAGGTCCACGATGACGGTGAGTCCGCCGCCCGGCGTGTCGGTCCCCTGGATCGTGCCGTCCATCGCCTCGACGAAACCCCGGGCCACCGACAATCCCAGGCCGACGCCGCTGGTGTTGTCACGGTCGCCCAGCCGCTGAAACGGCTCGAACAGATGCTCCACGTTGCCATGCGGGATGCCGGGGCCCTCGTCGATGACATTGATCAACACGCGGTCACCCACTCTGCCGGCGTTGACCCGGATCACGCAGTTGGGCGCGTAGCGCAGCGCGTTGTCGATCAGGTTGGCCAACACGCGTTCCAGCAGCCCGGCATCGGCCATCACCACCGCACCGCCGACGTCGACTTTGACCCGGTCGATCCCGGGTCGCAGGAATCCGGTGGCGCCTCTGCCGATACTGACCAGCGCCCGTTGCACCGTCTCTTCCAGGTACACCCGCCGGAGTGTGGGCGCAAGGACGCCGGCGGCCAACCGGGACGAGTCGAGCAGGTTGCCGACCAGGGCGGTGAGCTGATCAATCGACTCCTCGATGGTGGCCAGTAATTCAGCGGTGTCCTCGGCTGAGAACTCAATGTCCTCCGCGCGCAGGCTCGAGACCGCCACCTTGGCCGCCGCCAGCGGAGTACGCAGGTCATGGCTGACGGCGGAGAGCAGGGACCGGCGCAACTCGTCGGTCTGCTCGATCGCCTCCACCCTGCTGGCTTCCGCGGCCAGCTCACGTTGTTTGATCAGGCCGGCGGCCTGCTTGGCCACCGCGGAAAGTACCCGGCGGTCGCGGGCGGCCAGCTTCCGGCCGGCCAGCAGCATCCAGAATTCGTCATCGCCGACCTCGATCGCGGTGTCGGCGGAATCGACGCTGCCACTGGGATCTTTGCCAACGGCGGCGACGATCTGGCTGATGTCGGGGCTTTCACGCAACACGCTGACCGCGCGTTGCGAGTAGGTCTCCCGGACCCGTTCGAGAAGCGTCTCGAGATCCGCGCCACGCAACACCGATCCCGCGAACAGTGTCAGCAGTTCGGCCTCCCGGGATGCACGCCCGGCTTCCCGGGCCCGATTGGCGGCGAAGTCGACGAGAACCGCGACCGCCACCGCCACCACCAGCAGGACCAGTTCGGTGACCGCCGCGCTGGGTTCGGCGATGGTAAAAGTGTGTCGCGGATTGGTCAGGAAGTAGTTCAGCAGCAGGCTGGACAGCACCGCCGAAAGCACCGCCGGGGCAACGCCTCCCAGCAGCGCCACCAGCAGCACGCCGACGAAGAACAGCGCGCTCTCTCCGCTGATGTCGAGGATTTTGTCCAGCATGCCCAGCGTGACAAAGCAAATGGCGGTCGGTACCAGGATTGCCGCCAGCCAAGATACGACACGACGTTCACGGGGAGAGATCGGGGTTCTGCGAAAGCCTCGCCGGGATTCCGGATGGGTCACGATGTGCACGTCGATCGTGCCGGACTCCTGGACGACCTCCGCACCGATACCTTCGTCGAAGATGCGCGCCCAGCGGGAACGGCGGGATGTCCCGATCACCAGCTGGGTGGCGTTCATCTCACGGGCAAAATCCAGCAGGGCCGTCGGCACGGCATCACCGACGACGATATGCAGGGACGCGTCCAGGCTGTTCGCCAGCTCGCGAATCTTGCCCATCCGTGGCGCCGACGCGCCGGAGAGTCCGTCGCCGCGCAGAACATGCACCACCATGAGCTCAGCACTGGCCTTCGACGCGATGCGGGACGCCCGCCTTACCAACGTTTCCGATTCAGGTCCACCGGTGACCGCCACCACCACCCGCTCGCGTGCTTCCCAGGTGTCGGTGATCTTTTTGTCCGCTCGATACTTGGCCAGTGCGGTGTCCACTTGGTCGGCCAGCCAGAGCAGCGCGAGTTCCCTTAGTGCGGTGAGGTTTCCGCTGCGAAAGTAGTTGGACAGCGCCGCGTCGATCTTTTCCGGCGCGTAGACATTGCCATGGGATAGCCTGCGCTGCAGTGCTTCCGGTGTGATATCGATGAGTTCGATCTGCTCGGCCTGCCGCACAATCGAATCCGGCACCGTTTCCTGTTGCACGATGCCGGTGATCTGGGCGACGACGTCGTTGAGGCTCTCCAGATGCTGGATATTGACCGTGGAAATCACCGTGATACCGGCGTCGAGCAGTTCCTCGACGTCCTGCCACCGTTTGTGGTTCTTGCTGCCGGGGACGTTGGTGTGCGCGAGTTCGTCGACCAGCACCACCTGTGGATTGCGTGCCAGCACGGCGTTCACGTCGAGCTCGGTGAAGCGGCTGCCGCGATATTCGATGGTCCGGCGCCCGATGGTCTCGATTCCCTCGAGCAGCTCCGCGACTTTGCGGCGGCCGTGTGTCTCGACCACGGCTGCCACCAGGTCGGTGCCGCGTTCGAGTCGCCGGTGCGCTTCGGACAGCATCGCGTAGGTCTTGCCGACGCCGGGAGCCGCACCCAGGTAGATGCGCAACTCCCCGCGTTTGCGGCGATGGTCGACGACGCTCACGTGACCATCATCCACCTGTGAGCGGATACTTCCGGTCGAGTTCGAGGTTGAGTGCCAGCACGTTGACGCGTGGCTCACCGAAGAACCCGAGGTCGCGGCCATTGCTGTTCTCCCGCACCACGGCACGGACCTGATCGGGGGTGATATCCCGGGACCTGGCCACCCGGGGGACCTGGATATCGGCGTAGGCAAGCGAAATGTCGGGGTCCAGGCCGCTGCTACTGGCGGTGACTGCGTCGGCCGGCACCCGCGGATCGCCGGGCGCCGCTCCGCGGATCGGCACGATTCGGCCGGTCGAGTAGTCCTCGCCGAACCGGGCGCACTCCACGCGCACGCGAGCGTAGCTGGCCAGGAACGGCCGGGTTGTGGTCGCGCACGGCTCGTTGACGCTGACCACCCGTGTCGGCTGGACGACGTTGCCGCGCGCGTCACGCGGACCCAGCACCGACAGCACCGCGCCCACACCACCCCCCGTGCAGAACGGCCGTGACCCGTTGACGCCCTCCCGCTCACCGATCACCTTGCTGCGTGAACACACCAGGGTGAGCAGGCTCGGCCGATCCGGGGTGTCCACGACGTTTTCCGGTCCGAGGTTGCTGCCGCCGCTGGCCATGGGATCGTATCGGCCGCCGGCTGCCGAGGGCCGGGACTGGAAGTACTGCGGCAGTGCGTTACCGGCGGCATCGGTGAACGACTGGCCGATCAGCGTGCTGCCGACGGGTTTTCCGTCGACCCGGATGATTGAACCCTCGGCCCGCGAGTGCAGACCGGGCAGCTGCGCTATCAGCCATACCAACAGCGGGTAGCCGATACCCAGGATCACGGTGAAGACGAGCAGCGCACGCAGCGCGGCCCAGTGCCGGCGAACCAGGGTAGAGACGTTCATCTCAGGCGATCCCGGGGAGCAGTTGGACCACCAGGTCGATGAGCTTGATGCCGATGAACGGCGTGACGATCCCACCGAGCCCGTAGATTGCGAGGTTGCGGCTCAGCAGTTTCGACGCGTGGCTCGGCGTATAACGCACCCCGCGCAGCGCCAACGGAACCAGCGCGACGATGACGAGCGCGTTGAAGATCACCGCCGAGGCGATCGCGGACTCCGGGCTGTGCAGCCGCATCACGTTGAGCAGGTCCAGGCCCGGGAACAGCGCCACGAACATCGCCGGGATGATCGCGAAGTATTTGGCGATGTCGTTGGCGATCGAAAACGTCGTCAGCGCGCCACGAGTGATCAACAACTGCTTGCCGATCTCGACGATCTCGATGAGCTTGGTGGGGTCCGAGTCCAGGTCCACCATGTTGCCGGCCTCTTTGGCCGCGCTGGTGCCGGTGTTCATGGCCACCCCGACGTCGGCCTGAGCCAGCGCGGGAGCGTCGTTGGTGCCGTCGCCGGTCATCGCGACCAGCCGGCCGCCTTCTTGCTCACGCTTGATCAGGACCAGCTTGTCCTCGGGCGTGGCCTCGGCCAGAAAGTCGTCAACCCCGGCCTCGTCGGCGATCGCCCTGGCGGTCAACGGATTGTCGCCGGTGATCATCACCGTCCGGATACCCATCCGGCGCATCGCGTCGAACCGTTCGCGCATGCCCTGCTTCACCACGTCTTTGAGGTAGATGACGCCCAGCACCCGTGCTCGTTCGCCGCCGGCATGGCCGGAGACCTCGCCCACCACCAGCGGCGTTCCGCCGGCGGCGGAGATGCCGTCGACAATCTGCCCGAGCTGGGCAGAAATGGTTCCGCCGTGACCACGCACCCACTCCGCGACGGAACTGGCCGCGCCCTTGCGTAACTGTCGCCCATCGATGTCGACGCCCGACATCCGTGTCACCGCAGTGAATTCCACCCAGTGCGCGTTGGCCAGCTCACCGGGTAACCGCGCCCGCAGCCCGTACGCATCTTTGGCGTATACGACGACGGAGCGACCCTCCGGAGTTTCGTCGGCGAGGCTGGACAGCTGTGCGGCGTCGGCGAGTTCCTCGGAGGTCACACCGCCCGTCGGGATGAATTCCGATGCCTCCCGGTTGCCGAGCGTGATCGTTCCGGTCTTGTCCAGCAGCAGGGTGTTGACGTCGCCGGCCGCCTCGACCGCGCGCCCGGACATGGCCAGCACGTTGCGCTGAACCAGCCGGTCCATGCCGGCAATGCCGATGGCGGAGAGTAGCGCCCCGATCGTGGTGGGAATCAGGCATACCAGCAGCGCCACCAAAACGATTCCGGTAACGCCGTATTGGCCGAGAGCTTGGGTGTCCGCCACACCAGGGTTGTTGGCCTTGGCGTAGATCGCGAGCGGCTGCAGGGTGGCCACTGCGAACACAAAGATGATCGTCAGTGCAGCGAGCAGGATGTTCAGCGCGATCTCATTCGGTGTCTTCTGTCGGTTGGCGCCTTCGACCAGTGCGATCATCTTGTCCACGAAGCTTTGACCGGGCCGTTGGGTGATCTTGACGACGATGCGATCGGAGAGCACGGTCGTTCCGCCGGTCACCGCCGAGCGGTCACCGCCGGATTCCCGGATCACCGGTGCAGATTCGCCGGTGATGGCCGATTCATCCACGGACGCAATACCTTCCACGACATCGCCGTCGCCCGGGATGATCTGGCCGGCTTCGACGACGACGATGTCGCCCTGTTGCAGCAGCGGCGCGGGGAGCTGTTCCTCGAGACCGGGCGCCCCGTGCGACCAGTCGCGCAGACGGCGTGCCAACGTGTCGGCCTTGGACTTGCGCAGGGTGTCGGCCTGCGCTTTGCCGCGGCCCTCGGCGACTGCTTCAGCCAGGTTGGCGAATACCACTGTCAGCCATAGCCAGAACACGACGAGCCAGCCGAACCAGCTCGGATCGCTGATGGCCAGTACGGTGGACCACACGGCGCCGATCTCGACGATGAACATCACCGGATTGCGCCACAGGGTGCGGGGATCGAGCTTGCGCAGCGCCGCGGGCAACGACCTCCCCAGCATCCTGGGGTCGAGCAGCCCGCCCCGGACCGGCTGCATTTCAACCGATCCCTTCTGCAAGGGGCCCGAGTGCCAGCGCGGGCAGGAACGTGAGTGCGACCAGAATGAAGGTCACACCGACGACCAGACCGACGAACTGCGGCTTGTGGGTGGGCAGGGTGCCGAGGGACTGCGGCGTGATCCCTTGACGGGCCAGCGAGCCGGCCAGCGCCAGCACCAGGATGATCGGCAGGAACCTGCCGAAGACCATCGCCAGTCCCAGTGCGGTGTTGTACCAGGTTGTGTTGGCCATCAAGCCGGTGAACGCGGAGCCGTTGTTGTTGGCCGCGGAAGTGAACGCATACAGCACCTCTGAGAGGCCGTGCGGCCCGGTATTGGCCATGCCGGCGCGCTCGCCAGGCAGCGCCATCGCGATCGCGGTGCCGAGCAGCACGACGAGCGGGGTGACCAGGAAGTAGCCGGCCGCGAACTTGATCTCGCGCGGTGTGATCTTTTTGCCCAGGTATTCCGGAGTGCGCCCGACCATCAATCCGGCGACGAACACGGTGATCACGGCGAGGATGAGCATGCCGCACAAGCCCGAGCCGACACCGCCCGGCGCGACCTCACCGAGCTGCATGTTGAACAGCGACAGCATGCCGCCCAGGCTGGTGTAGGAGTCATGGGTGGAGTCGACCGCGCCGGTGGACGTCAGGGTGGTGAAGTCGGCGAAGACCGCGGAATCGGCGACCCCGAAACGCTGTTCGACGCCTTCGGTCGCGGCGCCCGCGGCGGTGGGGACGGTACCGTGGTGCTGCAGCTGGAACAGCATTATCAGGGTGATGCTGGCGGCGGCGATGATGCCCATGACCGCGGCGATCGCGTAGCCCTGCTTGGTGTTGCCCACCATCCGGCCGAAGGTGCGGGGCAGCGAGAAAGCGATGACTGCGATGAGGAAAATCTCGATCCAGTTCGTCCAGGCGGTCGGGTTCTCGAACGGGTGAGCGGAGTTGGCGTTGTAGAAGCCCCCGCCGTTGGTGCCGAGCTCCTTGATCACCTCCTGGCTGGCGACCGGCCCGCCGGTGATGGTCTGCGGTGAGCCGGCCAGTGTGCCGACCACCTGGTCGTGTAGGTGGAAATTCTGGATGACGCCGCCGGCTACCAACACCACCGCGCCGACGACGGCGATCGGCAACAGGATGCGCAGCGTGCCGCGGACCAGATCTACCCAGAAGTTGCCGAGCTCACCGGTGTGCCGGCGAACGAAGCCGCGGACGAATGCGACGGCAACCGCCATCCCGACCGCGGCGGACACGAAGTTCTGCACCGTCAGACCGGCCATCTGCACCAGATGGCCCTGCGTCGATTCCCCGGAATAGCTTTGCCAATTGGTATTGGTGACAAAGCTCACCGCGGTGTTCCAGGCGAGCGCCGGCGTCATCGGCGTCGCAGGATTGCCGAGATGCAACGGCAGCCATTTCTGCACGAGCTGCAAGACGAACAGAAAGACAATGCTGACTGCACAGAACGCGAGAACACTGCGGGCATAAGTGGCCCACGTCTGCTCCAACTGCGGGTTGGCGCCGACGAAGCGGTAGATGCACCGCTCTGTTCGCGAGTGCTTGTCCGAGCTGTACACCCGGTACATGTAGTCGCCGAGCGGTACGTGAACCACTGCCAGCGCCGCGACCAGTAGCGCGAGGAACAGCACACCCGCAGTGGTGGTGCTCACTAAAACCGTTCCGGAAACAGCAGGGCCGCACCGAGGAACAGCGCAATAAGGACGGCCAGCACCAGACCGACGGCGTTCTCGGCGCTCACCAGTTCTCGACCATCCCCAGAATCACGCCCAGCAGCGCGAATACCGCCACGGTCAACAGCAGGTAGACCACCACAGCCACGTCGTCGACGCTAAGCCCGCCCGGCACCGGGCGTCGGCGTCGTTGACGCTTTCTTAACGGGTCCGTTCGAGCATCGGGAGACGTACCCGGAAGACGGTGTGGCCGCCGGCGGACTCGGCGGTCACCGTCCCGCCATGTGCCTTGACGATCGAGGCGACGATCGGCAGACCCAACCCGTTGCCGGTTGCGTCGGACCGGGACGTGTCTCCTCGCACGAATCGCTCGAATAGGTGCGGCAGGAGCTCCGGGTCGATGTCGGGCCCGTCGTCGCTGACCGTCAACTCCGCGCAGGGGGTGTCGCCGTCGATCTGGCGCGCGATCGCCGTCGTCACCGTGACTCCCGCGGGAGTATGCACGCGCGCGTTACTCAGCAGATTGCTGACCAGTTGGTGCAGCCGGTCACGGTCACCGCTCACCCACACCGGCTCGTCGGGCAGTTCCTTGATCCAACGGTGTGTCGGTGCGGCGACGGCGGCGTCGTTCACCGCGTGGATCACCACATCACCCAAATCGACGTTATCGGTCTGCAGATCCTCGCCTTCACCCAACCGGGACAGCAACAGTAATTCGTCGACGAGCGAGGTCATCCGCTGTGCTTCGGACTCGATGCGGGCCAATGCGTACTCGGTAGTCGGCGGCAGCTCCGCGCTGTCCTGGCGGGTGAGTTCGGCGTAGCCCTGGATCGCCGCCAACGGGGTGCGCAGCTCGTGGCTGGCGTCGGTGATGAACTGCCGCATCCGACGGTCGGATTCGGCGCGATACGCCAGCGCGCTATCGACGTTGTCCAACAAGCGGTTCAGCGTGTGTCCCACGATTCCGACCTCGTTGTCCGGGTCGGTGTCGTCGGGCTGCACCCGCGCGGTGATCCGGCGC
Organism: Mycobacterium sp.; assembly: GCF_050700595.1. Lineage (GTDB taxonomy): Bacteria > Actinomycetota > Actinomycetes > Mycobacteriales > Mycobacteriaceae > Mycobacterium. The sequence continues at coordinate 28,677 of NZ_JBOHHI010000145.1, forward strand.
TCGTCGCCGATCAGCGGCATGCCCGCCACGTCGGCGGCGGTCGCCGCCACGCGCCGCAGCGGCCGCAGCGCGTAGCCGACCACCGAGACGGTGAGCCCCGCCGTCACCAACAGTGCGGCCACCAAAAGCACTGTGGCGGTAAGCGTTCGACGGGCGATTATCCGGTTGGCAAGGTTCACTGACACCCCGACGATGAGGCGGTCCGGGCCGTCGGCGCGGCTGTCGACCCGGTAAGAGCCGAGGCTGCCCAACTCCTCGGTGCGTGGCGGCCCGTCAGTCCAGGGTTGGGCCTCGATGGCGCGAATGACGTCGGGGGGAGCGGGCCGCGGCTCGTCTTCGCCGAAGACGGTCGAACCGACCACCACGCCGTCATGGAGCACCGCGATGAAATTTCCCGGTGTTTGTCCGGTGAATCCCAACATCGCTTGCCCGATCGGCGAGCCGGCGTGGGTACCTTCGCCACTGCGGTACCTGGCATACGAGTGGCTCAGTGCGTGCAACGACTCGGCGACCTCGGCGTCGTTCATTGTCGTGACGTACGTGCGCAGGCTCAACACAGAGACCAGGCCGACGGCCACCAACACCACACAGACGACGGCGGATACACCCAACGCCAACTGGCGCCGCAATGATCGCGGCCGCCACCACCGTACGGTTCGGGCCGGCCTCATTCCGATGGCCGCAGCATGTATCCGACACCGCGCACGGTGTGGATCATCGGATCTTCACCGGCGTCGATCTTCTTGCGCAGATACGAGATGTAGAGATCGACAATGCTGGTACGTCCCGCGAAGTCGTAGTTCCAGACCCGGTCGAGTATCTCGGTGCGGGTCAGCGCCCGGCGTGGATTGCGCATGAGGAAGCGCAGAAGCTCGAATTCGGTTGAGGTAAGCGAAATCGGTGTACCCGCCCGCGCGACTTCGTGGCTGGGGCCATCGAGCGTGA
>NZ_JBOHHI010000146.1:0-4160 GCF_050700595.1 Mycobacterium sp.
GTGACGGGTTACGTCACCTCTGACCGAATCCCTGACGGCTACACCCCGCCCGAGGCCATTACCGGACCGATGGCGCCCGGGGTCGCCAGCCACGTCGCCGCGGTGGCCCTCTTCGGGACACCATCCAACGATTTCTTGGCCAGGTACGATGCGCCGCAGATCAACGTCGGTCAGGCCTACGCGGGCAAGACCGTCCAACTGTGCGAGCCCGGCGACCCGATCTGCTCGCCAGACGGCACCGACAACGGAGCGCACACGCTGTATGCGGTCGACGGCATGGAAGGCCAAGCTGCCGACTTCGTCACGCGTCGCCTCGGCCAAAACTGGGACTACACAGATCAGTTGCCCTGACCAGCCCGGTCCCTATCGCCTTGTGCACCAATAGCTTCGCTCGGTCTGTCGATCGAGCGCCACGGTTGCCGCGCGGCGAGACCGGGCTATGGCAAGAAAACGACAGGCAGCAAACGGCGCCCGGGTAGACTCTCATCGTCTCCAGCGGACCGCGCTGAACAGGAGCGTAAATCCATGGCCACCACTATCGAAGCGGACGCACAGCCCCGCACACCGTTCGAACAGGACATCGCTGCCACACAGCGATACGTCGACAGTCCGCGCTTCGGCGAGATCATCCGGCTCTACACCGCCCGACAGGTCGTAGAGCAGCGTGGCACGATCCCCGCCGACTACCCCGTGGCGCGAGAGGCCGCGGAGGCTTTCTACCGGCGGCTGCGCGAGCTGTTCGCCCAGCATAAGAGCATCACGACGTTCGGCCCCTACTCGCCGGGCCAGGTCGTGACCATGAAGCGGATGGGCATCGAGGGGATCTACCTGGGCGGTTGGGCCACCTCTGCCAAGGGCTCCACCACCGAGGACCCGGGGCCCGATCTGGCCAGCTATCCGCTGAGTCAGGTGCCCGAGGAGGCCGCCGGGCTGGTGCGTGCCCTGCTCACCGCCGACCGCAATCAGGAATACCTGCGCCAGCGCATGAGCGAAGCGGACCGGGCCGCGACCCCGGCCACCGATTTTCGGCCCTTCATCATCGCCGACGCCGATACCGGCCACGGCGGCGATCCGCATGTCCGCAACCTGGTCCGCCGGTTCGTCGAGGCCGGTGTGCCGGGATACCACATCGAGGACCAGCGCCCCGGCACGAAGAAATGCGGCCATCAGGGCGGCAAGGTTCTGGTGCCTTCCGACGAACAGATCAAGCGCCTCAACAGCGCCCGCTTCCAGCTGGACATCATGCGGGTACCTGGCATCATCGTCGCGCGCACCGATGCTGAGGCGGGCAACCTGATCGACAGCCGTGCCGATGAGCGCGACCAGCCGTTCCTGCTCGGCGCCACCAACCTCAAGATCCCCTCTTATAAGGCCTGCTTCCTGGCGATGATGCGCCGGTTCTACGAGCTGGGGGTCAAGGAGCTGAATGGTCACCTGCTCTACGCGCTGCCCGAGGGCGAGTACGCCGCGGCGGATGCCTGGCTGGAGCGCCGGGGCATCGCCGACCTGATCGCGCGGGCAGCCACCGCCTGGAAACAAAACGGTGTGGCTCAATCGCTCGACGCTCTCTACGACAAAGTCGAGGCGCGGTTCGTCGAGGTCTGGGAAGACGACGCCGGGTTGATGACCTACGGGGAGGCCGTGGCGGAGGTGCTGGAGTTCGCGGAGCGCGAGGACGAACCGCGCGACATGAGCGCCGCGGAGTGGAAGCGGTTCGCCGAGCGTGCGCCGTTCTATGATGCCCGCGACAAGGCGAGGGAATTGGGCGCCGCGGCCCGATGGGACTGTGAGCTGGCGAAGACCCCCGAGGGCTATTACCAGGTCCGCGGTGGCATACCGTATGCGATCGCCAAGTCGCTGGCCGCGGCGCCGTTCGCCGACCTGCTGTGGATGGAGACCAAGACCGCCGATCTCGCCGACGCCCGCCAGTTCGCCGAGGCGATCCATGCGCAATATCCCGACAAGATGTTGGCCTACAACCTTTCTCCCTCGTTTAACTGGGACACCACCGGAATGACCGACGAGGAGATGCGGGCCTTCCCCGAAGAGATCGGCAAGATGGGCTTCGTTTTCAACTTCATCACCTACGGCGGCCACCAAATCGACGGCCTCGCCGCCGAAGAGTTCGCCACCGCTCTGCGCCAGGACGGCATGTTGGCGCTGGCTCGCTTGCAGCGTCAGTTGCGCCTGGTTGAGTCGCCGTACCGCACGCCGCAAACTCTGGTCGGTGGGCCGCGGAGCGACGCCGCACTGCTCGCCTCTTCGGGGCGCACGGCGACGACCAAGGCGATGGGCGAGGGATCCACCCAGCACCAGCATCTCGTACAGACGGAGGTGCCGCGCAAGCTGCTGGAGGAATGGCTGGCGATGTGGAGCGAGTACTACCAGCTCGACGAGAGGCTCCGCGCGCAGCTACGGCCGCAGCGCGCCGGCTCGGAGCTGCTCGAGCTGGTCATTTACCGCGAGGGCGGTCACACCGAGGAGAAGCTCGCCAACGTGATCTTCACCCCTTTTCAGGACCGCCGCGAAACCACCATCCTCACGGTGCGCGACCAGAACACTTTCGAAGAGAAGTTACGCCAGAAGCGGCTGATGACTTTGATTCATCTCTGGCTGGTGACCCGCTTCAAGGCCGACGCGGTGCACTACGTCACTCCGACCGAGGACAACGTCTATCAGACCGAGAAGATGAAGTCCCACGGCATTTTCAGTGATGTCCACCAGGAGGTGGGTGAGATCATCGTCGCCGAGGTGGACCATCAGCGCATCGACGAGTTGCTGGCGCCCGATCATGAGGCGCTGTGGCGGTTGATCCGCAAGGAAAGGTAGCGGGTGACGGTCGGTTATTTCGACCCGATTTCGTCCTGATATTTCTTGGTCATGTGGTCGATGGCCTGCAGTTGCGTCTGGGCGAGGTCCTCGCGCACTTCGCTGGCCCGCGCAGCCGCGTCAATCGTCGGTTGCGCCTGGCCCTGGAAGTACGGCATCACCTCGGCGGCGAACAATTCCGCCGATCGCCTGGTAGCTGCCGGATTCGCCCACTCGTGGCCCATTTGCAGCATGCCGCCGAAGCCGCCGGACTGATCCCACAGCCGCTGTACTTGGGCCCGCGCCCGCTCCGGCGTGCCGATCACACCGGCGCCACTGTCATTGATGATGTCGATCATCTCGTCGAGTCGATCCCCCGGCATGGTCATCTGCGGGAAGGCCGCGACCTTTTGGAAGTAATGGAACCATGGCTCGATGCCGAATTTCACGTCGGCGCGGGCCTGTTCGTCGGTTTCGGCGATGTGGAAGGGGCCGACCAGGCTCCAGTTTTTGCGGTCGACCTGGGTGCCGAAGGCCGCGGCGCGCTCTTCGACGATGCCCCAGTGGTAAGCGAGTGCGTCGAAGCCTTCGATCGTCAGCGTTGCCCCGATGGACAGCAGGCCGATGCCGTGCTTGCCGGCCAGCCGCGCACCGGTCGGCGAGGCGACCGCGGCGACGGCCAGTGGGATCCCATCGTCGGAGTACGGGGCCAGCTGCAACCTGGCATCGAACAACTCGTGGGTTGCGGTTTTGGCGGTCACCGTCTCCCCCGCCAGCAGGCGCACGACGATGTCGAGGTTGGTTTCCAGAAGCTCGCGGGTGTCGGTCGGGTTGAGTCCGATCATCCCCGAATCGGTGGGCAGCGAACCGGGCCCTACCCCGCCGATCACTCGACCGTGAGTGAGGTGATCCAACAGCATCAGCCGGTCGGCAACCCATAGCGGGTTGTGGTATGCCAGCGAGATGACCCCGGTGCCGAGCCGGATTCGGTTAGCTCGCCCGGCGGCGGCAGCGATGAAGATCTCCGGTGAGCTGATGATCTCGCTGCCGGCCGAGTGATGCTCCCCGATCCAGACTTCGTCGAAGCCCAGCGCGTCGATGTGTTCGACGAAGTCGAGGTCACGCTGCAGCGCGAGCGTCGGGTTGGTGCCGGCACGGTGGAACGGTGCGATGAAGTATCCGAACCTGAGCTTGGCCATTCGAGGTCCCCTTGCGATCGAGATACCCGAACTTTAACCCGGGCGGCCAGCGTGGGATCAGGGCCAGCCGCCGCAACCGACACCCGGAACGCAACCGCCGCCGCCGCCGGGACCGCCGCCGCCGCTGGGGCCGCCGGGGATTTGGCCCCAGCC
>NZ_JBOHHI010000147.1:0-2876 GCF_050700595.1 Mycobacterium sp.
GAAGACCATGCGATGCTGGCCACCGGGTTGCTGACGCTCTACCAGCTGACCGCCGACGGTAGCTGGCTGACGACGGCGACCGAGCTGATCGACCTCGCGCTGGCGCACTTCGCCGATCCTGACCGGCCGGGCCGCTGGTTCGACAGCGCCGATGACGCCGAGCAGCTGGTGTTGCGGCCGGCCGACCCACTGGACGGGGCGACGCCGTCGGGCGCATCCTCGATCGCCGAGGCGCTGCTGATCGCCGCGCACCTGGTCGAGGAGCGGTCCGAGGCGTATCGGCAGGCGGCAACCGACGCGCTGTCGGCGCATTCCGTGCTGCTGGAGCGCGCGCCACGCTCCGCCGGGCACTGGCTGGCCGTCGCCGAATCCGCGGTGCGCGGTCCGCTGCAGGTCGCGGTGGCCTGCGACCCGCCGGGATCGTCGCTGCTTGCCGAAGCGCGCCGGCTTGCGCCCGGCGGCGCGATCGTCATCGGCGGCGAAGTGGACTCGTCGGAGCTGCTGGTCGGCCGCGACCGGGTGGGCGGCGCCGACGCCGCCTATGTATGCCGCGGGCGGGTGTGCGACCTGCCGGTCACCACGACCGAGGATCTGGCCGCCGCGCTGTCGCGGTAGCGTGACGTCTCATGCCGAGTGCTCAAGACATCGCCGACACCGTCAACCGCTACATCAACCTGGTCGCCAAGGGCAGCGCCGAGGACATCGCCGAGCTGTATGCCGACGACGCCACCGTCGAGGATCCGGTCGGCGGCGAGGTGCACGTCGGCCGGCAGGCGATCCGGGGGTTTTACGCCGCGGTCGAAAACGCCGAGCGGCAATGCGAACTGGTGTCGCTGCGGGTCGCCGGTAGCGAGGCGGCGTTTCAGTTTCGGCTGACCGTGACGGTCGGCGACAGCAGGATGGTGATCGAGCCGATCGACGTGATGGCGTTCGACGAGAACGGCAAGGTCGCCGCGATGAAGGCCTACTGGTCGGCCGACAACGTCACCCAGCTTTAGCCGGGCGGTGGGAGTTGGCGGCTTGCCGCGGGCGCGCTGCTACGACGCCGATGAGCTGGCGACGAAAAGATAGGGCCTGCTGGGCGCGGGGGGCTCTTTGTCCATTACTTCCTTTGTCGGCGACGTCTCCGTTTCCGCGGAAGTTGTGTTCGCGACGATCCTATGTATGGCCATAGGCGGCGTGGACCGCTGCGCGGGCCGCAATGCGCTGTCGCGGACATACCGGCTCACAGTCAGACCGCGAGCTTTGGCCTGAGCTTGAACGACACGTAACTCCTCTGCCGTGACGCGGATGCTGATCATTGCCGCACGTTGCCTCTTCTCGGACCGTCGCGGCGAAGTCTTTCGAATCACCTTCTCAAGCTCATCCGCAACCTCGGCTTCTTCACGGACGGAACGTCCGCGGTCGTCGTCCATATCAGCCTCCTGGAGCCCTTGCGTGCACTGACGTACCGAGATTCGTGGCGGTCATACCGTAATGCTGCTACGGTATGACCGTTCTGTACATTATGTCGAGTTTCCTGGGAGTAGGCGATCGATGGAGTTAGCTGCACTGCTGTGCAACCACGCGGAGGCTCAGAACAACCGGCTCTACCTGTCGGGAGGCGGCATTGATCAAGCCGTAATTCCGGCGGGCCAACCCAGCCCTTGGCAGGTGTCACTGGCGGTGGGAATGTGCATTGAAGTCCCTTGGACCGAGACGAACCAAGACCATGCTGTTCACATCGCTCTCCTGGACGCTGATGACAACCCGGTTGAGGTGCAAACGAATGCGACCGATCGTAAGACGTTCAACGTCGACCTCCGGTTCAACGTTGGCCGTCCGCCCCAACTCGAAGCCGGCGCAAGCCAGAATGTTGCGTTAGCCGTCAACGTGCCGATTCTCCCGTTCGAGAAGCTCGGCTCGTACACGTTCGCCGTCAGCATTAACGGCACCGAATTACGGCGTCTGCCATACCGGCTGGTCGGTCAGCAAGGCATGACAATTGCGCCTAGCGGCCCAAGGGGCCCGGGTCAGCACGCGCATGATTAAGTGACAGCGCGCCCGGGGCCCGTTCTATATCCTGCTAGGTCAGCCGGGTGCGGATGATTGCGCGGCCTTGGTCGACCAGATGATTGACCGGGCGGATCGCCGGAAGCGATATGGGACTAAATACAACCCGCCCCGCCGGATGCGCTAGACGAGCTCGGGATGGGGTTGGGGGCGACGGCGGTTTGGTGTGTGTTGGTTATGACCTCGGCCGTGTGTGCCGGTACCGATGGTGGCGGAGCCGCTGACGAGCTCGACGACGTCCTTGACGTGGTGGTACTGGGTGAGGGTGATGGGACTGGAGGTGGCAGTGAGATGAGTGTTGGCGGGGACCACGTTCTGCCCTCGTAGCACGTACCGAGGGTTTTGACAGTGCTGCCGACATCGATGGTGACAGGGACGTTCTCGACGCGGGTGCCGATGCCGGCGCCCATGACGGTGACGAAGCCGCTGTTGACGTGTATGGCGGTGCCCGTCCCGAGGGTGACGGTGCTGCCGGCCGGGGCGGCAGCGGTTTGGCCTTGCGGGACGAGGGTGACGGTGGTGGGTCGGCGATCTGCACTCTGGCGTTGGACGCGGTCAGCTGCTGGGAAGCGGTGGTCGTGCCGAACTGCGCTTGGGATTGGGTGTCGGCGCTCGTGGCGTTGCCGGCGGCCTGGGCCACCGCGCGGGCCGGGGCGCCCTACTTGGCCGGGTTGGTGGTCTGCGGCGGCTCACTAAACCGAAGTTCCCCCCGTTTTAGGTCGTCTATCAATGCAGGGCTTTGTGAGCTGCTGGTATGCATCCACGGACTCGAAATGTGTAATCATGTATTAGCTAGATCTGTACGGCGTGTCATCCGCTGATCC
>NZ_JBOHHI010000148.1:0-29292 GCF_050700595.1 Mycobacterium sp.
AAACCTAGAGCCACACCCCGTGCGCGTCCCTCAATTCACCCGCGAAACGCCGACAACCCTCTCCCGCAACAAAAAACATCCCTGAACAGCACAAAGGCGCCCACGAAAACCCGTGGAGCGCCACATATGTTCGATAACGGGCTGCCGGGTCTGGCGGAGCTGAAGCAGGCCGATGACTCGATGGTGGTCGCGGCGATCGGCGGGTGGGCGGTAGTGGAGGCTGCCGCCGCGGCGCGCCGACTGGCCGCGGTCGCCGAACTGGTGGCCCGCCGCGCCGACGGTCCGACCGACTCCGGGCGGTGGTCGTGTGACAACTGGGACGCGATGGCTGCCGAGGTCGCCGCCGCTCAGGACATCAGCCATGGGATGGCGTCGGGACAGATGTATCTGGCGGTGGCGCTGCGCGAACGGCTGCCCCGGGTGGGCGCCCTGTTTGCCGACGGTGTTATCAGCGCCCGATTGGCGGCGACGATTGCCTGGCATACCGATTTGATCAAAGACCCTGAAGCGCTGCAGCTGGTCGATAAGACGTTGGCCGAGGATGCGGCCCGCTTCGGGCCGCTGTCGGCGAACAAGACAGCACAAGCCATCGAGGCGGTTGTCGACCAGTATGACCCGGGGGCGTTGCGCCGCACCCGGCTGCGGGCGCGCAGTCGTGACGTGGTCATCGACTCCGCCGACCAACAGTCGGGTACCGCGGCAATGTGGGGACGGCTATATGCCACCGATGCCGCGGTGTTGGATCGGCGGCTGATGCAGATGGCCCACGAAGTGTGCGATGACGACCCCCGAACGATCGCCCAGCGTCGCGCCGACGCGTTGGGGGCGTTGGCCGCCGGTGTTGACCGGCTGGCGTGCGCCTGCGGCAATGTCGAGTGTCCGGCCGGCGCCGACACTGACCAACGGGCCAGCAGTGTGGTCATCCATGTCGTGGCCGAGGAATCGTCGTTGAGCGCTCCGCGCGATCGGCACCTGTCGGGCGAGGAGCGATCGCAACCTCTTACACCCGAGGCGCCGCTGGTGCGGCCGCCCGATCCCGAACCCGATCGGCCCGCCGTCACATCGCCTGCGGCGGTGATCACCAGCGGCGGGGTGGTGCCCACACCGCTGCTGGCCGAGTTGATTCGCACCGGCGCCAAGCTGCAGCCGGTGCACCATCCCGGTGACGCGGTAGTTCCTGAGCCCGGTTATCGGCCGTCGGCTGCGCTGGAGCGGTTCGTCCGATGCCGGGATTTGACCTGCCGGTTCCCGGGCTGCGATCGCCCCGCCGAGTTTTGCGATGTGGACCACACGGTGCCCTATCCGCTGGGGCCGACCCACCCGTCGAATCTCAAATGCGTGTGCCGAAAACATCATTTGCTGAAAACTTTCTGGACTCGTTGGCGCGAAGAGCAATATCCAGATGGCACCATCGTGTGGACGACGCCAACCGGACACACCTGCACCACCCACCCGGGTAGTCGCCTGCTGTTCCCGAGCTTGTGCCTGCTGACCGGCGAATTACCTGCTGCGCCAAGGCCACATCGCCCGCCCGGCGATTGCGGACTCATGATGCCGGTGCGTCGCCGAACTCGCGAACAAGACCGCGCGCGCCGGATCGACGCCGAACGCGCACTCAACGCCGCCCACGTCGACGAGCGAAACCAGCCCCCCACCCTTCTAGCGGCCCGCGGTTTCCAATCCCTAGGCCGGCCGAAGAATGGCGACAAGGAAGTCGGAGTCATCGGTGAACGGTCGCAGATCCCAGCTGGACAGCAGCAGATCGGGCGCGAACCCGGCATCTGCTGCGTCGTCGAAGAACTGCCCGAATTCGTAATCGCGTCCGGTGCCGAAGCCGATCACCGCTCGACCGTCGCTTGCGAGGTGGGCACGCACCCGGCTCAGCACCTGGACGCGAGTACTGGGCGCGAGAAATGTCATGACGTTGCCCGCCAGCAAGATTACGTCAAACGGCTCGGTGATGCCCCGCGCGGGCAGGTCGACCTCCGCGAGGTCGCCGACTATCCATTGCGGCCCGGGATTGTCCTGCTCGGCTGCCTGGATGAGCACCGGGTCGACGTCGACGCCGACCACGTGGTGACCGGCCGCGGCCAGATACCCACCCAACCGGCCCGGGCCGCAGCCGGCATCGAGGATGCGGGCGCCTCGGCGTGCCATCGCGTCCACGAGGCGAGCCTCGCCGGCCAGGTCATCGCCGGCGCGCGCCATGGAACGGAAGCGCTCGATATACCAGTGCGAATGCCCAGGATCGGCCGCGACCTTCTGCATCCAGATGCTTTGCTCGCCCATACGAGCATTGTCGCAAGAGAAGGCCGGCACTGGCCGGACAGGTGTGCCGTCTGTTGCTGCCGCATGTGTCGTAGCAACGAGTACCCAAGGGCCACTAACCGCCCACGTTTTCCAGTCCCTCGGCCGCAACTACCGCCGCGCGGGCCCATTCACCGCGCGCCACCGCGGGCTCGATCTGGCGTCGCCGGATCGCCTCGACGTCGATTGCAGTTCCGCTGGTCATTGCTCCCGGCACGCGAAACGAGAAGTGTCGTTGGTCGGTCGCGATGGCCAGTAACGCGTCGGTATCGGTTAGTCCGTTGGCGCGCATGGTGTCCTCGGCCCACCTGAGCCCCGTGAGCCCGGAGAAATTGTTGACGTACGCCACCCACAGGTGCACATTGCGGTTGGCGTAGAGCTTGTCGATGGCCCGTTGCACCGCGGCCCGGCCCGGAACGGCCAACACACCCGACTGATCGGTGATGTAGCTGGAGAGCTGAAGCGACGGCGTCGGCGGTGTTATCGCTTCGGTGTTGGGCGCGGGTTCGGTGCTCGGCGCGGGAGCCGGGGTGGACGTGGTGCTCGCCTGGTTTGACTGCCCGCCAAGAAAATGTTCACCGATGACCGCGGCTATCGCGACCAACACGATTGCGGCGATCGCCGATATCAGCACCGCGGACTGCGGCCGACGACGGCGCGCCGTGGGAGTTGGCGCTCGGGCGACGGTCACCGCCTCCGCCGAAGCCGGTTGGTCGTGCAGTGCCGCCGCGAAATCCGAGCAGCTCGTGTATCTTTCGTCGGGATTCTTGGCGAGCGCCCGGACGATGACGCCGTTGAGCGCTGCCAATTCGGGCCGCCGCTCGCCGACCAGCGGCGGCGGCTCGGATAAGTGCGCACTGATGACGACCGCCGGATTAGCATGCTGAAACGGCGCGACACCGGTCAGCAGCTGAAAAGCGGTGCAGCCCAGGGCATATTGATCGGCGCGCCCATCGACGTCGGCGCCCTTTAGTTGCTCCGGCGCGGCGTAGGCGGTGGTGCCGACCATCATGTTGGTAGCAGTCAGACCGCTGATGTCACCGAGCTGGCGAGCGATTCCGAAATCGGCGAGGAAGATCCGCCGGCGCGGACCCTGATCACCGAGCAAGATATTGGCGGGTTTGACGTCACGATGCAGCAAGCCCTGCGAATGCGCGTAATCGAGGGCGTCCGCCACGGCCGAGATGATCTCGCCGACCTCCGCGTGCGGCATGCCGGATGGATATTGGCGGCGCAGCAGCTCTGCCGCGTCGGTGCCCTGCACGTAGTCCATCGAGATCCACAGCTGCCCCCGGTATTCCCCGCGGTCGTGGATGCCGACAATATTCGGATGCGACAACCCGGCGGCCAGGTCGGCCTCCCGGCTGAATCGCTGCCGGAACTCGCTGTCGGCGGTGAGATTCACCGGCAGGATCTTCAGCGCATCGCGACGGGGCAGCCGTGGATGTTGCGCCAGATAGACCTCGCCCATCCCGCCGGACCCCAACAGCTTCAGGATGGTGTAACCGGCGAACGCCTCGCCGTTCGATAGCGGCATTCCCGGCTATGCCGAGGACCGGGCCCGCAGCGTAGCTAACGCCTTGTCGGCGTGCGAGTTGAAGTTGAACTCGCTGCCGATCACATCGAGCACCGTGGTGTCGGTGTCGATGACGAACGTCGTGCGCTTGACCGGCATCAACTTGCCGAGCAGCCCACGCTTCACCCCGAACTGCGAAGCGACCGTTCCATCGGTGTCGGACAGCAGCGGGTAGTCGAAGCTGTGCACGTCGGCGAACTTGGCCTGCTTGTCCACCGGGTCGGTGCTGATCCCGACCCGCTGCGCGCCGACGGCGGCGAACTCGGCGGCCACGTCACGGAAGTGGCAGGCCTCGCGCGTGCAACCGGGCGTCATCGCCGCGGGATAGAAAAACAGCACCACGGGCCCGCCGGCCAGCAGCGCGCTGAGCTTGCGCGGCGCTCCGGTCTGGTCGGGAAGTTCGAAGTCGGCCACCTTGTCACCGGGTTTCATGGCCGTCAGGCTACGCCGGAGGTGATCGCCGCGTCTGGGAAGATGGCTGCGTGCACGCCAATCTTGCCGCCGCCACCACCTCGCGAGAGGATTTCCGCGCGCTGGCCGCCGAACACCGGGTGGTTCCGGTGACCCGCAAGGTGTTGGCCGACGCCGAAACGCCACTATCCGCGTACCGAAAGTTGGCCGCCAACCGGCCGGGCACCTTCCTGCTGGAATCGGCCGAAAACGGCCGATCGTGGTCGCGGTGGTCCTTCATCGGTGCCGGTGCGCCGTCCGCGCTGACGGTGCGCGACGGCGAAGCGGTCTGGCTTGGCGCGGTGCCACAGGACGCCCCCACCGGCGGGGACCCACTGCGGGCTCTGCACGCCACGCTGGAGTTGCTGGCCACGTCGGCGCTGCCCGGGTTGCCCCCGCTGTCGGGCGGCATGGTGGGCTTTTTCGCCTACGACCTGGTGCGACGACTGGAGCGGCTGCCCGACCTGGCCGTCGACGACCTCAACCTGCCGGACATGCTGTTGTTGTTGGCCACCGACCTGGCCGCCGTCGACCACCACGAGGGCACCATCACGTTGATCGCCAACGCCGTGAACTGGAACGGCACCGATGAGCGGGTCGACGAGGCCTACGACGACGCCCTCGCCCGGCTGGACGTGATGACCGCGGCGCTGGGCCAGCCGCTGCCCTCGACGGTCACGACGTTCAGCCGCCCAGAACCCAAACACCGCGCCCAGCGCACGGTCGAGGAATACGGCAAGATCGTCGACTACCTGGTAGAGCAAATCGCGGCCGGCGAGGCCTTTCAGGTGGTGCCGTCGCAGCGCTTCGAGATGGATACCGACGTCGCGCCGATCGACGTCTACCGCATGCTGCGGGTGTCTAATCCGAGTCCGTACATGTATCTGATGCATGTCCCCAATGACGCTGGGGGCACAGCGTTTTCGATTGTCGGGTCCAGTCCGGAGGCGCTGGTCACCGTGCATGATCAGTGGGCCACGACGCATCCCATCGCCGGGACCCGCTGGCGTGGGCAGACCGAAGAAGAGGACCAGCTGCTGGAAAAAGAGCTGCTGGAAGACGACAAGGAGCGTGCCGAGCACCTCATGCTGGTCGATTTGGGCCGCAACGACCTTGGCCGGGTTTGTGTGCCGGGCACGGTGCGGGTCGAGGACTACAGCCACATCGAGCGCTACAGCCACGTCATGCACCTGGTGTCCACGGTGACCGGGATGCTCGCCGAGGGTCGCACCGCGCTGGACGCGGTGACCGCCTGTTTCCCGGCGGGCACGCTGTCCGGCGCACCGAAGGTGCGGGCGATGGAGCTGATCGAAGAGGTGGAAAAGACCCGCCGCGGCCTCTACGGCGGCGTGATCGGCTACCTCGACTTCGCCGGCAACGCTGACTTCGCGATCGCCATCCGCACCGCGCTGATGCGCGGCGGCACCGCCTACGTGCAGGCCGGCGGCGGGGTGGTGGCCGACTCCAACGGCCCGTACGAGTACACCGAGGCCACGAACAAGGCCCGCGCGGTGCTGGGTGCGATCGGCGCCGCCGAAACCCTCTCTACTCCGGACACCGGCCGTGACGGCTGACCCCGATCGCCGGGGCCGGCTCGCGATCCGGATCGCCCAAGTGCTGCTGGTGCTGGCCGCGGCAGGGTTGTGGGCGGCGTCGCGGCTACCGTGGGCCGCCGTCACATCGTTCGACGGGCTGGGACAGCCGAAGACCGTCACCCTTCCCGGGGCCGCCTGGTCGGCGGCATTGCTGCCGTTGGCGCTGTTGCTGCTGGTCACGGCCGTCGCCGCGGTAGCGGTGCGTGGCTGGCCGCTGCGCGTGCTGGCGGTTTTGGTGGCCGCGGTGAGCCTGGCGACCGGCTATCTCGCGATCAGCCTGTGGGTGGTCCACGATGTGGCGGTGCGAGCAGCCGATCTCGCGCACATCTCGCTCCTGACGCTGGCCGGAAGCCAGCGGTACCACACCGGTGCGGGAATTGCCCTGACAGCAGCCGCGGGCACCCTGGCCGGCGCCGTTCTGCTGATGCACTCGGCGACATCGGGCGGGACCGCCAAATACGCCGCACCCACGGTCCGCCGGTCGATGGCCCGGCGCGAGGACGGTGCCGCGTCGGAACGGATGATCTGGGATGCGCTCGACGAGGGCCGTGACCCGACCGAAACAAGACACGACGCCGACACCGAGGGTCGGTGACGGACCGCGCGCTGACGGTCGCTACCCTTCGATGAACGCCGTTGAATCTGCGGCGACGGTGGGGCCAAAAAGGAGAAGTACCGACATGAGTTCGGCAACCGTGCTCGACTCCATTATCGAGGGAGTTCGCGCCGACGTTGCCGCTCGTGAGGCCGTCGTGAGCATGTCCGAGATCAAGTCGGCCGCCGAGGCGATGCCTTCGCCGCTCGACGTGATGGCGGCGCTGCGCGAACCCGGTATCGGCGTTATCGCCGAAGTCAAGCGCGCCAGCCCGTCGGCGGGTCAACTCGCGTCGATCTCCGAGCCGGACAAGCTGGCCCGTGCGTACGAGGACGGCGGTGCGCGGATCATCAGTGTGCTGACTGAGGAGCGGCGCTTTCACGGCTCGCTGGCCGACCTCGATGCGGTGCGTGCCGCGGTCTCGGTGCCGGTGTTGCGGAAAGACTTTGTCGTGGGCCCTTACCAGATTCACGAGGCGCGCGCGCACGGCGCCGACATGTTGCTGCTCATCGTCGCGGCGCTCGAACAGTCCGCGCTGGTGTCGATGTTGGAGCGCACCGAATCGCTGGGCATGACGGCCCTGGTCGAGGTGCACACCGAGGAGGAAGCGGACCGCGCGCTGAAGGCCGGGGCGCGGGTGATCGGCGTCAACGCCCGCGATCTGCTGACGCTGAAGGTGGACCGGGACAGCTTCGCACGCATCGCACCCGGGCTACCGACCAACGTGATCAGGATCGCCGAATCCGGGGTGCGGGGCACTGCCGATCTATTGGCCTATGCAGGTGCGGGCGCCGATGCGGTGCTCGTCGGCGAGGGTCTGGTCACCAGCGGTGATCCCCGTGTGGCCGTTGCCGACCTGGTCACGGCGGGAAGGCATCCGTCCTGTCCGAAGCCGGCCCGCTAGGCGTGCACTTGCGCGTTGAATGATGGCAGATTTTCCCGACCCGGAACTTCCGCGTTCCAGTGCGGCCATCGCGGCACCGACCCGCTACGACCCCGACTCGCGGGGTCATTTCGGTGCTTACGGTGGCCGGTTCGTCGCCGAGGCGTTGATGGCAGTGATCGAGGAGGTCACCGCCGCCTACGAGAAAGCCCGCACGGATCAGGGCTTCCTGGACACCTTGGACAAGCTGCAGGCGCGCTACACCGGTCGGCCGACTCCGCTGTATGAGGCCGCAAGGCTCAGCGAGCACGCCGGCGGAGCGCGGATTTTCCTGAAGCGGGAAGACTTGAACCACACCGGCTCTCACAAACTCAACAGTGCGCTCGGCCAGGCCTTGCTGGCCCGGCAGATGGGTAAGACCCGGGTGATCGCCGAGACCGGCGCCGGCCAGCACGGGGTTGCGACTGCCACGGCCTGCGCGCTGCTGGGTCTGGACTGTGTCGTCTACATGGGTGCGGTCGACACCGCGCGCCAGGCGCTCAATGTGGCCAGGATGCGGCTACTCGGCGCCGAAGTCGTCTCCGTCGAGTCCGGCTCGCAGACCCTCAAAGACGCGATCAACGAGGCGTTTCGGGATTGGGTCGCCAACGCCGACAACACCTACTACTGCTTCGGCACCGCCGCGGGACCGCATCCGTTCCCGACCATGGTTCGCGACTTCCAGCGAGTCATCGGACTCGAGACGCGCGTGCAGATCCTGGATCAGGCCGGGCGGCTGCCCGACGCCGTCACGGCATGCGTGGGCGGCGGATCCAACGCCATCGGGATCTTCCACGCGTTCCTCGACGATCCCGGGGTGCGACTGGTCGGCTTCGAGGCGGCCGGTGACGGAGTCGACACGGGTCGTCACGCCGCGACATTCACCGGTGGGTCACCGGGCGCGTTCCAGGGATCGTTCTCGTACCTGTTGCAGGACGAGGACGGCCAGACGATCGAATCACACTCGATTTCGGCGGGTCTGGACTATCCCGGGGTGGGCCCCGAGCACGCCCGGCTCAGGGAGACCGGGCGTGCCGAGTATCGGCCCATCACCGACGCCGAGGCGATGGACGCGTTTTCTCTGCTGTGCCGCACCGAAGGCATCGTCCCCGCCATCGAATCCGCGCACGCGGTGGCCGGGGCGCTGCCGCTGGGCGCCGAGCTGGGCGGCGGGGCGGTCATCGTGGTGAACCTGTCCGGACGAGGTGACAAGGACGTCGAAACCGCCGCGAAATGGTTCGGTCTGCTTCGTGACGGGAAGCGACCGTGATTGTTGAGCAGAGTGAAACAAGCCGGCTGGCCGAGCTTTTCGGAGCGTGCCGGCAGGACAGTCGCGCGGCGTTGATCGGCTACCTGCCGACCGGGTACCCGGATGTGCCGACGTCGGTGACCGCGATGACCGCACTGGTCGAGTCCGGTTGCGATCTCGTGGAAGTCGGTGTGCCGTACTCGGATCCGGGTATGGACGGTCCAACCATCGCAACGGCGTCAGAGGTCGCGCTGCGCGGTGGCGTACGGGTACGGGACACCTTGGCCGCGGTTGAGGCGATCAGTGCGGCCGGCGGTCGCGCTGTGGTGATGACGTATTGGAATCCGGTGTTGCATTATGGGGTTGATGCGTTCGCGCGGGACCTCGCGGCGGCCGGCGGGCAGGGACTCATCACCCCGGATCTCATCCCCGACGAGGCTGACGAGTGGTTGGCGGCGTCTGACGAACACGGAGTGGATCGCATTTTCCTGGTGGCACCGTCGTCGACACCGCAACGCTTGGCGAGAACTGTTGAGGCATCGCGCGGATTCGTCTACGCCGCATCAATCATGGGGGTTACCGGCGCTCGTGAGGCGGTATCGCAGGCCGCACCCGAGCTGGTGCGCAGGGTGCGGGAGATTTCCGATATACCGGTGGGCGTGGGTTTGGGCGTGCGTTCGGCCGAACAGGCGGCGCAGATCGCCGGGTACGCCGATGGCGTCATCGTAGGCTCCGCGCTGGTGTCGACGCTGACCGACGGCATCCCTACCCTGCGGTCGCTGACCGAGGAGCTCGCCGCCGGTGTGCGACAAAGGATTCCCACATCGTGACGACGACCATGCTCGCATACTTTCCGAGCCCGCCGCGTGGAGTGTGGCACCTGGGTCCGGTGCCGATCCGCGCCTACGCGCTATTCATCATCGTCGGAATCGTGGTCGCGCTGATGATCGGTGACCGGCGATGGGAAGCCCGGGGCGGGGAACGCGGCATCATCTACGATATCGCGTTGTATGCCGTGCCGTCCGGATTGATCGGCGGCCGCCTCTATCACCTGGCCACCGATTGGCGAACCTATTTCGGTGAGGGTGGCGCGGGTCTGGGCGCAGCGGTGCGGGTCTGGGACGGTGGCCTGGGTATCTGGGGCGCGGTCGCACTGGGCGTTGTCGGCGCGTGGTTCGGCTGCCGGCGCCGCGGTATCCCGCTGCCCGCCTTCGGAGACGCAGTAGCCCCCGGGATTGTGCTGGCGCAGGCGATCGGCCGGCTCGGAAACTACTTCAACCAGGAGCTTTTCGGCCGCGAAACCACCATGCCGTGGGGATTGGAGATCTTCAATCGCGGCCCCTACGGGTGTGGCAGTAGCCAACCCCTGGACGGGGTGTCGACCGGACAGGTGTGCGCGGTGGTGCAGCCGACGTTCCTCTACGAATTACTCTGGAATGTCTTGGTATTCGTCATGCTCATTTATATTGACCGGCGCTTCAAGATCGGTCACGGCCGACTGTTCGCGCTCTACGTCGCCGGGTATTGCGTCGGGCGATTCTGGATCGAACTGTTGCGTGACGATGTCGCCACCCACATCGCCGGAATCCGGGTCAACTCGTTCACATCGACCTTTGTCTTCATCGGTGCGGTGGTCTACTTCATCCTGGCGGCGAAGGGCCGGGAAGACCCGGCGACGCTCGGCGGTGCAAGGGCCGCGGAACCGGAAGTGGAGCCGGAGCCGACGAGCGAACTGGTCACTGCGGCTGCGCCAGCCGCTGCCACCGAAGTCACCGAAGCCGACGAGCCGACGAGGTCGGTAGAAGCCGCGACCGACTCTGCGCGGGTTATCGAGCCTGAGGAGGCCGAGGCACCCGAGGAACTTGAAGTCGAGGAGCCGGAAACCGGAGAGGCTGCGGCTGAGGAAGTCGAGCCTGAAGAGGCCGAAGCTGAAGAATCCGAGACCGAGGAAGCCGAGGAACCGGAAGTCGGAGACGTCGAATCCGAGACCCACGAAACGGAGGACGTCGCAGAAGAAGCCGAACCTGACGAACTGGCCGCCGATACCGAAGCCGAAGAACCTGTGGCGCAGGCACCGGAGCCGACCAGTTCCACACCGACGGGGTGGCGGTCGCGACTGAGGAGGGTAACACGCAGGTCCGGGCGATAGCACCCCAAGACCGCGCGACGAGCTGGCATGCTGAAGGGCGTGAGTGATCCTTCTGCGCCGGGCGACTCGCCGTATCCGCCCAGCACCTTCGCGGACCCGGCGGCGCCCTACGGCCGCCACGCCCTGACCGGCGAGCCACTGTCGGACAAATCCAAAATCGTGGGGGGTCTTCTCCAGCTGATCGGTCTGCTCGGGGTCGTCGGTATCGGACGCATCTACCTGGGGCAGACCGGGTTGGGAATCGCGCAACTGATTGTGGGCTTGGTGACCTTCGGGCTTGGCGCGGCAATCTGGGGTGTGGTGGACGCCGTGCTGATACTCACCGACAAGGTGCGCGACCCGCAGGGTCGTCCGCTGCGCGATGGAATCTAACCGAGGAACAACCGACCGGCCGTGGTGATCGTCACATCAGCCGTCGAGACTATGCTGATTCGTCGTGACGAGACGTGGCAAGATCGTCTGTACTCTCGGCCCGGCCAGCAACACTGACGAAACGGTCAAGGAACTGGTCGAGGCCGGAATGGACGTCGCCAGAATGAACTTCAGCCACGGCGACTACAGCGATCACAAAGCCGCCTACGAACGTGTCCGGGTCGCGTCCGACACGACCGGTCGCGCGGTCGGGGTGCTCGCGGACTTACAGGGCCCGAAGATCAGGCTGGGCCGTTTCGCGGAAGGTCCGACCTACTGGGCCAACGGCGAAACGGTGCGGATCACGGTGGCCGACTGCGCAGGTAGTCACGACCGAGTGTCGACCGCCTACAAGCAGTTAGCCAACGACGCCGTGCCCGGTGACCGCGTTCTGATCGACGACGGCAAGGTCAGTCTGATAGTCGACGGGATCGACGGTGACGACGTGGTGTGCACGGTCACCGAGGGTGGTCCGGTCAGCAACCACAAGGGAATGTCGCTGCCCGGGATGAATGTGTCCGCCCCGGCCCTGTCGGAGAAGGACATCGAGGATCTCAAGTTCGCACTGGATCTCGGTGTCGACATGGTGGCGCTGTCGTTCGTGCGTTCGCCGTCCGACGTCGAGCTGGTTCACGACGTGATGGATCAGGTCGGGCGTCGGGTACCGGTGATAGCCAAACTCGAAAAGCCAGAAGCCATCGACAATCTCGAAGCTGTCGTGCTGGCCTTCGATGCGGTGATGGTGGCACGTGGCGACCTGGGCGTGGAGCTGCCGCTCGAAGAGGTCCCGCTGGTGCAGAAGCGGGCCATCCAAATGGCCCGGGAGAACGCCAAACCCGTCATCGTGGCAACCCAGATGCTCGACTCGATGATCGAGAATTCACGCCCGACCCGGGCCGAAGCCTCCGACGTCGCCAACGCGGTGCTCGACGGCGCCGACGCGCTGATGCTGTCCGGGGAAACTGCCGTCGGCAAGCATCCGATGGCCGCGGTGGCCACGATGGCGCGCATCATCTGCGCGGTCGAAGAGAATTCGACCGCCGCCCCGCCGCTAACGCACGTGCCACGCACCAAGCGCGGCGTGATCTCCTACGCCGCCCGCGACATCGGCGAGCGACTCGACGCCAAGGCGCTGGTTGCCTTCACCCAGTCCGGTGATACGGTGCGTCGACTGGCCCGCCTGCATACCCCGTTGCCGCTGCTGGCCTTCACCGAGCTGCCCGAGGTGCGCAGCCAACTGGCCATGACGTGGGGAACTGAGACGTTCATCGTCCCGCCCATGCAGTCCACCGACGGCATGATCCGGCAAGTCGACAAATCGATGCTGGAACTCGGCCGCTACCGGCGTGGCGACCTGGTGGTCATCGTGGCGGGCGCGCCCCCGGGCACCGTCGGGTCAACCAACCTGATCCACGTGCACCGCATCGGCGAGGACGACGTCTAGCGGTGTCCGATTTCGACGAGCTGATGGCGGTTCTGGATCTGGGTCGTGTCGCCGACGACCTCTTCATCGGATTCCACCCCAGCAAAACCCCGCCCCGCACCTTCGGCGGTCAGCTGATGGCACAGTCGTTCGTGGCGAGCAGCCGCACCCTGACCCGCGACTTGCCGCCTAATGCGCTCTCGGTGCACTTCGTCAACGGAGGCGATTCGGCCAAGGACATCGAATTCCAGGTGGTGCGGTTACGCGACGAGCGCCGCTTCGCCAATCGGCGGGTGGATGCGGTGCAGGACGGCACGTTGTTGGCGACGGCGATGATTTCCTACCTGTCCGGCGGCCGGGGCCTCGAGCACGACGTCGAACCCCCCGACGTCGCCGATCCCGAGACCTTGCCGAAACTCGGTGAGCTGCTCCGCGGCTACGAAAAGACCGTGCCGCACTTCGTCAAGGCGCTGCGGCCCATCGAATACCGCTACACCAACGACCCGTCCTGGGTGATGCGGGACAAGGGCGAACGGCTGGCCCACAACCGGGTCTGGATCAAGGCCGACGGCGTGCTGCCCGACGATCCGGTGCTTCATACCGCGACGATGGTGTGTTCGTCGGACACCACCGTGCTGGACTCGATCATCACCACCCATGGACTGTCGTGGGGGTTCGACCGTATTTTTGCCGCCAGCGTCAATCACACGGTCTGGTTTCACCGTCAGGTGAACCTCAACGATTGGGTGCTCTACTCCACGTCGTCGCCGGTGGCCACGGATTCCCGCGGGCTGGGCACCGGGCACTTCTTCGACCGCGCCGGGCGGGTAGTCGCCACCGTGGCGCAAGAAGGTGTCGTGAAGTACTTCCCCAGCTCACGGCGCTAAGTCCGCCGCCGATCGCCGGGCAACGATCCGGTTGCGACACGCGCTGTACAGGTACAACAACCGGGGTCAAAGCGTACCGTTCTGGGTAATCGACCGGGGAAGCAGGACAACCGGAGGTGGGCGTGAACGAGTCGTCGGTCGATGTCGCACCCAGACTGCGCGCCAGCGAACGGGTCGTCGTTCACGTTGACTCGCCAGCCGCGCGTTGGATCGGCGCGTTAGCGCTGCTCAGCGCAGCGTGCTGGCTGATCGCGGTAGTCGTTCGCGGCTACCAGCATGCTGATTTTGAGGCCACCGGCCGGCTGGGATGGTCGCTGACCGTGCTGGCGGCGGTCGCGCTGATCGCCCGCGGCATCTTCCTGGGTCGCCCGGTGACCGCCACACACGCAGCCGTCGCGGTCGTCGTGTTGGTCGCCGGGCTGGGCGCTCACCTGCTGTCCTTTGACCTGCTCGGTGGTCTGCTGATCGCCGGGTCGGGCCTGGCGTTGATGTGGCCGACGACGGCGCGTTCGCACGCCGACGACCTGCCCCGGGTATGGGCGCTGATCAACGCCACCCGCGGCGATCCGCTGGCACCGTTCGCCATGCAGGTGCGCAAGTGCCACTACTTCAGCGCCGACGGTGCCGCGGCGCTGGCGTACCGTACCCGCATCGGCTATGCAGTGGTCAGCGGCGACCCGATCGGGGACGAAACGCAATTCCCTCAACTGGTCGCCGATTTCGCGGCGATGTGTCATACCCGCGGCTGGCGGATCGTGGTGGTGTGCTGCAGTGAGCGCAGGCTCGCGCTGTGGAGCGACCCGGCGGTGATCGGTCAGTCGCTGCGGACCGTGCCGGTCGGCCGCGACGTCGTCATCGATGTCCGCAATTTCGAGATGGTCGGCCGGAAGTTCCGCAATCTGCGCCAGGCCGTCAAGCGCACCCACAATTGCGGTATCACCACCGAGATCGTCGCCGAGCACGAACTCGACGATGAACGGCTCGCCGAACTGACCCAGCTGCTGCGGGCATCGCCGAGCGGAGCACACACCGAGCGCGGATTCTCGATGGCCCTGGACGGGGCGCTGGAACGCCGTTATCCCGGGATTCAGCTGATCATCGCCCGGGATACCACCGGCCGGGTGCAGGGCTTTCACCGCTACGCGGTCGCCGGCGGCGGCAGCGATATCAGTCTCGACGTGCCGTGGCGTCGGCGCGGCTCCCCGAACGGGATCGACGAACGGCTGTCCGTCGACATGGTTATGGCTGCCAAAGACGCTGGGGCACAACATCTGTCGCTGGCATTCGCGGCGTTCCCAGAAATCTTCGACGAGAAGCATCGCGGACGGATGCAGGCCGTCTTCTACCGCCTGATCCACCTCCTTGACCCGTTGATTGCGCTGGAGTCGCTGTACCGCTACCTGCGCAAGTTCCATGCGTCGGGCGACCGCCGTTACGCGCTGGTGAGACTGACCCAATTGCTTCCGTTGCTGTACATCCTGATGTCGCTGGAGTTCATGCCGCGCCGACGGCGCCTTTGAACTACGGCTTCGGAGCGGACGGCGGGGTCCTTACCGTGACGCCGAACTTGTCTTGCACTTTGTCGCGGAACTGATCCGCGCACTGCTGCGCGCGCACGCGGTCCGGCCCGGCTTGCTGGAGGCAGTCGACGTAGTTGTCGCCGTCGGCTTCCTGCCAGAACACGACCCACACCCCTGCGAAGACCATTCCGACAATGACCGCCATGATGGCGAGCACGATGGCGGCGATCGCCACCCCACCGTTGTTGGCTTCACCGCGCTTGACCCGTCGCCGTGCGACGAAGCCGAGCACCGCCGCGACGACGCCGAGGACGATCCCACCGACCACCGACCAGACCGACAACAGTGCCGTGATCGCGAGTACCAGCGACGCGATACCGAGACCGTTCCTGGGCCTGATGGGCGGGTAGCCGGCGTACGGCGGTAGGATAGCCGGGTTGGGTGCCCGGTGGGTCATCCGAGGATGCGGTCATCCCGCGCCAGAATACCTGTTGCCGTCGATGCGCAGCTCCGTGCAGCCAATGTCGCTCGGCAGATGGTGAGTAGCCACCACGACCGTGCGTTCTGCGCTGATCAGCGCTCCGCACGGATTCAGCAGACTGCGCAGAATGGGCGCGGCATCAGCGGCATCGAGATGTTCGGCCGGTTCGTCGAGCAGCACGATCCGCGTTCGTGAGATCAGTGACCGGGCCAGCAACAGCCGTCGGCGTTGCCCCGCCGATAACGCGCGAGCACCGCCGGGCAGCACCGTCGCCAGTCCGTCCGGCAGACCGGCCAGCCACCCGCCGAGGCCTACCCGGTGCAGCGCCGAGGTCAATTCGTCGTCCGGGCAATCACCGCGTACCACAAGCAGATTGTCCCGGACAGTGGTGGCGAAGACATGCGCATCCTCGGCGAAAAATCCGATGGTGCGCCGTAATTGGTCTTCGTCGAGCAGATCGAGTGCTATTCCGTCGAGCGTGACCTTCCCGTGCCTGGCGGGCAGCAGACCGGCAAGTGTCATCAGCAGCGTCGTCTTACCGGCGCCGCTGGCCCCGGTGACCGCCAGGCGGGCACCCGGCGGCAGATCGACGCCTAAATCCATCGCACGCAGCCAGCCCGTTGACAATCCGTGGGGCAGTGGGCGATCCGGCTCGACACTAACGACGGTGGCGGTGGGCGCCAGGTCGAGCAGGCGCCGCGCCGCCAACCGTGACCGGGTCAGCTGAACCGCGGCCGCCGGCAGCACAGCGGTCGCCTCGAATGCCGACAGCGGCAACAACATCAGGATGGCCAGCGTGGTTGGCGCGACCATGTCTGCCATCGCGATGCCGGCCACCACGGCGCCCAAGACGCTGACCCCGATCGCGGCCGTGGGCATGGCCTCGGCGACCGCAGCCGGCTTGGCGGCGACATCGATGGCGTTTCCCCAGTCACGCTGTCGCCGCCCTGACTTGGCGATGACGTCGAGCAGGGTGCCGCCGACGCGTAGCTGCGGCGCATGCTCGAGCGCAAGCATCGCCGACACGTCACGATCGGACAGATGCCGTCGCGCGACGGCTTCCTGCGCGACGGCGGCTCGGGCCGCCAACCAGGGTGCGATCACCCCGGCGACGAGCAGGCAGATCGACATGACCACCGCGGCCGGTACGGAGATGATGGCCACGACCGCGGTCGCCGCCACTGCCAGCACCGCCGCGACACTGATCGGCAGCAAGGCGCGCACCAGCACATCGGCCAGCTGATCGACATCGGCGCCGACCCGTGCCACGAGTTCACCGCTGTGCAACCGGGTTGCGACATCGACCGGACCGTGTGCCAGGCGGGAATAGATTTGTGCGCGGGCGGCGCCGGCGGCGCGCAGCGCGGTGTCGTGGCTGGCCAGCCGTTCGCAGTAGTGAAGCACGCCACGAGAAATCGCGAACGTCCGCACCGCCACCACCGCGACCGACAGATCGAGCACTGGTGGCATCTGCCAGGCCCGGGTGATCAGCCAGGCCGATACCCCGGCCAGCGCCAGGGCGCTGCTCAGCGACAGCACCCCGAGCACGACGGCCAGCAGCAGACGCGGCAGTCGGGGGCGTAGCAGCCGCAGCGCGGCCTGCAGCGGGTCAGACGTGGGCATGACGCACATGTTCTTCTCGGTCGAGCCTTTCTCCGGCAACCTCGATGACACGGTCGCCGATGGCGAGGATCCGTTCACGGTGCCCGACGACCACCACTGTCGCACCGGCCCGCGCGCGTTCGACAATCGCTTGCAGCACCGCGTTTTCGGTTACCGCATCGAGATGGGCCGTCGGTTCGTCGAGCAGCAGCACCGGCGCGGGCGAGCCGAGCGCGCGGGCCAAACCGAGCCGTTGCCGCTGACCCAGCGACAGCCCGACGCCCGCGCGCCCGATCATCGTGCTCATCCCGTCGGCCAGGTCGGCCAGTACCGCATCGAAACAGGCTGCCGCACAGGCAGACTCGATATCTGGCAGTTGTCCGAACAGGGCCAGGTTGCCGGCGACGGTGCCCGGCACCAGGACCGGGTACTGCGGCAGCCAGGAAACCTGTCGCCACCACGCGCTCGGTTCGAGGTCGGCGATGTCGACCCCGGCCACCGTGACGTGGCCCGACGTCGGCGGGGTGATGCCGGCGATCACCTCCAGGGTGGTGCTCTTTCCCGCACCGTTGGATCCGGTGAACACGGTGACCTGGCCGGGTTCGATCACTGCGCTGAACTCGTGCGGAGCAGCGCCGTCGCGCCCGGTGACGGTCAGTTTCTCGATACAGACGGCCGCACCCCGCGCCGATACCGTCCGGCATCCCGGTGCGGTGGTGGCAGAGTCCTCGATCAGTGCAAACGCCTTATCCGCCGCGGCCCGACCATCCTGGGCGGCATGGAATTCCACGCCGATGCGGCGCAGCGGCCAGTACACGTCGGGTGCCAGTAGCAGCACGGTCAAACCGGCGGTCAGGCTGATCCCACCGAACACCAGACGTAGGCCAATGCTGACCGCGACGACGGCCACACCCAGCATGGCCAGTAGTTCGAGCACCAGTGCGGAGAGGAACGCGATCCGCAGTGTCGCCATGGCGGAACGCCGATGCGCGCCGGACAGTTCGGCGATGCGATGCTCGGGTCCGCTGGCACGGCCGAGTGCGCGCAGCGTGGGAATGCCGGCGACCAGGTCCAGCAGCCGGGCCTGCAGTGTGGTCATGGCGGCCAGCGCCGCCGCCGAGCGCTCGGCGGTTGCCAGACCGATCAACACCATGAAGATGGGGATGAGCGGCAACGTGATCAGCACGATCACCGCCGATTTAAGGTCGTACGCCGCCAGAACGACAACGCTGGCCGGGGTCAGTATCGCCGCCAGCAACAATGCGGGCAGGTACGCGGTGAAATACGGGCGCAGTCCGTCGAGTCCACGGGTCACCACCGCCGCGGCGGCGTCGCGCTGGGTCGCCAACCGCCTAGGGTCGCGGGCGGTGACCGCCGTCAGCACCTGGCCACTCAGGTCGGCGATCACCGCGCTGGCACCCCGCTGGCCCAGCCGCGCCTGAAGCCACTGCGCAATGGTACGAACTGCCCACAGCATCAACAGGATCGACAACATCGACACCCACTGGTGCAGACTACGGGCGGCGGGGTCGGCGATGACCCGGGAAACGATGTGCGCCAGCACGATCGCCGACGCGACCGCGCAGCCGGAGATCAGCACACCGCAGGCTACGGTGGCCGTCAGGAAGTGGCGCAGCGCCGCAGAGGCCCGCCATAGCCGCGGGTCCAGCGGCGCGCGACTGGTCGTACTCAGGACGTGCGCCTCACCAGGCCGGTCGACGGCGGTATCCGGTCAGCCGAAATCCGCTGCCGGAAAACCCAATACGTCCAGCCCTGGTAGAGCATCGCCAACGGTGCGAGAGGAACTGCAACCCACGTCATAATTTTCAGGGTGTACGGCGTGGACGACGCGTTGGCGATGGTCAGGCTCCACTGAGGATTCAGCGTGGAGGGCACCAGGTTCGGATACAGCGCCCCGAACAACAACACCACCACCGCGGCGACAACCACACCGGCGCACAGGAACGCCCAGCCCTCCCGGGCACGGCGCCACACCAGCGCCACCGCCACCAGCTGTGCGACCACCGCGATCGCCAGCACCAACCAGGTCCAGGTCTTTCCGTAAGCCAGCTGCGTCCACACCCCGAAGCCGGCGACCAGCACCGTCACCGGCAACGATAACCACACCGCGAACCGCAGGGCGTCGTCGCGCATTGCGCCGGACGTTTTCAGCGCGATGAACACCGCGCCGTAAAGCAGGAACAGTCCGGCAGTGGCGAGACCGCCCAACACCGTGTAGACGTTGAGCACGTCACCGATGGACAGGTGAACATGGTGGTTGGCGTCGACCGGAAGGCCGCGGACAAGGATCGCGAACGCCACACCCCACAACACGGCGGGCAGCCAGGATCCGGCCGCGATCCCGAAGTCGGCCCAACCACGCCATTTTGGATCGTCGATCTTGCCGCGCCACTCGATGGCCACCGCACGCAGGATCATGCCGAACAGGATTGCCAACAACGGTAGGTACAGCGTCGAGAACACCGTCGCATACCAGCCGGGAAATGCGGCGAACATCCCCGCGCCGGCGGTGATCAGCCAGACCTCGTTGCCATCCCACACCGGGCCGATCGTGTTGAGTGCCGCGCGGCGATGCATCTCCCGATCACCCGCCCCGACGCGGGCTAACGGTTCCATCAGCATGCCCACACCGAAGTCGAAGCCCTCGAGGACGAAGAAGCCGACGAACAGCACCGCCATCACACCGAACCAGAACTCCTGGAGTCCCACGGGTCAACTCCTTTCAGGTTGTCAGTAGGCGAACGACAGCGGGGCCACCTCGTCCGCGCCGGGCGAAGGGCGCGCAGTCGGTTCGGCGTCGTGCTCCTGCGGCCCTTCGGTGACATAGCGTTTCAGCAGCCAGAACCAGACGACGGCAAGCACCGCGTAAACCAGCGTGAACGTCACCAGCGAGGTGATCACCATCGCGGTGGCATGGTTGGACACACCTTCGCGGACGGTGATCCGCACCATCTGATCACCGGTCGGGTTGGGGGCGACGATCCACGGCTGGCGGCCCATCTCGGTGAACACCCAGCCCGCGATATTGGCCAGAAACGGGGTAGGGATGGTCAGCAGCGCGAACCAGGAGAACCAGCGCCGCCCCGGGATTCGGCCGCCACGGGTCAGCCATAATGCGGTCAGCGCGAACAGCAACGGAATCGCCAGCAATCCGATCATCACCCGGAAGGACCAGTAGGTGACGAACAAATTGGGCCGGTAGTCGTCGGGCCCGAACCGCTGCTGATAGTCCTGCTGAATGTTCCGCACACCCTGCAACGTCACGTCATTGAATCGGGCTTCGGCCAAAAACGGCAACACGTAAGGCACGTCGATCACCCGGGTGATGCTTTCGCAGTTGTTGTGGGTGCCTACGGTCAAGATGGAAAAGTCGGGGTCGGTCTCGGTGTCGCACAGCGACTCCGCCGACGCCATCTTCATCGGCTGCTGGCGGAACATCAGTTTGCCCTGTGCGTCACCGGTGAACAACAACCCGACCGTCGCGGCAAGGGCCACGAAGCATCCGAGGATGGCGGCCGGGCGGTACATGGTGCGGGCATCATCGGCGTTTTTGCCGCGGACCATCCACCACGCACACACCGCGGCCACGAACGTTCCGCCGGTCAACAGCGCGCCGTTGACAACGTGCAGAAAGGCCTGCTGCGCCGTGTTATTCGAAAGCAACGCCGCAATGCTGGTCAACTCGGCCCGCCGGGTCTCCGGGTTGTAGTGCGCGCCGACCGGGTGCTGCATGAACGAGTTCGCCGCGATGATGAAAAACGCGGATACGTTGACGGCGATCGCGACGATCCAGATGCAGGCCAGGTGCACCAACCGGGGCAGCCGGGTCCAACCGAAGATCCACAGGCCGATGAAGGTGGATTCGAAGAAGAACGCCGCCAGGCCTTCCATGGCCAAGGGTGCGCCGAAGACGTCGCCGACGAACCGGGAATACTCGCTCCAATTCATGCCGAACTGGAACTCCTGCACGATCCCGGTGGCCACGCCGAGCGCGAAGTTGATCAGGAACAGCTTGCCGAAGAACTTGGTGAGCCGATACCAGGCGACGTTGTCGGTGATGACCCACACCGTCTGCATGACCGCGACGAGCGGCGCCAGACCGATTGTGAGCGGCACGAAGATGAAGTGGTAGACGGTGGTGATACCGAACTGCCAACGCGAAATGTCTACGACGTCCATCTGCCATCTCCCGGAACTGCGGAAGCGTAGTTCTACGGATTACTACGACGCATTGTAGTAGACAAGACGGCCGGGCGCCAGAGTCAGGAGCTTGCCGAACCCCCACCCGTCAGCGCCTCATGCAGCCTCTTGGAGGCGCTGCGCATGCCGAACGACGACGCGATCTCGAACACGCCGATGACGACCAGCCAGATGCCCACGACGAGTGCGAGGATCCAGATCGATTCGAAGGGCGAGGCGATCATCACGATGCCGGCCAACAGGCTGATGACACCGAGGAATATCGCCCACCCCCGGCCCGGCAGGGCGGGATCGCTGATGGCCGAAACCGTGGTCGCCACACCGCGAAAGAGGAAACCGACGCCAATCCAGATGGCCAGCAACAGGATTGCCATTAAGGGATCGTTACCAAAGTGGCGGAAGGCCAGCAGCGCCAAAATCAGTGCGGCCGCACCGCTGATGAACAGCAGCACCCGCCCGCCCGCCGAGACATGCAGGCTGAAGGCGAAGAGGACCTGCGTGATCCCGGTGATCAGCAGGTACAACCCGAACAGGATGGCGGCGACCAGGATGGTTTTTCCCGGCCATACCAGTGTCAGGATGCCAAGGGCCAGCGCCAGAATGCCCGACACCAGCGTCGACTTCCACAGATGCGGCAACAAGGTTGGGACAGCGGTGGGTTGCATCCGCGAAGTTTCTCACATGCGCGATTGCGGTGCAGCGATTATCAGAGCTGCTAGACGTCGGCGGTCTGCGGCGCCTCGGCGCGCAGCCCGTCCTCGCCGGCACCCGGCTTACGCCCGACCAGATACCAGGTGCGCATCATGCCCTTGCCCTTGACGTTGACCTCGCCGCGCTCCTCTAACACGAAACCGCCTCTCAGGCGCTCGTAGACCACCTCGGGCACCTGGATCCGCCCGACGGCGTCGGTGGACTCCATCCGGGACGCGACATTGACCGCGTCACCCCACACGTCGTAGAAGAAGCGACGAGACCCCACGACACCGGCCACCACCGGCCCGCTGGCAAGCCCGATCCGTAGCGGGACAGTCTTGCCGGGCTGACCCGTCAGCGCAGCCGCGGTGTCGGCCATGTCCAGTGCAAGGTGTGCCAGCGCCTCGACGTGGTCCCGGCGCGGCCAGGGCACCCCACTGACCACCATGTAGGAGTCGCCGCTGACCTTGATCTTCTCCAGCCCGTATTTGTCGACCAGCCCGTCGAAATCGGTGAACAGCCGGTTCAGAAATCTGATCAGCTCGTCCGGGGGCGTGTCGCTGGCCTGCTCGGTGAAGCCGGCGATGTCGGCGAACAACACCGAGGCGTCGTCGTATTTGTCGGCGATCAGGTCTCGCGCCGGATCCTTCAGCCGGGTGGCGATGCTGGCCGGCAGGATGTTGGCCAGCAAGGCCTCGGAGGTTTGGTACTCCAGCTCCATGGCCTGCTCGGCGCGGGCAATCACCCGCCCGGCGTACCAGAGAATGACGACGACCATCGCCCACGCCGAGACGACGCTGATGGCGAAGTACATCGTGTAGGCCCATTGCGGCTGAACCCCGGTGTCTTCAGGGACGCGCACCTGCAACGCGATGGTCAGCGCGGCGCCGATGGCCGCCAGGACCGATGCCAGCACGATGTGGTCGGTACCCAGCAGCACCACGATCACGCAGGCGCCCACCAGGAAGAAGAACTGGATCCCGGTACCCGTGCCCATATGCCAACCCATCACGACAAGGTTGAGATAGGCGCAAAAGATAAAGGTGAGCGGCGCGACAAGCTCGCCGAAGCGGTGCAGCCACGGAATCATCGCGAAGATGGGGGCCATGCCGAGGTTCAATGCGGCCAGCGGATCGCGCGCGATAGCGAGGCCGACGATCCCGAACGCCACCGACACCACCGCGGAGATCACCGCGGTGGCCGTGAGTACCCGAAACCGCTGCCCGAGCCGCTGGGCGTAATGCTCGTCGCGCACCCGGGGCTGGGCCCGCAGTGCCTCTACACAGTCTGGTTTGCGGAACGCACCCTCGGCACGCTGCGACGCGGCGTCGCACTTCTTAGCCGCCACAGCAAAAGCCTAACCGTCGGCCGGCGGGGTGGTAAGCCACCCGGACATGTGGTGTTCGGACAGCGACCCGTTGGGCATGATGTGCTGCACGAGGTAACCGTCGCGGGTGGCCAGGTCGGCGATCATCCGCCGGTGGCAACGCCACCAGGTCGGCTCTCCGCACATGATCGCAACGTCGCGGGTGTCGGCTTCCTGTAGCAGGCGCCGGTATGCGGCCTGAAACTCCGGTGTGCGGGTGTGGGCCGCATAGTTGGCGAACTGCTGGTTTTCCCACCACCGGTCCCGCGGTATCGGGGTGGCCGGCGGCTTGCGTCGTCCGCCCAGATCGGCTTCGTGGCGGTAGTCGATCCCCGCATCCTTGAGCCACTTAGGCATCGCCTGCTTCGACACGTCGGGGTTGCGACGGGAGCCCGGAAAGCTCCGCACGTCGACCAGCAGAGCGATGTCATGTTGGCGAAGCGCGGCGGTTAATTCGTCGGCGGTTTTGGCGCCGTGGCCGATGGTGTACAGCATTCGTGGTGGGTGCCCTCGGTGGGAGTCGAACCCACACTGTCGGGGTTTTGAGTCCCGTTCCTCTGCCAGTTGGGATACGAGGGCTTGCCTTTCTACGGCATCCCACCATAGAGGATCCGGGTGGTTGCGCCACGTCACAACCCCGCGGTCGTTGGTCGCGTTCGCCCACGACACAATGTCGTCATGACTGCCGCTACGACCGGCGCCGACGTCTCGGCCCCGCGCCGGGTTCTGATCGCCGAGGACGAGGCGCTCATCCGACTCGACCTCGCCGAAATGCTGCGCGAGGAGGGCTACGACATCGTCGGGCAGGCCGGCGATGGCCAGGAGGCGGTCGAACTGGCCGAACAGCTCAAACCCGATCTGGTGATCATGGACGTGAAGATGCCACGCCGCGACGGCATCGACGCCGCATCGGAGATCGCCAGTAAACGCATCGCACCGATCGTCGTGCTCACGGCGTTCAGCCAGCGCGAGTTGGTCGAACGAGCACGCGACGCCGGGGCGATGGCATATCTGGTGAAGCCGTTCACCGTCACCGACCTGATCCCGGCGATCGAGCTGGCGCTGAGCCGGTTCGGTGAGATCGCCGCGCTGGAACGCGAGGTGGCGACGCTGTCTGACCGGCTGGAGACCCGCAAACTCGTCGAACGTGCCAAAGGCCTACTGCAGGTCAAACAGGGCATGACCGAGCCGGAGGCGTTCACGTGGATCCAGCGGGCCGCGATGGACCGCCGGACCACCATGAAACGGGTGGCCGAAGTAGTGCTGGGAACGCTCGACGCGCCCAAAGACGCTTAGCGCGCCACGATCACCGACGAGCCGTGGCCGAACAGGCCCTGATTCGCGGTGATGCCGACCTTGGCGCCCTCGACCTGCCGACCGGTGGCCTGGCCGCGCAGTTGCCAGGTGAGTTCGCAGACCTGCGCGATCGCCTGCGCCGGGATGGCCTCGCCGAAGCAGGCCAGCCCGCCCGAGGGGTTGACCGGGATCTTGCCGCCGATCGTCGTCGCACCGCTGCGCAGCAGCCCTTCGGCCTCGCCCTTGGCGCACAAGCCGAGATGCTCGTACCAGTCCAGCTCCAGCGCAGTGGACAGGTCGTAGACCTCGGCCAGGCTCAGGTCTTCGGGCCCGATTCCGGCCTCTGCGTAGGCCGCGTCGAGGATCTGATCCTTGAACGCCCGCTCCGGTGCCGGCACCACCGCGGTGGAATCCGTTGCAATATCCGGTAATTCGGGCAGGTGCTGCGGGTAGCGGGGGGTGACCGTGCTGACCGCGCGCACCGACGGCACGCCGTCGAGCGAGCCGAGGTGTTCGCGGGCGAACTTCGCGCCGGCCACGATCAGCGCTGCCGCGCCGTCGGAAGTGGCGCAGATGTCGAGTTGACGCAGCGGGTCGGCGACCATGTTGCTGGCCAGCACATCCTCGACCGACGTCTCCTTCCGATACCGGGCATTCGGATTCTGCAGACCGTGCCGCGAATTCTTGACCTTCACCGCCGCGAAGTCCTCGGCGGTCGCGCCGCAGAGGTCCATCCGGCGCCGGGCCAGTAGCGCGAAGTACACCGGGTTCATCGCCCCGATGAGGTGGAAGCGCTGCCAGTCCGGGTCGTTCTTGCGTTTACCGCCGACCGGCGCGAAGGCGCCTTTCGGGGTGGTGTCGGCGCCGATCACCAGCGCGACGTCGCAGAAGCCGGCCAGAATCTGCGCGCGGGCGCTCTGCAGCGCCTGCGAGCCGCTGGCGCAGGCCGCGTAGCTCGAGCTGACCGGCACGCCGTTCCAGCCCAGCTTCTGCGCGAACGTCGACCCCGCGATGAAGCCCGGGTAGCCGTTGCGGATGGTGTCCGCGCCGGCCACCAGCTGGATCTGCCGCCAATCCAGGCCGGCCTCGCCCAACGCCGCCCGGGCGGCAATGACCCCGTACTCGGTGAAGTCGCGCCCCCACTTGCCCCAGGGATGCATCCCGGCGCCGAGGATGTAAACGGGCTCAGGCATCGGCGATCCTCCATGCGTGCACAAGCCGCTCGACGCCGTCGTCGTCGGTGAACAGCGGCATCGTGGTCAGCTCCATCTCCATGCCGACTTTCAAGTCGGCGGCCAGCGTGCCGTCGACCACCTTGCCGAGCACGATCAGGCCCTCGTCGGCCAACTCGACCGCGGCGACCGCGAACGGGGCGAATGGATCCGGAGCCGGATACGGCGGAGGAGGCGCGTAGCGGTTTTCTGTGTAGCTCCACAGCGTGCCGCGCCGCGACAGTGGCACCTGGTCAAGCTGGTCGGCGTCGCATGCCGGGTTGGGGCAGTTGTCGGCTCGCGGCGGAAACACATAGGTGCCGCACTGCGGGCACTTGGCCCCGATCAGCTGGGGCCGTCCTGACTCGTCGTCGGCGAACCATCCCTCGATCGCCGGTTCTTGGCGGGTAGCTGCTGGCACCCGGTCAGCGTACCGAGTCCGGACGCGTGCCTAGAGTTAGGGCGTGAGCCCAGCGAAGACCGCGAGCGCGAAGCCGCAAGCCGGCCACGCCGCTGACGACAAGCCGACGTTGATGCTGCTGGACGGCAATTCGTTGGCGTTCCGGGCTTTCTACGCGCTGCCGGCGGAGAACTTCAAGACCGCCGGCGGATTGACCACCAATGCGGTGTACGGGTTCACCGCGATGCTGATCAACCTGCTGCGCGACGAATCCCCGACGCATGTGGCGGCGGCGTTCGACGTGTCGCGACAGACGTTCCGCTCCGAGCGATACCCGGAGTACAAGGCCACCCGTTCGGCCACCCCCGACGAGTTCGTCGGCCAGATCGACGTCACCAAGGAAGTCCTTGCCGCACTGGGTATTGCGGTATTGGCGGAAGCCGGCTTCGAAGCCGACGACATCATCGCGACGCTGGCCACCCAGGCCGAAAACGAGGGCTACCGGGTATTGGTGGTCACCGGTGATCGCGATTCGCTGCAACTGGTCAGCGACGACGTGACGGTGCTCTACCCGCGCAAGGGGGTCAGCGAGCTGACCCGCTTCACCCCCGGGGCGGTGGTCGAGAAATACGGGTTGACGCCCGAGCAGTACCCGGATTTCGCCGCGCTGCGCGGCGACCCCAGCGACAACCTGCCCGGGATTCCCGGCGTGGGCGAGAAGACCGCGACCAAGTGGATCGCCGAATACGGCTCATTGCAGTCGCTGGTCGACAACGCGGACTCGGTGCGCGGCAAGGTGGGTGACGCGCTGCGCGCGCATCTGGCCGGCGTGATACGCAACCGCGAGCTCACCGATCTGGTGCGCGACATGCCGCTAGCGCAGACCCCGGACACGCTGCGGATGCAGCCCTGGGACCGCGACCAGATCCACCGGCTGTTCGATCACCTGGAGTTCCGGGTGCTGCGCGACCGACTGTTCGAGACGCTGGCCGCCGTCGAACCCGAGGTCGACGAGGGGTTCGACGTGCGCGGCGGCGCGCTGGAGGCCGGCACGGTCGGGCCGTGGCTGGCCAAGCATGTCGCAGACGGGCGCCGGGCCGGACTCGCGGTGATAGGCACCCACGTCGCCTACGACGGCGAGACCACCGCGTTGGCGGTCGCCGCCGCCGACGGCGACGGCGGCTACCTCGACACCGCCACGCTGACCCCGGACGACGACACTGTGCTCGCTGCGTGGCTGGCCGATCCGGACAAGCCCAAGGCACTGCACGAGGCAAAGTTGGCGATCCACGACCTGGGCGGGCGCGGGTGGACGCTGAACGGCGTCACCTCCGACACCGCGCTGGCCGCCTATCTGGTCCGGCCCGGGCAACGCAGCTTCACGCTCGACGACCTGTCGCTGCGCTATCTGCGCCGCGAGTTGCGCGCGGAAGCGACTGAACAACAACAACTCTCACTGCTCGATAACATCGAAGCCACCGACGACGTCATTGTCCAAACGACGATCTTGCGGGCCCGTGCCGTCGCCGATCTGGCCGACGCGCTGGACGTCGAGCTGGACCGCATCGACTCCACCTCACTGCTGGCCGAGATGGAACTGCCAGTCCAAGTGGTGTTGGCGCGCATGGAAGCCGCGGGTATCGGCGTCGACCTGGACCTGTTGAGCGAGTTGCAAAGCCAATTCGGCGACCACATCCGGGACGCCGCCGAGGCCGCCTACGCGGTGATCGGCAAGCAGATCAACCTCGGCTCGCCCAAACAGCTGCAGGTGGTGTTGTTCGACGAGCTGGAGATGCCGAAGACCAAGCGCACCAAGACCGGATACACCACCGATGCCGACGCCTTGGCGTCGCTCTTCGACAAAACGGGTCACCCGTTCCTGCAGCACCTGCTGGCCCACCGCGATGTCACCCGGTTGAAGGTCACCGTCGACGGATTGCTGAACTCGGTTGCCGCAGACGGCCGGATTCATACCACGTTCAACCAGACGATCGCGGCGACCGGCAGGCTTTCGTCGACGGAACCGAACCTGCAGAACATCCCGATTCGCACCGACGCCGGCCGTCAGATTCGCGACGCGTTCGTGGTCGGTGCGGGTTACGCGGAACTGATGACCGCCGACTACAGCCAGATCGAGATGCGGATCATGGCCCACTTATCGCAGGATGCCGGGCTGATCGAAGCGTTCCGCACCGGCGAGGATCTGCATTCGTTCGTCGCATCCCGTGCGTTCGGCGTACCGATCGATGAGGTCACAGCGGAGCTGCGACGGCGGGTCAAGGCAATGTCTTACGGGCTGGCCTACGGGCTGAGCGCCTACGGCCTGTCGCAGCAGCTGAAGATCTCCACCGAAGAGGCCAGGGACCAGATGGAGCAGTATTTCGCCCGGTTCGGCGGTGTGCGCGACTATCTGCACGCCGTCGTCGAGCAAGCGCGCAAGGACGGTTACACCTCGACGGTGCTGGGCCGGCGGCGTTACCTGCCCGAGTTGGACAGCAGCAATCGCCAGGTACGGGAGGCCGCCGAGCGGGCCGCGCTCAACGCGCCGATCCAGGGCAGCGCCGCCGACATCATCAAGGCGGCGATGATCGAGGTGGACCCGGCGCTCAAGGCGGCTGGGCTCAAATCGCGGATGCTGTTGCAGGTGCACGACGAACTGCTGTTCGAAGTTGCCGACGGCGAGCACAAGCAGTTGGAAGCGTTGGTGCGCGACAAGATGGGCGGCGCGTATCCGCTAGACGTGCCCCTGGAAGTCGCAGTCGGTTACGGCCGCAGCTGGGATGCCGCCGCGCATTAAGCGGTCCGTGCGCCGAGTGCAGAACCGACGCTATTGACCTTGACCCTGTACTCAAGTATCGGGTTTATCGTCGGGTCATGCGCACGGCACAGGTCGCCGAGCGGGCGGGCGTCAATCCGCAGACGCTGCGGTATTACGAGC
>NZ_JBOHHI010000149.1:0-2450 GCF_050700595.1 Mycobacterium sp.
GGGTTACACGCCGACCGCGACATCACCTCGGCGATACTGGCGGCCTGCGTGGAGCTTTCCGATCCCGATGATCCGCACACCGCTCGAGTCGACTACACGCTTGCCCACGCCCTGCGGGCGTGGCTGGTCTCCCAGCAAGAGTGGGAGGGCTCAGTCAACCGGCACCAGCCACCAGCACCACCAGATGGTGTTGGACCGGCCAGGACCGGCAGCCACCAACAGCACCCGGTGGCCCCTGCTGAGCAAGCAGCACTCGGCCCACCCCCGAACAGACCAGCGCGCAAGCGTGGACGTCGCGGGACCAGCCGAAAACAACCAGACCCCAAGCTGATTGGCGCTGCATGACCCATTACGGATCAACTCTTAGCCCTCCAGCTTGTAGCCCAGTCCGCGCACCGTCACCAGGTGCACCGGATTGGCCGGGTCGGCCTCGATCTTGGACCGTAGCCGCTTGACATGCACGTCGAGGGTCTTGGTGTCACCGACGTAGTCCGCCCCCCACACCCGATCGATCAGCTGTCCGCGGGTCAGCACCCGGCCGGTGTTGCGCATCAGGTACTCCAGGAGGTCAAATTCCTTGAGCGGCAACGTGATCTGTTCGCCGTTCACCGACACGACGTGGCGTTCGACGTCCATGCGCACCGGACCCGATTCCAGTACGCCGTCGGCAACCTCGGACTCGTCGTCCCCGCCGCGGCGCAGCACCGCCCGGATTCGGGCGATCAACTCGCGCGCCGAATACGGCTTGGTGACATAGTCGTCGGCGCCCAGCTCCAGGCCGACCACCTTGTCGATCTCGCTGTCCCGGGCGGTGACCATGATCACCGGCACACTCGAGCGGGCGCGCAGCTGCTTGCACACGTCGGTGCCGGACATACCCGGCAGCATCAGGTCGAGCAGCACGATGTCGGCCCCGGCCCGGTCGAACTCGGCCAGCGCCGACGCCCCGTCGGTCACCACGGTGGCCTCGAAGCCCTCCTTGCGCAGCAGGAACGCCAGCGGATCGGCCAGCGATTCCTCGTCTTCCACGATCAGCACACTGGTCATCAGCGCTGCTCCTCCTCATCGCTTCGTCCCCGGCTTCGCGGGGGCCCCACTGCATCGTCGACAGCGCGGGTCATCGACGTAGTTCTTCCTCTCGTTCCGACTTATTCGGCCGGGCGTGAAGCTCCGACGGGCCGGGTTCTTCGCTGTGGTCCGGATAGGCCGGGATGGACAGTGTGAACGTCGACCCGGTTCCAGGCTGGCTCCACAGCCCGATGTTGCCGTTGTGATTGGCGGCGACGTGCTTGACGATCGCCAGCCCCAGCCCGCTGCCGCCGGTGGTTCGGGACCGCGCCTTGTCGCTGCGGAAGAACCGCTCGAAGACCCTCTCCTGGTCTTTCCGCGCGATGCCGATGCCCCGGTCGGTGACGGCGATCTCGACGAAGTCGGCGCGGCGGCGACGGCTGATCGACACCAGCGACCCGCGCGGCGAGTACCTGATCGCGTTGGACACCAGGTTGGCCAGCGCGGTGACCAGCAGCGTCTGGTCGCCCCGCATCCGCAGGCCGCTCGGCTCATCGGTGCGGATGCCGATGTCGGCGTTGTCGGCGGCTACCTTGTGGCGCGAAATCGCCTCGGTCACCACCGTGTCGACGTCGACGGTACCCAGGTCGGGCAACCGCTCGGCGCCCTGCAGTCGGGACAGTTCGATCAGCTCGCCGACCATGTCGCCGAGCCGGTTGGCCTCCGCGAGCACCTTCTCCCCGAACCGGCGGACCGTCTCCGGGTCGTCGGCGGAGGACAGCAGCGCCTCGGCGAGCACCGCCATCGCGCCGACGGGAGTCTTGAGCTCGTGGCTGACGTTGGCCACGAAGTCGCGCCGGGTGGCCTCCATCCGGGCGTACTCGGACTGGTCGTAGACGAAGACCACGGCGAAGCGGCGGTCATCCTCGCTGAGCAGCCGCGCGTGGCCGTGTACCGACAGGCGGGCCGCACGCTTGCCCGGCACCAGGTCGAATTCGGTGTCCTCGCCGCTGGCCAGCGCCTGGCGGGCGGCCTCCCAGGCCTGGTCGTCCAGCTGGCGGTCGCGCACCAGGCCCAGTTCGTCGGCCCGGTCGTTGCGGTAGACCACGTCGCGGTGGGTGTCCACCACCGCGGTGCCCAAGGGTGAGAGCGCGGCGATGCGCT
The DNA here is from genome assembly GCF_050700595.1 of Mycobacterium sp. Classification (GTDB taxonomy): domain Bacteria; phylum Actinomycetota; class Actinomycetes; order Mycobacteriales; family Mycobacteriaceae; genus Mycobacterium. The sequence goes on from NZ_JBOHHI010000149.1 coordinate 2,173, forward strand.
GCAGCATCTGCGCGACGGTGATGCCGGCCCACTCGGCCAGCGCCTGCTGCCTGCGTTCGACGACCCGCGGCGCCAGCCGGCTGCCTATCGCAATACCGACCACCAGCGCCACCAGAATCGACACCCCGGCGAGCGACAGCGCCGAGAACACAGTCATTGGTAGTCAGGGGCGCGGTGTCTGCAGAGCAGATCCGTTTCCCCATCCCCCTTTCAATCCGTGCGTGCGGTTTTCCCGCACACGGCTTACCGATGATCTTCGTGACATGGTTACGCAGCCT
>NZ_JBOHHI010000150.1:0-3596 GCF_050700595.1 Mycobacterium sp.
GCCTGGTAGCGACGCGGGAGCTGGTTAAAGGTGTCCGACTCGAACCACCGAACCCACCCCAGCAGCCGGGTGCCGGGTACCGCGAGCAAGATCTCGTCGGGCCCGTTGATTCCCCAGCACAGCGTCGATCCGGAACGGCGCACCACGGTGTTCATCCACTGCGACTTGATGCCGAGCCGGTTGAACGCGTCGAACTGCAACTCCCCCGAACCGAAGCGGTCGACCACTCGACGCAGCAACGCGGTGCCGTCGTGCTCGGTCAGGTACATGGTCAGGCCCTCGCCGATCATCAGCGTCGGCCGGTCGGTCGCAATGTCGTGCAGCCATGCCGGGTCGGTGACCGAGGCGGCGACGACGTGGTGGTGGTCAGAAGTTGGAAGCAACTGGCTGGCGAGTTCGGCGACGTCGGGGTGGTCGACGTCGTACCACTCGACGCCGGGACCGGGCTCGAGTCGCCAATATCGGCTGTCTAGGCCGCAACCCAAATGCAGCACCACGGCCTGCCGGTTGACGTCGAGAAACTGGCGCGCCCAGCTGTCGAAATGCGCCGAGCGGGTGGTCACCGACGGCGAATTTCGCGCCGTGATGGAGGTCTTGCTCCAGTCGTAGTCGATGCGTTCGACGATCTCCTTGGCGTGGTGATCGCCGAGAATCGGCGCCGTGAGATCGACGTCCAGCGCCTTGGCGTACAGCGTCGCCAGCATGGTCTGCGGCGCCCCGCTCAGTTCGACGCGCACCTTCTCGAAACTCACGTCGCAGTTGTGCTCTTACCCTTAGCGTTTCGAAGCTCGGCCCAGAATCGAGCGGCTTCGCGGATGGATTCTTCGACCGGGCGTGGTTGCCAGCCCAGCTCACGAACCGCCTTGCTGTGGTCGATCGCGGCTTCGGCGCGCATCATCCGCACCGAGGCGAGGCTGAGTTCGGCATCCTTGCCGGTGAGTCGGGCCCGCAGGCTGCCCGACGCACCCAGCGCGTAGAGCACCGGCACCGAAATCGACCGGCGCGGTGGCCGCACGCCGGCTTCGTCTGCGGCGATTTGCACGACCTGCTTCAACGGCATCATCCGTTCGGAGATCAGGTACCGCTCGCCGTTGCGCCCGCGCTCGGCGGCCAGGATCAGCGCCCTCGCGGCATCGTCCACACCGACGACTTCCAGTTCGATGCCGTCCATCAGAAACGGCAGCTTGCCGAACACCGCGCCGGCGATGAAGGCGCCGTGGGGGGTACGGCCCCAGTCACCGCTGCCGTACGTCGTCGAGACACACATCGAGACAGCGGGCAGGCCGGCTTCCGACGCATACCCCAGCACCAGGTCCTCGGCCTGCACCCGGGATTGCACGTACGGGGTGAGTCGGCGGCGATCGATTTGATCGTCTTCGGTGGCCACGTGGCCATGGCGGCGGCCGACCGTTGCGTAGGTGCTGGTGAAGACGAACCGGTGCAGGTTGGCCGCTATCGCTTTTTCACGGGCCACTTCCAGGACATTCCGCAACCCTTCGACGTTGGTGTGAAACAGCGGCGACGGATCGCGCAGCCACGCGCGGGTGTCCACCACGCAGTGGTAGACGTCGTCGCAACCATCCATCGCTTCACGCAGCGTGGCCGTGTCGAACACGTCACCGTGGAAGCTGGTGAGCGTCAGGTCGTCAATGGCGCGGGTGTTGGCGTTCGGCCGCACCATCGCCCGCACGTCGGCGCCGGCGGTGACGAGCTGGCGGGTGACGTGCGAGCCCAGGAAGCCGTTGGCGCCGATGACCAGCTTGGGTCGTGCGTTCATGCCTGGCCTCCGTACTCTCGCATCCAGCGGGCGGCATCCTCGTCGAGCGTGCCCAGCGCTTGCGCTTTGCTGCACCACTTCATCGCCGCGTTCACGAAGCGCAGCGGGTTGTAGATGTCCTCTTGACGGCACCACTGCCCGTCGCCGGCGTAGGTGATGATCGAAATGTTCGTCGCGCTGATGATGGTGCCATCACCGGGATCGGTCATCGGGTTGTCCAATTCGCAGATGATCCGCCCGGTGGGCTCGTCGATGACCGACCACAACGACGGGAACGCGGTCATGTGGCTACCCGGGAATGTCGTCATCGTCTTGCGGATCCAGCTACGCACCTGGTCGCGGCCCTTCATTGTGCCGGCGGCATGCTCGATGTAGTCGACATCGGGCGTGTAGTGCTTCACCCAGGCGTCCCAGTCCTTCGTCTCGGCGGCCCGGGCGACCGTCTGCTCGAATTTTGCGAATGCCTCCGCGAGCTCTGCGCGGGTGAAGATGCCGGCCGTCACGGATCAAACTAGAACACGTTCTACCGCGGTTTGTCGAGCAGTTCGCCGCCCGAGCGCCCAGCGCGGGATAATCGCGGGAGCAGTTCAGGTTGAAAGAAGTCGGAGCGAAACAGCGAAAACGAGGGAAAGCAATGACGACCTACCGCAAAGCGATCTTGGCCGGTGGCTGCTTTTGGGGCATGCAGGATCTGATCCGTAAGCAGCCCGGCGTGATCTCGACGCGCGTCGGCTACACCGGCGGCGACACCCCGAACGCGACCTACCGCAATCACGGCACCCACGCCGAGGCCATCGAGATCAGCTACGACCCGGCCCACACGGACTACCGCACGTTGCTGGAGTTCTTCTTCCAGATCCACGACCCCACCACGAAGAACCGGCAGGGCAACGACCTCGGGGCCAGTTACAGGTCTGCGATCTTCTATCTCGACGACGAACAAAAGCAGATCGCGTTGGAGACCATCGCTGATGTCGACGCGTCCGGCCTCTGGCCCGGCAAGGTGGTGACCGAAGTCAGCCTCGCCGGGGACTTCTGGGAGGCCGAGCCCGAACACCAGGACTACCTGCAGCACTATCCGACCGGGTACACCTGCCATTTCGTCAGGCCCGACTGGAAGCTGCCGCGGCGGGCCCGCATCGAGGGGTAACCAGGGCAGGTCGCGAGATTGCGCCTATGGCTGTGGTTTTCGAAATCACAACCCTCACGGCAATCTCGCGCGGTGAAAACCTAACGGCCGTGCGCGCGCAGCTGGTACCGGCCGCGGGTGGTGGCGACGGTCTGGCCCTCGGCGTCCTTCACCACCGCCTCCAGGATGAAGTCGGCCTTGCCCCGTTCGGCCGCTTCGGCGCCGACGCGGGCAATCGTCTGCTCATCGAGGCCGGCTTCGGCCCGCAAGTCTGACCGCGCCATGCCGACGAACTCGATGTCGACGTTTTTCACCAATGGAAAGTATTTGGCGCTGTCGAAGGTGCTCAGCGCGATGACTCCGCCGAGGACTTCGGCCACAGTGAACAGCACCCCCGCGTAGACCACGCCGAAGTGGTTGCCGTTGCCGTCGGCCGGTACGGTCGTGGCCGCGAAACCGGGCCGGGCCTCGACGACCTGCACGCCCATCTTGTGCGCGATGGGGATGGTCGATTGCATGGCGCCGTTCATCATCGCGACCAACTGGCCAGTGTCACCCGAGGTAGTCATTGGTAGTCAGGGGCGCGGTGTCTGCAGAGCAGATCCGTTTCCCCATCCCCCTTTCAATCCGTGCGTGCGGTTTTCCCGCACACGGCTTACCGATGATCTTCGTGACATGGTTACGCAGCCT
>NZ_JBOHHI010000151.1:0-2045 GCF_050700595.1 Mycobacterium sp.
TGAAGCGCCCTGGTTCTGGTGGAGGCTCGGTTCATTGGATTCCGACCAGGGCTTGGTCGGTCCGTGTGTCAGCGTAGATCGCGTCCTCGAACTCGGTCGGGGGTCGGTCGGCGAGGTAGCTGTGCAGCCGGGTGGTGTTGTGCCAGTGCACCCAGCCCAGGGTGGCCAGTTCGACGTCTTCGACGGTCTTCCACGGTCCCGGCCGGGCGGGCCCGTAGATCAGCTCGGCCTTGTAGTAGCCGTTGACGGTCTCGGCCAGAGCGTTGTCGTAACTGTCGCCGACGGACCCGATCGAGGGCACCGCGCCGATCTCGGCGAGGCGCTCGGTGTAGCGGATCGAGGTGAACTGCGATCCGGCATCGGAGTGACATCGCAAGCCCGCCAACGTGGTTCCCCGCGACCAGCGCGCCATCTCGATGGCATCGATCACCATGGTGGTGCGCATGTGCGAGGCGACGCGCCAGCCGACGATCATGCGGCTGAAGGCGTCGATGATGAAGCAGACGTAGGCCACCCCGGCCCAGGTGGCCACGAACGTCAGGTCGGTGACCCACAACTGGTTGGGGGCCTCGGCGGTGAAGTTGCGCTTGACCAGGTCTGGGTGGCGTTCGGCGCCTTCTTCGGGTCGGGTGGTGCGGACCTTCTTGCCGCGGCGCACCCCGTGGATGCCTTCGGCGCGCATCAGCCGCGCCACCTGATCGCGGCCGATGTCGTGGCCGGCCCGGCGGGCGGCTTTCCACAGCTTGCGGGCTCCGTAGACCCTGTAGTTGTCCTCCCAGAGCTTGACCAGTGCTGGAGCCATGACCGCATCCCGGCGGGCCCGGGCGCTGGGCTCGTGTTTCTTGGCGGCGTAGTAGGTGCTCGGGGCCACCGACACTCCTGCGCTGCGCAGGACAGTGCAGATGGGCTCGACCCCGAACTCCTCGCGATTGGCGTCGATGAAGTCGACTATTTCTTGTGTTGGCGGTCGAGCTCCGCCCCGAAGAAACTTGCCGCACGTTTCAGTATCTCGTTGGCGCGCTTGAGTTCTCGATTTTCCTGTTCGAGTTCCTTCATGCGCCGTGCCTCGGTGGTCGACACCCCGGCCTGATAGCCGTCATCGATGTCGGCCTGGCGCACCCAGGTCCGCACCGACTCGACTCCGTAGCCGAGCTGATCGGCTACCCGGGCGACAACGCCGTGGTCGCTGCCCAACTCCGCGCGCAATGCCCGAACCATCCGTACCGCCCCGGCCTTCTGCTCGGCACTGTAACGGCGACTCGTTGGCTTGGCCGACGGTGACTGTTTCTTCGACATAGCTCCATCCTCGTTTCCAAGGTCTGGAGCCTCCAGCATTGCCAGGGCGATTCAAACAGCGTCGTGGTGCCGTTGCGCTTGTAGTCATGAGTCATCGTGCCCGCCCGGCCCGCCACCATCGGCAGCGAGGCCTGCGTACGATCCAAAGCCTGGATCTGGGACTTCTCATCCATGCACAACACGATCGCCTTCTCCGGCGGGTTCAGATACAAACCGACGACGTCGATGAGTTTGTCCTCGAACTTCGGATCGGCCGACACCTTGAACGTGTCGACCCGGTGCGGTTGCAGACCGAGATCCGACCAAATACGTTGCACCGTCGCCGAACTGACCCCTACCTTCTTGGCCATCGTGCGACACGACCAATGCGTGGCCCCCGGCGGAGTCGTCGTCGTGGTGAGCCCAACAATCTGGGCGACCGTTTCCTCGCTGATCGAGGGCTTGCGGCCCCGACCGGCGCGGATCTTGCCCAAGCCGGCCAACCCGTCGACGGCGAACCGGGAGCGCCACGCCCGCACAGTCCCCGCCGTCACCCCGACCTCCTGGGCGATCACCGCGTTGGCCACCCCATCGGCGGCCAACAACAACACCCGCGCTCGCAGCACCTGCCGATGCGGCGCCGACTGCGCCCGCGCCAACCTCTCCAAGGTGTCGCGCTCACCGGCGGTCAACGGCAACGGCGCTGCTGGTGCACTCATGAGACAAGGATACCGAACAACACCTTGATTATTTGCGAGACACACCACTAG
>NZ_JBOHHI010000152.1:0-8716 GCF_050700595.1 Mycobacterium sp.
GAGGCTGAGGTCGCCGCGACGCAGCAGCGCCATCGCGCGCTCGATGCGTCGCGTCATCAGGTAGCTGTACGGCGACTCGCCATAGGCCAGCCGGAACCGGCGGCTGAGGTGCCCGGCCGACATGTGCGCGCCGAGGGCGAGCGCCTCGACATCCAGCGGCTGCGCGTACTCCCGGTCGATGCGGTCGCGGACGCGGCGCAGCCGTGCGAGGTCGCAGGTGCTGCGCTCTGGGGGTCTGCTGGCCACCTGCGCGATCGTGCCACGTCGCAGCCGAGTTGCCCAGCGCCGTCGGCATCCCACCCCATGCCGCGCCGCTGGGCGCCCGCGTTCTGTTGGGGTGAGCCCCGCCGCCTGCGGTAGGCTTTCGACCTGCCGCCGGTGGAAGCCGGACGAGCACCGGGCTGTGGCGCAGTTTGGTAGCGCACTTGACTGGGGGTCAAGTGGTCGCAGGTTCAAATCCTGTCAGCCCGACCAGAGTTTCCGCAGGTAGACGCTGTATCGGCGGGCTGTGGACATGCCCGAAGTGGTACCCGCTAGGGGTGTATACAGCAACGGATGCAGCAACCCGCTCGCATTTCCCCTCGAACAGCCGTTTCATAGTCCGAGCGCCCCGCTCAAGCGTTCGACGGCGGCGCGGGCCGTGTCGTCGGACGTGTGCCCGTAGATATCGCCAGTGATGCTGATTGAGCTGTGCCCAAGCAGATCGGCGACGGCCTTAATGTGCACGCCGGACTCCAGCCAGCGCACAGCCGCGGAGTGTCGCAGGGCGTGCACGTCGTCGCACTCGACGCCGGCGGCCTTGGCGGCAACCTCCATCACGCGGAGGAAGTTGCGCGGGTCGACCGGGGCGCCCAGCTCGGTCGTGAACACCAGCCCTGAGTCCTGCCACTGGTTAGCCGCCCGCAGCCGCTCGGCGGCCTGGGCCGCCTTGTGCTTGCGCAGCATCGCCACTATCGCGGGGGAGAGCGGCACGGTACGCCGCGCCCGCTCGGACTTCGGCTCGGAGATCACCAGCCGATCGCCGATGCGCCCGAGGGTCTTACGGACCTTCAGCCAGCCCTCGTCCAGATTGAGCACGTCGGTGTCCCAGCGAAGCGCCAGACATTCGCCTTTCCGCAATCCGGTGGCGGCGATGAGCGCCAGTGCGGGGTAGTACCGGGAGCCCTCAGCGGCCTTGAGAACCTTCGCGACCTCATCGGCGTCCAGATGCCTTGCCTCGTGCCGTTCGATGCCTGGCCGCTTCACCAGTGCCGCGGGATTGCGCGCCAGCAGCCCGTCCCGTACCGCGCCGTCGAGGCCGGCTCGCAGAACCGTGTACACCTGGCGGACGGTGCTGTCCGAGAACGCCCGCACCGGATCGGCACCCTTTGTCTTGGCTGGTTTCGTCTTGGCGCGCATGGACAGGATCAGGGCGTCAATGTCGCTTGGCTTCAGCCTGTCGAGCCGGATCGCGCCGAACGGTGCTGGCTCCAAGTGCTTCTGACACAGCCGCGCATACAGCGCCCGCGTCGATTCCTTGCGATCCGATGCCGCCAGCGTGGTCACCCGCCACTGTGCTAGCCAGTCACCGATCGTGCGCGTGGCGTCCCGCACCGGCGCGCCGGCCTCGAGCCGGTCGCGCGCCCTCTTGAGCTTGTCCCGGACATCCTGGCGGGTGCGGCCGTAGACGGTGTGCCGGTGGGTCTTGCCGTCGTCGCCGGAGTAGGTGATCGCACCCTCGTAGCGGACCAGCTTGCCGTCGCGCATCCGCTTGTAGATGCTGCCCTCACCGTTCGCGTTCTTCGCCATCTCGCTACGCCTTCTTCTTCCCTTGTGTGGTGGGCGGCAGGAACCCGCGCTCACGCGCACGCCGCACGTACTCATGCGCCATCCGCTGCTTGACCCCGAATGTCCGTGCCACCGCCTCGGCCGGTGCCTTATCGAAGTTGGCGCGGTAGACCTCGGCGACCTGGCGCAGCAGCTCGGTGTTGACATGTCGCCGACCCGCCCGAAGGTCGTACAGAAAACCGCGGATTACCCGCTGTTGTTCGGTGCCGATCATGGCGGGTATGGCCATTCCGGGCTTGTCGCGCCACACGTCACGTAGTTCGACAACCCACGTTCCGTACGCCACGTCGACAAGGTACGCGACCTCGACTGCGCGGAGGTGCTTCTGGCGTATCTCGCTCTGACTTCCCCTTGCGCGCCAACCTAATTCGACCACCCTGGGCACGTCGTCGCGCAACTCAACCCGGCAGTAAAAGTCGGGCTCGTCGCGGCCGTCAAGTTCAAACTCAACAAATGCCGGCAGAAACCTCCCAGATGGACTCCACTGGCCCTCAGCCAAAGGCGTCCCGTCCATGCCGAACGCCATGTAGTCGCCCGAGACCCGGAAACGTAAACCGTCGTCCTCGACTGTCTCGGGCTCATCGCTGACGCGATGGCGATGGCCTGCCATCAGCTGAAACCTCCATCACGGTACGACGGTGCAATGTTGTAACTCTGCACTTAACTCTGCACTCTATCAACCATGATGATCAACGCAAATGCAGCCGAAGCAATCTCAGCGGAGTATCTAACGGCTCCACTGTTGGAGCAGATGACCGGCACACCGGCCTCGACGTGGAGGTACTGGGCACATATCGGCCAGGGACCGCCGAGCTTCAAGCTCGGACGCCGCCGGGTATGGAAGCGTTCGGCCGTGCTGGCGTGGCTCGAAACCCAAGAGGCAGCGTCGGTGTGAGCCCGCCGGAACAAGAAAGCCGCCCCGGCGGCTACACCGAGACGGCCCACGAGCCCGCGTCAAGAGCTAGCAATCAGTCTACCCGAGACCGCCCACATGACGGCTACGCGGCGCCGACACCCGAGGACCGGGCCGGCGGCTTCCTTGAACGCCTCGCCGCACGGGAAGCCCGGGAATCCGCAGCTGGCGGGATGGCCGGTGTGAGTATCACTACCGCATATGAGCGGCTGCGTGCCGCGTTGGAAAACCACGGCAGCCACGTCAAGGAGTCCCGGCACGGCCAACTGGTGGCGCAGTGCCCCGCCCCCGCCCACGATGACCGCAACCCGTCGCTCAGCCTGCGGGCCATCGAAGGCTCAGTGTTGGTGCATTGCTTCGCCGGCTGCGACACCGACGACATTCTCGCTGCGGTCAACCTCACGAAGGCCGACTTATACGACGACCGGCGTGGCGTGACGTACACCTACCCCGATGGCCGCCTGGTACACCGCAGCCGCGGCAAACGATTCCGCCAGTCAGGGAACACCAAGGGCCGCAGTCTCTACCACGCCGACCGGATCGGCGACGCCCAGACCGTCTATGTCTGCGAAGGCGAAAAAGATGTCCACGCTGCCGAATCGGTCGACGCAGTCGCGGTCTGCCCGGCGATGGGCGCCGGCAAGGCCCATAAGTTCGACTGGGAACCGCTACGCGACAAGGACGTGCACATCGTCGCCGACCGTGACGAGCCCGGCCGCAAGCATGCCGCCAATGTGGCGCGTCTGCTCGACGGCACGGCGTCCTCGGTCCGTGTTGTCGAAGCAGCGGTCGGGAAAGACGTGGCCGACCACATCGCCGCCGGCAAAACACTCGACGAACTGGTGCCCGCCGACCACACACAAGCCGAGAGCATGCCACGCCTATGGCCTGCCACCAACCTAAAGCCCGCGGAGCAACCGCGCTGGCTCGCGAAGGGGAGGCTGCCACGCGGAGCGATAAGCCTGCTGGTCGGCGACGAAGGTATCGGTAAGTCGCTGCTGTGGGTATGGATCATTGCCGCCGTCACCACCGGCAAACCGTTGCCCGAGTTTGGCATCCCCAGCGGCGACCCCGCGCACGTCATTCTGGTGTGCACCGAAGACGATTGGACCACCACCGTGCGGCCGCGGCTGGAAGTGGCCGGCGCGGACCTGGCGATGGTGCACGTGATCTGCACCGAGGATGACGGCAGCGGAGCGCCGATCTTCCCGCGGGATCTGTGGCTGATCGCCGAAGCCGACCCGGCACCGGCGATGGTGGTAGTGGATGCCTGGCTAGACACCGTGCCCGCCATGCTCTCGGTGCGTGATCCCCAGCAGGCCCGTCAAGCCCTGCACCCGTGGAAAGAAATTGCCAACACTACCGACGCGGCCGTGCTGTTGCTGTGTCACACCAACCGGGTGGCGTCGGCGAACGCCCGGGACCGCTACGGCGCCACCGGCGAGTTGCGCAAGAAAGCGCGCATGACGCTCTACGCCCAATCTGACAACGAGGGCCGGCTCGTGGTCGGTCCCGAGAAGATGAACACGGCCGCGCCGATCCCGGCGTCGACATTCACCATCACCGGAGTGCAGCACTTCCCGCCCACGCCCGACAGCGACGGCACCGTGCCGCTGCTGGTCTACGCCGGTGACTCCGAGCGCACCGCGCGGGAGCACATCGTCGACAACTTCACCGGCGATGGACAGCGCGACCGCGCCGAGGTCGACGAGTGGCTATCGGAGTTCCTGGGCACCGGCAGCCAGAAGGCCAACGATGTGTACTCGGCTGCCGACGCGGCCGGATTCTCGAAAGATCAGGCCAAGCGAGCAAAGAAGCGACTAGGTATCGAAGCGCGCCGGCCCGGCGGTGAAGGGCCGTGGTTCTGGTCGCTGCCTAGGGAGCGCCTGGGGAGCAGGACCGACTCGATTGCTCAGAAGGTGCTCCCTAGCTCCCTAGCTGCTCCCTTGCAGGTCAGTGACAGTGCGGCCAGGGAGCAATCCGAGGCCAGGGAGCAAGGGAGCAAGCAACAGCTCAGGCGCGCTCCCTAGCCCTGTTGCGCCCGTTTCGGCAGTCGATCCCACGTCAGTCCCCGGCGGCATCACCGCGTCGACGCCCGGTGTCACCGATCGCGTCAAGGACTGCCTCGGTAAAGCGCGCAAAGGTCAACCCGTGGATGGCAACGGCCGTCCACCGATGTGTCCCGGCTGCGGCACCTACTTCCTCGCGCACGGCCACCACCGCGGCGACTGCACCGCCAGCAAAGAGGAGGCCACGCTATGACTACCACCCCACCAGCCGAACGCTGGCGCTCCTCCCGGCCGGACACGAACCCAGCGCATGCACCTGTGACCATCGTGGCTGTGACCCAGCATGACTCGAAAACCATTGCACCGCAAGGTAATCTACTATCCGAAAAGGATTGCTACGCAAAGCATTGCGTACCATGAACCATCGACAAAACCGCAGGTCTGGGGGGCTTGTCAATCCCTCCGCGATGGCTTCACGCACGACCCTGCGGTCCGACTCTAAGCGCGTCTCAGCGCGTCTATTTAAATCTGGACGAGATCCAGCCGGGTTGTGCCAGAACGGTTTTCAGCAGCGGCACGCTGCGGATTATGTTGCAACACAAGCACATTCAGCAAAAGGAGAAGCAAATGGACAAAACGTTTAAGCCGCCCCGGCCACTCGACCCGGTGGCCAGATCGGTGTGGGACCGTCAGTCGCACCGGTTGTACCGGGAGGGCCGCTGGCCCGGCATTGACCAGGACTTACTCTGCCTGTTCAGCGAGACCACGGCGATGTACCTGAAGCTGAAGGCGGACATCGACCAGCGGGGGATGCTGGTGAAAGGCCGCGGAGATGTCGTCGTCAGACATCCGGGCCTAACCCCGCTGGCGCAGGCCCGGGCCGACATGCTGCGCCTGGCGAAGGGCATCCCGTTGGCGGTGCCCGTGACGGCAGCTGATGGGTTCGGCGCGGAGGTGGACGCTTTGATTGAGGAGATGGGCCGGTGATGTTGTCGGTTGCGGAGTACGCGGCTCAGATCCGTGATTGGGCCATCTTCGACAAGGAGTACCGCCAGCACAACGGTGAGCCGCCGGTCGATCCGAACGTGGTGTTCGACTTCTCCCGCGTCGCCGCGGTGTGGGAGCGGCTGCGATGGGACATGCACACCAAGGGCGCGTCGCCCGGTGACCGTAACAGGCTCAACGAGCTCACCGACAAACTGCAGCGTTTAGCAACCCAGCTCGGGTTAGGCAAGGTTGATCCGGATAGTTTCCTGCCGGGAGATCCCGCCCGACTCCTGGCCCAAGGACCAGGCAACACGATCGAGCCGTGGTTCGAGCATTGCATGTACGCGCCTAGGGGCTGGTGATGCTCACCGACCCGAACAGTCCCTGCTACATCGACCCCGCCCGCGCCGAGGGGGCGTCCCTGTACGGGCTGACCCGGCTGCAGGTCGACGAGGACGGCCTATACGAGCGGGCCGCGAGCTGGAGGACCTGAATTGTGTTGCCATGCCCTTCGGTTTTTGAGCCGATTCAGTGAGGCCCGTCGGTGGCTGGCGCAGGCGGGGTCTCAAATAATGCTGGATCGGCGAACAATGCTGGATCGGCCACGATGACACCGGGCGGCACGTCGCCTGTCCGTGTCGCCACAACGGGGGTCCGCCACACCGTTCCTTGATTGCCGCATTCATTGGTGAGAGCGGTCCTGGTCACAACGCCTCGGAGCGTGCCGTCGGGCTGCGGCTCCCATGACCAACTATTCGTCTCGGTGTCGGAGGTTGTTCCGTTTGTTGCGGGGCATTGGGCTGGTGGCTGAAGGTAGGGCGTGTCCTGCCAGTGACCGTCGGCGAAATGGAGCACGTCTGGAACACCGGTGGCCTCTTGGTGGTTGGTGTCGGCCAGCTTGGACCCTGTGGCAACGCATCCCGTGACTGCGCACAATGAACGAAACGCCCACCAACGTGTCTCGGTGGTGCGGGGGCCGGTTGTTGGGGCGCCGTTGGCCGTCTGCTTTGCATAGTCGTAGTCCACACGGAAGGTGCCGTCGAGTACCGGACCCCCAGCGACTAGGTCTGGGGTGCTGGCGATCGGGGAGGCCGTCACCATCGCCGGATCGGCCACGGTGACGCCGGACGGCACATCCCCTGTCCGTGTCGCCACCAAGGGGGTCTGGAACACCGTTCCCTGGAACGCGCATTCGTTGGTGAGAACGGTCATGGTCTGAACGCCGCGGAAAGCGCCATCGGGCCGTGGCTCCAATGACCACGTAATACTGTCGGTGCTTACGCCTGCTGTGACTGTTCCGTTTGCTCCCAGGCACTGCGGCTGGTGCGGGGATTGGTCCTGCTTAGGCGCGGCCTGCCAGTGACCGTCGACGAAATGGAACTCGGCTGTATCAGCTGGTGTGCGCGCTGCTTGGTGGTTGTCGTTGTCCAGCCTGGTCCCGGTGGCGACGCATCCCGTGGCTGTGCACGTTGAACGAAACGCCCACCAAGTAGTCCAGCTTTCGGTTTTGGATTGGGGGTCGGGGGCGCCGTTTTGCGTTTGCTTTGCAAAGTCATAGTCCAGGCGATAGGTGCCGTCGAGTACGGGACCCGCAACGGCTGGGGCGGGGGTGGTGGTTGCTGGGGTGGAGGTTGTGTGCTTCTTCGGCTGGATCATGTAACCGATGACGCCGATGACGCTGAACACCACCACCGCGATCGCCGCCCCGAGGAGGACCCGGGGGCGCCTGCGCCGCTTCTCCTTCGCCGTGGGCGGTGCCAGCTCAGCGCCCGATGGTGGGCTTTCCGCGCTGTGTCGTCCGAACTGCGCGGATCCGCCAGGCGGTCTGCCCACCGCGACTTGAGTCTCGGACCCTCCGGTAGGGGCGGCGACGGTTATGCCAGCCTCGGTGCTGCGATCACTGATCGAGTCGACGGCAGCCCGCTCCCTGAGGGCCGTGGCGAACTCACGGCACCGGCGGAACCGGTCGGCGGGATCCTTGGCCAATGCAGTTGACAACACCTGATCAAGATGGGCCAACTCCCGGCGCCGATCACTGAGCTTCGGCGGTGCCGCGTTGAGGTGCTTACCGATGACAACAGCTGGGTTGGAATGCTGATACGGCGGCACACCAGTGAGTAGGTGAAACGCGGTGGCGGCCAGCGCATACTGGTCGGCGCGGCCGTCGAGTTCCTCACCCATCAACTGTTCGGGTGCGGCGTAGGCGACCGTGCCCACGGTCATGTTGGTGGCGGTCAGGCCGCTGACCTCGCCGTGTTGGCGGGCGATACCGAAGTCGGCCAACAAGATCCGCCGTTCGCCGTCTTCTGGATTTGCGAGCAAGATGTTGGCGGGTTTGACGTCGCGATGCAACAGTCCCCGCTGGTGGGCGTAGTCGAGTGCCCCGGCTACCGCGGTGACGATGGCGCAGACGTCAGCTGCCGGCATCCCGTCCGGGTACTGGGCCTTCATCAATTGGCCTGCGTCGGCACCTTCGACGTAGTCCATCGCGATCCACAGTTGGTCATCGAACTCGCCGCGGTCATGCACCTGGACAATATTTGGGTGCCACAGCGCTGCGGCGAGATCGGCTTCACGATGGAATCTCTCGCGGAATTCGCTATCCGCTGTCATCGCCTGGGGAAGGATTTTCAAAGCGTCGCGACGCGGCAGCCGGGGGTGTTGAGCAAGGTAGACCTCGCCCATCCCTCCGGAACCCAGCAGCCGCAGGATGGTGTACCCAGCGAAAATCGCGCCGCTCGTCAACGGCATGCCGGGATCGTATGCCCGTCGCGGCGGCCGACGTGATGGTTTTTATCGTTTGCGCTGATGCTCGGCGTGCACGTACATGTCACGGCGTGACAGTTCATCCTCAGTGATCCCGAGGCAATTGCACATCGGTCTGAGCGTCCGACCGCACTAGAGTTACGCTCTCCGCCTGGAGGGTGTTTCCGCATGTCGAGTGCGCTAGATAAGTGGGGAGTCGAGCGCTGCGCAGCGC
>NZ_JBOHHI010000153.1:0-6458 GCF_050700595.1 Mycobacterium sp.
GGTGTGCCCATTGTCGACGGCGTTGCGGACACCCTGGGTGAAGTAGACCGAATGCCGCAGACCTTTCTTCCAGTAGTCCACGTCGTGGATCGGCTCGCCGCCGGGGCGGATGTAATTGCCCTCATGCACGGTGGAGTAGTAGCCGACGGTCACCGGCAATGGGTGGATGCCGGCCAGCTCGGCCGACAGCTCGCCGAGCAGCGGGTCCATCTGCGAGGTGTGGCTGGCGCCCTTGGTCGCGAACTTGCGGGCGAAGCGGCCCTCGGCCTCGCAGCGGGCGATGATCGCGTCCACCTGTTCGGGCGGGCCGCCGATCACGGTCTGGCCCGGCGCGGCATAGACGCACCCCTCCAGGTCCGGGAAGTCCGCGAACACCGTCTTGATCTCCTCGGCAGAGTACTCCACCAGCGCCATCAGCCGGATGTACTCGCCGAACAGCATCGCCTCGCCCTCACCCATCAGGTGCGAGCGCGAGCAGATGGCCCGGGTGGCGTCGCGCAGCGACAGGCCGCCGGCGAAGTAGGCGCACGCGGCTTCACCCAGCGACTGGCCGATCACCGCGGCGGGCTTGGCGCCGTGGTGCTTGAGCAGTTCACCCAGCGCGATCTGGATCGCGAAGATGGTGACCTGGGTGGTCTCGATGCCGTAGTCCTGCGAGTCGTCGAGGATCAGCTCGAGCACCGAATAGCCCAGCTCGTCGGAGACCAGCGCGTCGACCTTCTCGATCCACTCGGCGAACACCTCGTCGCGCAGATACAGGCTCTTGCCCATCTTGCGGTGCTGCGCGCCGAACCCGGCGAGCACCCACACCGGGCCGTTGGTCACCGGCCCGTCGGTGGAAAATAGGTTCGGCCGCTGCTTGCCCTCGGCGACCGCGCGCAGGGCCTTGATCGCTTCGTCGTGGTCGCGGGCCAGCACCACCGCACGGGAGCGGCCGTGGTTGCGCCTCGACAGCGACCGGCCGATCGACTCCAGCGAGGACGCCCGGCCCTGGAGGCTTTCCATCCAGTCGGCCAGTTCGGCGGCGGCCGCCTTCTTGCGTGACGTCAGAAACGCCGACACCGCCAGCGGCACCAGCGGTGCCGGGACTTCCTGGGAGGCAAGCTCTTCGAGCGCAACCTCCTTGAGCCGCAACGCTTCCTCGGTGATGCCGGGCAGTTCGGGTTCGGCTTCCGGCTCGGCCGCACCGTCGCCCTCTCCGGACTCGATGAACTCGCCGTACTCGTCGAAACGCACCCCACCGACAAACTCGGCATGCTTTTCCTCGGCCGGAGCGGAAGTCTGCGCTTCGGGTTCGGGCTCTTCGCGTTCCACAACGTCGCGCGGCAGCACCTCGCGCAACACCAAATGCGCATTGGCGCCGCCGAATCCGAAGCTCGACACCCCGGCGACCGCGTAGCCGCCGTAACGGGGCCAGTCGGCCGCCGTGTCCAAAAACCGCAAATGTGTTGCGTCGAAGTCGATGTAGGGGTTGGGCCCGGCGTAGTTGATCGACGGCGGCAGCTGGTCGTGCTGCAGCGCCAGCACCATCTTGGCCAGGCTGGCCGCACCGGCCGCCGACTCCAGGTGCCCGACATTGGTTTTGATCGCACCCAGCAGGGCCGGCTTGTCGGCGGGGCGGCCCCGGCCGATGACCCGGCCCAGCGCCTGAGCCTCGATCGGGTCGCCGAGCACGGTGCCGGTGCCGTGGGCTTCGACGTAGTCGACGGTGCGCGGGTTGATGCCGGCGTCCTTATAGGCCCGGCGCAGCACGTCGGCCTGCGCGTCGGGGTTGGGGGCGATCAGGCCGTTGGACCGGCCGTCGTGGTTGACCGCGCTGCCCGCGATCACGGCCAGGATCTGATCACCGTCGCGGCGGGCGTCGGCGACCCGCTTGAGCACCAGCATGCCGCCACCCTCAGAGCGGGTGTAGCCGTCGGCGTCGGCGGAGAACGACTTGATCCGGCCGTCGGGGGCCAGCACCGCGCCGATCTCGTCGAAACCAAGCGTCACCACCGGGGTGATCAGCGCGTTGACGCCGCCGGCGAGGGCCACGTCGCACTCACCGCTGCGCAGCGCCTGCACCGCCTGGTGGGTGGCGACCAACGAGCTCGAGCAGGCGGTGTCGATCGCCACCGACGGGCCGTGGAAATCGTAGAAATACGAAACCCGGTTGGCCACAATCGAACTCGCCGTCCCGGTGATCGCGTAGGGGTGCGCGACGGTCGGGTCCGACATCGCCAAAAAGCTGTAGTCGTTGACCGAGGTGCCGACGTACACGCCGACAGCTTCGCCGCGCAGGCTCGACGCCGGGATGCGGGCGTGCTCGAGCGCCTCCCAGGTCAGCTCCAGCGCCATCCGCTGTTGCGGGTCGATGTTGTCGGCCTCGGTCTTCGACAGCGCGAAGAACTCGGAGTCGAAGCCCTTGATGTCCTTCAGGTAGCCGCCGCGGGTGCGGGCCTTGGCGACCCGTTCGGCCAGCCGCGGCTCCTCCATGAACTCCGACCAGCGGCCCTCGGGCAGGTCGGTGATCGCGTCGCGACCCTCCAGCAGCGCCTGCCAGGTCTCCTCCGGGGTGTTCATGTCGCCCGGGAAGCGGGTGGACAACCCCACCACGGCGATGTCGACCCGTTCCACCGGACCGCTGCGCGACCAGTCGGTTTCGTCGTCGGCGGTGATCTCGGGGTCGCCCTCGACGATCCAGGTGGCCAGCGCCTCGATGGTCGGGTGCTCGAAGGCGGCCGCGATCGACACCGTGACCCCGGTGCGATCCTCGATGTCGGCGGCCATCGCCACCGCGTCACGCGACGACAAACCCAGTTCCACCATCGGCGTCGCCTCGTCGATGGCGTCGGGTGACTGGCCGGTGGCGTTGGCGATCCAGTCGCGCAGCCAAGCCCGCACCTCGGCGACGGTCATGTCCGTGCGAACGGTCGCGGGCGCGGGCGTATCTGTATCAGTCATATTCGCGTTCAATCGGCCTGGTCGGGGAAGGCGTTCGGGGACGCGGTACCGCTGTGCAAGCTGCCGTCGATGTAGGCGGTGCGGCAGGCGGTGCGCCCGATCTTGCCGCTGGAAGTACGCGGAACCGATCCCGCCGGCACCAGCAGCACGTCGCGCGCGGTGACCCCGTGCCGGACCGCGATGGCCGCGCGGATGTCGTCGGCAATCGGCTGGTAGCCCAGCTTGTGCGCACCCGGCGCGCGCTCAGCGACGATCACCAGCTGCTCGGAGGTGTCCTCCGGGTCGTACTTCAGACCGGCGTGCGGATTGTCGAACACCGCGGCGGGCAACTGGTTGGCGGGCGCCGAGAACGCGGCCACATAGCCGGCGCGCAGGGCACGGCTGGATTCCTGTGCTGAGCACTCCAGGTCCTGCGGGTAGTGGTTGCGGCCGTCGATGATGACCAGGTCCTTGACCCGGCCGGTGATGTAGAGATCACCCTTGTAGAAGGTGCCATAGTCGCCGGTGCGTACCCAGGTTCCGTCGTCGGGAGCGCCCTCGGCGTGCGACGGGCCGGTCCGCGACTTGAGGATATTTTGAAAGGTCTCCGCGGTCTCTTTCTCGCGGTTCCAGTACCCGGAACCCATGTTGTTGCCGTGGATCCAGATCTCGCCGACCTGCCCGTCGGGCAGCTCGCTGGCGGATCCGGCGTCGACGATGACCGCCCATTCGTCGATCCCGATCTTGCCGGCCGAAGCTTGCGCGACGGCATTCGACACATCGGGTGCGACCTCGACGAACCTGTTCTCGTTGTTCAACGCGTCGCGGTCGACGTGAATGATCTTGGGCGCCTCGTCCATCGGGGTGGTCGAGACGAACAGGGTCGCCTCGGCCAGCCCGTAGGACGCCTTGATCGCCTTCTCCTGGAAGCCGTACGGCGCGAACGCCTCGTTGAACTTGCGCAGCGATGCCGCCGACACCGGCTCGCTGCCGTTGAGGATCGCCTTGACGTTGCTCAAGTCCAGCGGCGGGTCCCCGTCTTTGGGCAGACCGCGAGCCGCGGCGTGCTCGAACGCGAAGTTGGGGGCGGCAGAGATGGTGCCACCGGTCTCACCCTCCTTGCGGGCCAGCTCGCGGATCCAGCGGTGCGGGCGGCGTACGAACGCGGCGGGTGTCATGAAGGTGCACTCGTAGCCGACCACCGACGGCAACACGATCGTGATCAGGCCCATGTCGTGGAAGAACGGCAGCCAGGTGACACCGCGGTCACCCTCGCGGCCCTCCAACGCCTCCATCACCTGAATCACGTTGGTGGGCAGGTTCAGATGGGTGATCTGCACGCCGGTCGGGGTGCGAGTGGAGCCGGAGGTGTATTGCAGGTAGCCGATGGTGTCAGTGGCGGCCGGCAACATCTCCCAGGTGGAGCCGACCTCGGCGGGAACCGCGTCGACGGCGATGATCCGGGGCCGCTCCTTGGCGGGGCGGCTGCGGATGAACTTGCGGACGCCCTCGGCGGAGTCGCTGGTGGTCAGGATCGCCGACGGGGTGCAGTCGTCGAGTACGGCGTGCAGTCGCCCGACGTGACCGGGTTCGGAGGGGTCGAAGAGCGGCACCGCGATCCGGCCCGAGTACAAGGTGCCGAAGAAGGAGACCAGATAGTCCAGGTTCTGCCCGCACAGGATGGCCACCCGGTCACCGGGCTGGGTAACCTGCTGCAACCGGGCGCCGATCGCACGGTTGCGGACGCCGAAATCGGCCCAAGAGATGCCCCGCTCGACACCGTCACGTTCGGTGGAGAAGTCGAGGAATCGGTACGCCAGCTTGTCCCCACGCACCTTTGCCCACCGCTCGACCGTGTTAACCAGGCTGCCGTTCTCGGGGAACCTGATCTGTCCGTTCACGATGAACGGGTTGTGGTAGGCCATAGCCACTCTCTCCTGTCACCACATTGCTCGGGCTAAGTCTGTCGTGAGCTGCACCGGCGGGGCGGCCGACTCCGGCCGGCCTGCGCATACATCGCCGCGTCAACCCGCTGGACCAACCACAACTGCTCTTACTTTTCTCTTAATGTTAAGGGGCGGTGCTGTCGCGGACCAAATCTGAACGTACCGCTTGTGTAACGGTCAGCCGTGTTTGGGATGCGGCGCGTTTTCGATCAGGTCGCGCGCCCAGCTCAGCGTCCACTGGGTGGCCGGCTGCCCGTCAAGACTCCAGAACTGGGTGGTGGCGTACTCGGCGTGCACCGGTTGGCCGGCACCGCCGGCCAGGGCATCGAGGGTGCCGGGCAGGTTGGCGATGCTGAACGCTTCCTGCGGCGCAGCGCAGATCAAGTCGCCGGGAGCGCAGATCTCGTAGGTCCGGTTGCCCAGCGCCCCGAATCCGCCCGGGCGCTTGCCGGTCATCGTCAAACCCAGCCCCGACAACACCGGCACCTCATGCAGGGTGACCTCGGCGCCCTGGCCCGGCGGGTTGGGACCGATGTCCTGGCCGACGCCCTCCTGGCGGCGGCCATCGGCGATCAGCGTCGCACCCAGCACCAGGTCCTCGTCGACCGCTCCGCGGCCGTTGCCGACATCGCTGGCGATGTCACCGGCGATCACCGCGCCCTGGGAAAAGCCGATCAGCACATAGCTCGTCAACGGACACTTGTCGTTCATCTCGGTCATGGCCTTGACCGCCGCCCGGGTGCCCTCAGCCCGGCTGTCGTCGTAGGAGATCTGGTTGTCGCCGCTCAGCGGATTACGGAACTGCGCGGTGTAGGGAACGGTGTAGGTCTGGACCCGGCTAGCCCCGAACTGGTCACTGATCGGCCGAGTGACGTTGAGTAGTAATGATTGCGGGAACTGGATCGGGTTGAGCGGGTTGTCCTGCGCCGACGACTCCCAGGTGCCCGGAATGGAGAGCAGCTGCACATCGGGGCAACTGGCGTCCTGGAAAGCCGGCCGCGGCTTGGTCGGATGTGCCGAACCGCTGGTCGGCGGCACGATGCTCGGCGGCACCGCGCTCGGCGCTGATTCCGGGTGCCGCAGGTAGGACACCACGAACATCAGGACCAACGCGACCGCGAGTGCCGTGGTAGTGGCGGCGACCACCGCCAGGATGCGGTGACGCTTGCGCCCGGCCTTGACGGCCTTCTTAACAGCCATGTCTCCTGCCAGCAGAGTCGGTCGGTCGCACAATCGACGTGCCGTGCACCGGCCGTTGCGCCCTGCTTCACGCTACCGGTTCATGGCTCCGGCGCTGCGGGCGCTGATCCGCTAGCGAATGGCACCGGCGATGTCGCCGGACATCGCGCCCAGCTGCGGTCCCCACGACCCCCAGCCGTTGTCGCCACCCGCGAAGTCGAAGTGCCCGTTGTGGCCGGCGACGTGGCGGTACTCCTGGTAGAAGAACCTGCCGCTGCCGGCCGCCTGGGCCTCCTGACCGATCATCGCGGCCGGGTCACTCGCCCCGCCCATCGGGCTGTAAACCCAAATGCGGGTGTTGTTCTGCGCCAACAGCGAGGCGTGCACGTACGGGTCGTGCCACTTCCACCG
>NZ_JBOHHI010000154.1:0-4598 GCF_050700595.1 Mycobacterium sp.
CGGCGGGGAGCACGCGGGCAACCTTATCCGCGCATGCTGAGCATCGGCTGAGTCGTCCCCGCCGCCCCGCCCGGTCGTCCCCCGCCGCCCCGCCCGGTCGTCCCTCGCCGCCCCGCCCGGTCGTCCCCCGCCGCCCCGCCCAAGCGCCGCACCGGGCTCGGGACGCGACGGGGGCGGGTAGCGTCGAAGCGTGAGCGAGCAGCAGACCGAACAGCGGCGTGCGCCGTACGACCCGATGCCGCACGGGCCGAGCGAGGTCGGCGTGGGTCCGTGGCGCGGGCCGTGGCCGGAGGGCGACCAGTACGACGTGGCGCTGCTGGAGCACGGGGACCGGCGCAACGTGGTCGACCGCTACCGCTACTGGCGAATGGACGCGATCGTCGCCGACCTGGACACCCGCCGGCACGGGTTCCACGTCGCGATCGAGAACTGGCAGCACGACTTCAACATCGGCACAATCGTGCGCACCGCCAACGCGTTCCTGGCCGCACAGGTGCACATCGTCGGGAACCGGCGCTGGAACCGTCGCGGCGCCATGGTCACCGACCGCTACCAGCACGTGCGCCACCACCAGAGCATCTCGGAGCTGGCCGACCACCTCGATCGGGACCGGGTGGTGCTGCTCGGCATCGACAACCTGCCCGACTCGCAGCCGCTGGAGACGCTGCAACTGCCGCGCGCAGTCTGCCTGCTGTTCGGTCAGGAGGGGCCCGGGCTGTCGGCGGAAGCGCGCGACGCCTGTGACGCGACGTTCTCGATCGCGCAGTTCGGTTCGACCCGGTCGATCAACGCCTCGGCCGCCGCCGCGATCGCGATGCACACCTGGGTCCGTCAGCACGCCGACCTGGGTGAGGGCACACCGACGCTGTGGCGCGGGTGAGCGCGCCGAGGGTCAGCCGGCAGCGCCGGAGAACTGGCCGGCCACGATGCCGATCAACGACACCAGAACTCCGACGACCGCGACGATCACAGCGGCCCGTGCCAGGTGTCCGGGCCACCTCGAGGCGGCGTACGGGTCCCGCAGCGTCCGACCGGCCAGCACGAAACCGATCACTGCCAGCACCAGGGTGGCGATCCCCCACAGGGCGAACGCACTGCCGACGTCACTCGGCCCGAAGCCGTCTCCGAGGACAATGGCCTGGATCGCCACACCGAGCGTGCCCTGCCCCATCATGCTGAGCGCCGCGAACGCGAAGCCCGAGATCGCGGAAGCCTCCGGCGTCAGGATGCCGCTCAGCCACGACGGGGCGGGCCGCGCCTCGACGCCGTCCTGACCGACGTACTCCTCGTGTTCACCCATGCGATCTCCCCCGGGGCAGCTCGGCCGGCCTCTTTGCTCAGCATTCAATCATTGTCGACCGGCTACTAGAGTGGATTGCGACGCCGTGTCCGACCCTTCAGGAGTGAGCAAATGCCGATCGCGACCCCCGAGGTCTATGCCGAGATGCTCGACCGGGCGAAGCGTGAGTCGTTCGCGTTCCCGGCGATCAACGTGTCGTCCTCGCAGACCCTGAACGCCGCGCTGCAGGGCTTCGCCGACGCCGGCAGTGACGGGATCGTCCAGGTGTCCACCGGCGGTGCGGAGTACCTCTCCGGCGCGAAGGTCAAGGACATGGTGGCCGGATCGGTCGCGTTCGCGGCCTACGCGGAGCAGGTGGCCAAGAGCTTCCCGGTGAACGTCGCCCTGCACACCGACCACTGTCCGAAGGACAAGCTGGACGGTTTCGTCCGCCCGCTGCTCGACATCTCGATCGAGCGGGTCAAGAACGGGCAGGCCCCGCTGTTCGGCTCGCACATGTGGGACGGGTCCGCCGTACCCCTGGACGAGAACCTGCAGATCGCCCAGGAGCTGCTGGAGAAGGCCGCGGCCGCCAAGATCGTCCTCGAGATCGAGGTCGGCGTCGTCGGCGGTGAGGAGGACGGCGTCGTCGGCGAGATGGACGAGAAGCTCTACACCACCGCCCAGGACGCCCTGGACACCTACGCGGCGCTCGGCGACGGGTCGAAGGGTCGCTACCTGACCGCGTTGACGTTCGGCAACGTGCACGGCGTCTACAAGCCCGGCAACGTCAAGCTCCGCCCAGATGTGCTGGCCAAGGGCCAGCAGGTGGCCGCCGCGAAACTGGGCTTGCCCGATGGTTCCAAGCCGTTTGACTTCGTGTTCCACGGCGGCTCAGGTTCGGAGAAGTCCGAGATCGAGGAGGCGCTGCGCTACGGGGTGGTGAAGATGAATGTCGACACCGACAACCAGTACGCGTTCACCCGGCCGATCGCCGGTCATATGTTCACCAACTACGACGGCGTGCTCAAGGTCGACGGCGACGTCGGCAACAAGAAGCTCTACGACCCGCGCAGCTACCTGAAGAAGGCCGAGGCCTCGATGACCGAGCGGGTCATCGAGGCCTGCAACGACCTGCACTGTGCCGGGAACTCGCTGACCGGCTAAAGCCCGCGTCTGCTCGCGGGCAAGCTATCCGGTGGACTGGCAGATCTTCCACTGGTCGTCGCGGTACTGCAGATCGAAGCTGCGGGTGGACCTGACCTGCGGCGCGTAGGCCATAAACGCGGTTACGTTGGCTTCCGCGTAGCCATCATTGACGACGACCTGATCGATGCTGGCGACCACGGGATACCGTTTGGCCGCCGCGACCCGTTGGTAGGTGTCATCCCAGGCCTGTTTGTCGTAGTTCACGTAGCTGTCGCGGATGTTGCCGCAGGTGATGCTGCGCAATTTGGCCAGGTCGCCATTTTGCACTGCGACGTCGAAGCTTTGGATGGTGCCGCGAACCCGGTCCTCCTGCGAAGCTGCCTTCTTTTTGTTCCCGTGGGTCAGCAGCACCGTGCCCAGCACCGCGATTGCCGCCAACGCCAGGATGATCAGAATCAGCGCCAGCACCCAACCCCAGCTGCGCTGGCCCGACGGTCGTAGCCGGGCACCCAGCCGAGGCGGAATCAATTGGGGCATCGCCTTTCTGGAAAATGTTCTCCTCGACTCAGACGGTTTCTGACCCGTCCGGAACACCTCGGTGGCCGGCTCCGCAGCCGCCGTGGTGTCGATGACCGCCGTCTCTTTGGCGTCGAAACCCGGTGCGGTGAAGCGACGTTCGCCCCGCTGCGGTCGAGGTTTGGCGGCGTCGCGTTCCTTTTCCCGGTGGGCTTTGGCCATCACTTCGGTCGCCGGCTCGGCATCGGGTGGCGTCACCTGGTATGCCTCGGTGGCCTCCTCGGCCGGATCCGCGGTCTGCGCGGGATCGGAATCCGCCGCTTCGTTGGTGGCGTCTGGATCGAATCCAGCCACGTTCGCCTTGTCGTCGTGGTCGGGCCCTGGTGGGTGGGGCATGACGCTGCTGTCCTCCGGCTGTCGAATCGGTAGTTGGAGCTTAACGACCCCGGTCCCATTGTGCGGCGCGGCACAATGAACTCCATGACGCCGATGGGGGATCTCTTGGGACCGGATCCGATCTTGCTGCCCCGAGACAATGACACCGAGGCCGAGCTGCTCGCCGACGAGAAACCGGCAATTGTCGCCGCGGCGCACCCGGCCGTGTCGTTGGTTTGGGCGGTGCTGGCTGAAGAGGCGCTGGCCGACGACAAGGCCGTCACCGCCTATGCCTACGCCCGCACGGGCTATCACCGCGGCCTGGACCAGCTGCGCCGCAACGGCTGGAAGGGGTTCGGCCCGGTGCCGTATTCGCACGAGCCCAACCGCGGCTTCCTGCGCTGCGTGGCCGCGCTGGCGCGGGCGGCCGACACAATAGGTGAGACCGACGAGTACCAGCGCTGCCTGGACCTGCTCGACGACTGCGACCCGGCAGCCCGCCCGGAACTCGGGCTGTCCTGATTTACCAGCTGGCGATTTACCAGCTGGCCGAGCAGTCGCCGACGCCGCCCGGCGGCTCGATCTGCACGGTGGCGTGGTCCAGCCCACGGGTGGCCAGCACCGCCCGGGCGTCGCCGAGCACCCGCACCGAGTCACTGCCGCTGGTCAGGTGTGCGGTGACCATGTCCTTGCCCGGCGCCAACGTCCAGACATGCAGGTCGTGCACCTCGGTCACGCCGTCGACGGCGCACAACGCCGACCGCAGCTCGTCGACGTCGATATGGCGCGGCGATGCCTCGGACAGGATCCGCAACGCCGCGCCGGCCAGGGAGAACGCCCGCGGCAGCACCCACAGTGCGACGAAGACGGCGACCACCACGTCGGCGTACGGCCAGTGCGTGGTAACGGTGACCACGCCGGCGATCAGCACACCTATGCTGCCTACCGCGTCGGCGACGACCTCCATGTAGGCGCCCTTGACGGCCAGGCTGCCCTCGGCCTGCGACCGCAGCAGCATCGCCACCACGAAGTTGGCGATCAGCCCGGCCAGCGCGACCACGATCATCGGCACGCCGGGGACGGCGGGAGTTTCGCTCAGCCGCCGGAAGGCCTCGTAGAGGATGAACAGCGCCACCCCGATCAACAGCCCCGCGTTGGCGACGGCGGTGAACACCTCGGCGCGATGCCAGCCGTAGGTGCGTGCGGCGGACTTGCTCCCGCGCCGGGCGAGCATCACCGCGCACAATCCCATGAAGGTGGCCGCGACATCGGTCAGGAT
>NZ_JBOHHI010000155.1:0-29782 GCF_050700595.1 Mycobacterium sp.
CGTTACTGGCCGACGGCCCGTGGCAGGTCGCGGTGCCAGCCGTAATCGCGCGCATACGGGGCGTAGTCGAGGTGCTCGAAGGCCGGATCCTCGTCGTCGATCTCCAGCACCACCGTGCCCGGGCGGCGTAGCCGCGAAGGGACCACGTCGAATTCGCGATCGCGGGTGTTCTCCACGCCCAGCCGCGACCGCGCCATCCGCTGCATCCGCCGCCGCTGCACCCGCGCCTCGATCCGCGTCTGCCGGCGCAGATAAGCCAGATAGAGCACGGTCACCGCACCGGCGCCCCCGCAGACCCACCAAGCCGTCGGCGTCAGTACGAACGCCGCCGCAGCCGAGGCCACCAGCGCCATCGCCATCGCCATCAGCATCCGCTTGCGGAAGGTGTATTTACGGGCACCGACCGCGGCGGCGGTCTGCGACTCGTAGCGGTGCCGCCGCGAGATCGCCGGATCCAGCATCGACTCGGATTGTTCCTCGGCCACCGGTATCCCGGAGGTGTCATCGACGGTTTCGTACTCATCGGCGACCTCTTCAAAGACCGCATCCTCCGCGTGCTCCGCCATGGATTCGGTTTCGGCGTCGTCATCCGCCGCCTCCTCGACCTCGGCGTCCGCGGCCGCGCTGTCTCCCACTGAAAGCGCGCCGGAGTCCTCGTCGACGACGTCGACGTCCAGGTAGTCGGGGCCGGGCTCGTCGACGACGGCGGCCGCGACCGCCACTACCGCCCCGGACGGCTCGTCCACGTCGTCGTCAAGGACGTCGTACTGGCGCTCGTCGTGCTGCCAGTGCGGATCGCTGCGATGCCCGGCCGCCGGGCCGCCGCGCCGGAGCAGCCGCACCGCCGCAGCGCTGTTGAGCACCCGGGTCGCCAACGCCACATCGCTGGTCCGCCGCACGGCGTCGCGCTTGCTGATCAACATCGGGACCAGCACGAACAACCACAGCACCACGAGCGATATCCACAGCAATGATTGCGGGATGCTTGGCATGGTGACCCGCTCCTTTCCCCGCCAGGCTAGGCCGTCCTCCGGCGCATCCGGTCGAGGCGCGCCCAGGACAATTACACACCTGTAATTTGCCCGAGACAAGTACCAACAGTCACAAAAGTCACATCTGCAACACACAAGCCGGCAAAATCCGAGCCACTGCTACACCCAACTGGCGTGCCCTTCGCGCACCAGCGTCGACGTCACCGACCCGTGGACCTCCTCGAGCGTGAGGGCCACCAGCACGTGGTCCCGCCAGGCCCCGTCGACTTGGAGG
The DNA here is from genome assembly GCF_050700595.1 of Mycobacterium sp. Taxonomy (GTDB): domain Bacteria; phylum Actinomycetota; class Actinomycetes; order Mycobacteriales; family Mycobacteriaceae; genus Mycobacterium. The sequence goes on from NZ_JBOHHI010000155.1 coordinate 1,267, forward strand.
TAGCGCCGCAACAGCCCCTCCTCGCGGAACCCGACCTTTGCCAGCACTGCCCTACTCGCCACGTTTTCGGGTCGCACTGTGGCTTCCACCCGATGCAACATGACCGGGCCAAAGCAGTGGTCGAGGCCCAGTGCCAACGCTCCGGTGGCCACCCCACCGCCGGTCGCCGAGCGGGACACCCAGTATCCGATCCACGCCGACCGCAGCGCCCCGTGCGTGACATTGCCGATCGTCAATTGCCCGCAGAACTGCCCGTCCAGCTCGATCACGTACGGCAGCATGCGGCCCTTGCGGGCTTCGGTGCGCAGACTCGAACACACCACGGGCCATGACGAAATACCATGGCGCACAGTCCACGCCATATCGGCGCTGGGCTCCCAGGGCTCAAGATGGCTGCGGTCGGCCAACCGGATGCGGCTCCACTGTGCGGCGTCACGCATCCGCACCGGGCGCAGCCGGACCACCCCCGCGCCGACCCGCAGCGGTCCGACCGTCGTCGGCCAGCCGGGGTGCGCAGAGCTGGAGCGCCACAGGTTCACGAGGGTTGTGCCGCGCCGTTCAGCCACGCTGGGCCAGGAACGCGACGTCCACGATCTCACCGGTGCGGATCTGCTCGGCCTCGGTCGGAACCACCACCAGACAGTTTGCCTCGGCCAGCGTTGCGAGGAGGTGCGACGAGGCACCCGGCGCACCGCCCAGCGCCTGGACCAGGTATTCGCCGGTGTCCTGATCGCGCATCAGCTGGCCGCGCAGAAACCCCTTGCGCCCGGGCACCGACATGATCGGCGAGAGGGTGCGCGCCTGCACCACCCGACGCATCGGCTGCCGCCGGCCCAGCGACAACCGGATCAGCGGCCGGACCATCACCTCGAAAACCACCAGCGCGCTGACCGGGTTGGCCGGCAACAAAAACGTCGGGACGCCCTCGCGGCCCAGCTGCCCGAAGCCCTGGACCGATCCGGGATGCATGGCGACCCGGGTGACCTCCATCTCGCCGAGTTGGCCGAGCACCGAGCGCACCGCCTCGGCGGCCGCGCCACCGACCGCCCCGGCGATCACTACGATCTCGGCACGGTTGACCTGCCCTTCGACGACGTCGCGGAGCTCCTCGGGGTCGGTGCCGACGATCCCGACACGGTTCACCTCCGCCCCCGCGTCGCGCCCGGCTGCCGCCAGCGCGTAGGAGTTGACGTCGTAGACCTGCCCGTTGCCCGGGGTGCGGGAGATGTCGACGAGCTCGCCGCCGACCGCCATCACCGATAGCCGCGGACGCGGATGGACCGACACCCGTTCCCGCCCCACCGCGGCTAACAGACCGACTTGGGCCCCGCCGATGATCGTCCCGGCGCGCACCGCCACGTCACCGGGTTGCACGTCGTCGCCGGCGCGGCGCACGTAGGCGCCCGACCGCACGCCGCGCAGCACCCGCACCCGGGACCCCCCGCCGTCGGTCCAGCGCAACGGCAACACGGCATCGGCCAGCGTGGGCAGCGGGGCCCCGGTCTGCACGCGGGCGGCCTGACGCGGCTGCAGTCGGCTGGGGGTGCGCGCGCCGGCCTCGATGGTCGCCATCACCGGCAGGGTCACGGTGGAACCGTCGTCGAGTTGATCATCGGAGTCCTCGGAGTCCCCGACGCTCTGCACGTCGACACTGCGCACCGCATAACCGTCGATCGCGGCCTGGTCGAACCCGGGCAGCGGGCGCTCGGTCACCACCTCCTCGGCGCACATCAGCCCCTGCGCCTCGGCGATCGCGACTCGCACCGGCCGCGGTGCCACCGCGGCGGCCGTCACCCGGGCCTGCTGCTCCTCCACCGAACGCACGAAAGCGCCTTCCTGCCAACTCTTCCCAGGCGGTCGCTAGTCTTCGGTCAGGCCCAATCGCGCCACCAGCCATCGCCGCAAGTCCGGGCCATAGTCTTCGCGGTCCAACGCAAAGTCAACCGCAGCCTTGAGGTACCCGCCGGGATTTCCCAAGTCGTGTCGAGAGCCGCGATGCACGACGACATGCACCGGGTGCCCTTCGGCGATCAGCAGCGCGACCGCATCGGTGAGCTGCACCTCACCGCCGGCGCCACGGTCGATGCGGCGCAGCGCGTCGAAGATCGCACGGTCGAGCACATAGCGGCCGGCCGCCGCATACCTCGACGGAGCATCAGCCGGCTTGGGCTTTTCCACCATGCCGTTGACCTTCAGCACATCTTTGTCGGCCCCGGGAACCGGCTCGACGTCGAAGATCCCGTAGGCGCTGATCTCCTCCGGAGACACCTCGATGGCACACAACACCGTGCCGCCGTAACAGGCCCGTACCTTCGACATGGTCTCCAGCACACCGGTCGGCAGGACCAGGTCATCGGGCAGCAGCACCGCCACCGCATCCTCGTCGTCGGACAAAACGGACTCCACGCAGCCGATTGCATGCCCGAGCCCGAGCGGCTCGGCCTGCACGACCGACTCGACTTTGAGCAACCCCGGCGCGCGACGCACCTTGGCCAGCATCGCCTTCTTCCCGCGCGCCTCCAGCGTGCCCTCGAGCACCAGGTCTTCGACGAAGTGCGCGACGACGCTGTCCTTGCCCTCCGACGTGACGATCACCAGGCGCTCGGCGCCGGCCTCGGCGGCCTCGGCAGCGACCAGCTCGATGCCTGGTGTGTCGACGACCGGCAGCAGCTCCTTGGGCACGGTTTTGGTCACGGGCAGGAATCGGGTGCCCAGGCCAGCCGCGGGCACGATCGCGGTGCGCGGAACCGGAACCAGTGAACGTGACATCGTTCACACGATAACGGCAGCAGGCTCCGGGGTTTCAGCGACGTGCTGGACGACGGTGCTGTCATCGTTGATCCCATGGGCACCGCCGGCAAAGCCGCATTGCGGCAGCAGTTGCTGGTCGCCCGGCGATTGGTTGCCGACGACATCCGCGCCGGCGAGGCGCGGGCGCTGAAAGACCACCTGGCCGGCCTGGTGAGCGAAGGCGACATCGTGTGCGCCTACGTGCCGGTGGGCGCCGAGCCGGGCTCGATCGAGATGCTGGAGGTGCTGTCGAGCAGGGCCGGACGACTGCTGCTGCCGGTGGCGCGGACCACCGGCGACGACACCCCGGTGGCGTTGCAGTGGGGCGAGTACCGGCCCGGCCGGCTGGTAACCGGGCGGTTCGGCCTGCTGCAACCGGGGAAGCCGTGGCTGCCGGCGTCGGCGCTGGCCGAGGCCAACCTGGTGCTGGTGCCCGCCTTGGCGGTCGACCGCGCCGGAGTGCGGCTGGGTCGTGGCCGCGGTTTCTACGATCGTTCGCTGGTGCGCCGCGACCCGCAGGCGCGCCTGGTCGCGGTGGTGCGGGACTGCGAACTCGTCGGCGAGTTACCGTGCGAACCGCACGACGTGCGGATGACTCACGCGCTGACTCCGGGACAGGGACTGATCGACCTCCACACCGCCCGGGAATCGCACCGGCCAAATAACGGTTCTAGCACTTAGCACGGTAGAGTGCTAATCAATGTGAGACCCGGAGGTTTCTGTGCCCACCTACAGCTATGCGTGTACCGAGTGCGGTAACCGCTTCGACGTGGCTCAGGCCTTCACCGACGACGCCCTGACGACGTGCCCGCAGTGCTCGGGTCGGTTGCGTAAACTGTTCGGTTCCGTCGGGGTGGTGTTCAAGGGCAGCGGTTTCTATCGCACCGACAGCCGCGAGTCGGCGAAGAGTTCTACCAACGGCTCCGCCAAGTCCGACTCCACGTCGAGTTCGGCCGACACGTCGAGTTCCCCGGAGAAGTCGACTGCCTCCTCGACAACCTCCTCATCTTCCTCGACCTCTTCGACGTCCGACGCGGCGAAGTCCGCCGCCGCCAGCTAGCCGGGTTATCCACAACCGGCATTCCGACGTCAGCGCTCGATGCCCCGCCGGCCTAGCGTGGCGGCGTGGCCGAATCGCTGAATCCGTCACCGGCCAGCCGGGTCATGCAATGGTTGCGCCCGGACTGGACGCGCACCGTGCTGGCCCGACGGATCGCGGCCGCCGGGCTCGTCGTATTGGCCGGTATTGCGGCGTTGCGGTCTAATCCCGACGGTGACCGCGCGCAGGTGGTGGTTGCAACGCGCGACCTGCGCCCCGGCACGGCGTTGACCGCCGATGACGTCCGGCTCGAAAGCCGTTTGGCGGCAACAGTTCCCGACGGTTCACAAGTTAACCTCGACGCGGTGGCCGGCTCCACGCTGGCCGGCCCGGCGCGGCGGGGCGAAGTGCTCACCGACGTGCGGCTGCTGGGCAGCCGGTTGGCCGAATCAGCCGTGGGGCCCGGCGCCCGGATCGTGCCGCTGCATCCGGCCGACCCTGCGCTGGCCGACCTGCTGCGCCCGGGCGATGTCGTCGACGTGGTGGCCGCTCCGACCAGAAGCGACGCCGACTCACCCGCCAATCCGCGCATCGTCGCCACCGATGCGATTGTGGTCCTGGTCTCGGCCAGGCAGAAAACCCAGGCTGACGACCGGGTGGTGCTGGTGGCCGTGCGCGGCGGCGCGGCGACCGCGCTGGCCGGCGCCGCGCTGGTTCAGACGGTGACCCTAACCCTGCACTGAGTCGAACTGCTTCAGGCGGCCGCCGACTGCTCACTGGCGCAGTATTTGCACTTGTTCGCGGCCTCAGGAATATCGGACAGGCACTGCGGGCAGGCCTTGGTCGCCGGCTCGTCACCGAAAACCGTGACCCCGCGGCGTTTCTGAATGTGCTTGTAGGGCACCACGATCAGGAAGTACACCACCGTCATGAAAACGATGAAGTAGATGATCGCCGAGATAAAAGCGCCGATGTCGAGAAAGGTCGCCTTGTTGCCTGCCTCGGTGAGCTGCACGCCAAGGCCGTCCTTGCTGTTCGGCTGCGCCGCCGCGACGAGCGGATTGATCACACTGGTGGTGAAGGCCTTGACCAGGTTCGAAAACGCCAACGCCACCACCAACCCGACGGCCACGGTGATCACGTCACCCTGCATCAGAAAATTCTTGAATCCTTTGAACATGGGCGACACGCCCCTCCCGTCGGCACGGATTACCCGGGCGACCCGGCGCCGCCCGAAAAAAACGTATGCCGCGGTGCGACCAATTTTGTGGCATGGGCGAAATTAGTCATCAAGGTTTGATCGCCCCGTGACCTTCGAAGCAGTGCTCAGAGTTGGTGTGGCTCGCCAACGGGCTGTGTCAAATCTCCAGACTGGACAATTGACCGATGATCTGGGCCGCTAACGGGTTAATGGTCGCCATCCCGTCGCGCACCGCATAGCGCGAACCGGCCAGGTTGACCACCAAGGTGCTCCCGGAGATCCCCGCCAAACCGCGCGACAATCCGGCGTCGATGATGCCGGCGGCCAGCCCCGAGGCCCGAACGGCTTCGGCGATACCGAGGACTTCGCGATCGAGGATGTCACGGGTGGCTTCCGGGGTGATGTCGCGGGGTGTCACGCCGGTGCCGCCGACCGACACCACCAGGTCCACCCCACCGATCACCGCGGTGTTCAGCGCGTTGCGGATCTCCACCTCGTCGGCCGTGACGGCCACTACCCCGTCGACGACGAAACCCGCCTCGGTGAGCAGCTCGGTGACCAGCGGGCCGCTGTGGTCCGCGTCCCCGTGTGCCGTGCGATCGTCGACCACGACGACCAGTGCCCTGCCGACCACCAACTCCCCGCGCTCTTCCATGGGTGCAACCGTATCTCTGGGGTCTGACCACTCCGCTGCGACCTGCATCACTGCTGCGCCTTGCCGAGGGTGACCTGCACCGTCTTGCTGGCGCCTGACGGATCAAGGTAAGTCAGCGTCACCTTGTCGCCGGGCGCTTTGGACCGCACGGCGGCGACCAGTCCGTCGGCGCTGTTGATCGGGCGGTCGTCGACCTTGGTGACGACGACACCGCTGGGCAGTCCGGCGCCTGCCGCCGCTCCATTCGGCACCACCTCGACGACCTTGGCGCCGGGCGCACCCTTGTCGCTGGTCACCTGCACACCCAGTGAGGCATGTGACGCCGTTCCGGTGCTGATCAACTCGTCGGCGATGCGTTTGGCCTGGTCGACCGGAATGGCGAAGCCAAGGCCGATCGAGCCGCTCTGGCTGTCGGCGGACTCACCGCCCAGGGTGGCAATTGCCGAGTTGACCCCGACCAGTTGGGCGTTCATGTTGACCAGCGCGCCACCGGAGTTGCCCGGGTTGATCGCGGCGTCGGTCTGGATGGCGTCGAGCACGGTGTTCTGGTTGCCGGTCTCGCCGGTGGTCGATACCGGTCGGTTGAGTGCACTGACGATGCCGGTGGTCACCGTGCCTTCCAAACCCAACGGTGAACCAACCGCGACGACGGGCTGGCCGACCCGCAGGTTCGCCGAAGAGCCGAGGGTGATCGGTGCCAAGCCGGCAACACCTTGCACGCGGACCACGGCGATATCGGTGGTGGGGTCGGCCCCGATGACGGTGAACGGGGCGGTGCGCCCGTCGTTGAAGGTCACGGTGGTCTTCAGCGCCGGGCCTGTTGGTCCCGCTGGGCCCGGCTCGCCGCCGCGGTCATGGCTGGCGGCAGCGGCAACGACGTGGTTGTTGGTCAGGATCAGCCCGTCGGACGACAAGACGATGCCCGAGCCCTCCTCGGATTGGCGGCCCATATCGGTTTCGAGCATCACCACGCTGGGCACCACCTTGGCAGCGACCTGCTCGACAGCGCCGGCCGGCGCATTTGCGGCCGGGACACTCGGAGCGGTACCGCCCGGTGTCATGCGGGTCATGCTGGTACCGGGCTGCCCGCCGTGCTCGACCAGCGACGCCACGGCGCCGCCGATACCGGCCGACACCACCGCGATCACCAGCGCCCCGGTAGCGAAGAGCCCTGCACGGGAACGCTTTTCGGGTCTACCCAACTGGGCTGGGGCCGCGGACGGACCGCCACCGAAGGAGTTGAACGGCTGACGGTACGGCTGCTGTTGCGCGTAGCGCCAGTCGTACTGCTGGGGATAAGTTTGCTGCTGTCCCTGGCCGGCATACCCGCCGACCGCACGCTGATCGGACACCGGGCGGTATCCCGGCTGCTGCGGTGGTGGCGAATACCTCGGGTGATTCGTCATATGCGCTCGGTCGCTCTTTCTCTCTTCAAGTAACTGCAACTACCTTGCCTGGGTGGACTGAGAATCCACTGAGATAACGTTCGCCGGACTTACAGAGTTTCCCTTCTTCTCTGCGGAACTAACATCCGATGTCGGATATGGCGCCGGCGGCATCGGACGACCGGGGAGCAACACGTGGACCGATGTGCCCGGCGGTTGGCCGCCCGTTACGGTGTCTTCGATACGAAGCGCCCCACCGTGTTTGAGCACCACGTGTTTGACGATCGCCAGGCCAAGGCCGGATCCGGGCAGTGCCCGCGCCGTTGCGGAGCGGAAAAACCGTTCGAAGACCAGATCACGCTCGTGCGGTGGGATGCCAGGGCCGCGGTCGGAGACCACCAGTTCGGCGTGTGTCGGGTCGACCTGCGCCATCCCGACGCCGACGCATCCGCCCGATGGACTCCACTTGGCTGCGTTGTCCATCAAGTTGAGCACCGCGCGCGACAACGCCGCACCATCGCCATAGACCTGCCAGGGAATCACGTGGACGTCGAATTCGATGTCATTGCGGCGCCGCCGGACCCGCTCCAAGCTGCGATCTACGACGTCAGACATCTCAACCGGATCGTGCACCACCTCGCCGGCGTCGTCTCGGGTGAGATCCACTAAATCGCCTACCAGCGTTGATAATTCCTCGATCTGCGCGATGACATCGGCGCGCAGACCGACCATTTCCTGTTCCGGAAGTGGCGGTGCACCGGGCGCCATCGACGCCATCAGCAGTTCGACGTTGGTGCGCAGCGAGGTCAGCGGGGTGCGCAGCTCGTGACCGGCATCGGTAACCAGGCGCGCCTGCCGTTCCCGAGACTCGGCCAGCGCTTGCAGCATCTGATTGAATGACTCAGTGAGCCTGGCTAATTCGTCGCTGCCGAACACCGGGATGGGCCGTAGATCGTCGGTGCGTGCTACCCGCTCGGCCGCCTCGGTGAGCCGGGCTACCGGTCGCAGCCCGGCGCGCGTGACCATCCCCCCGGCTATCGCGGCCACCGCGACGCCGACCCCGCCGACGATCGCCAGTACCCAGCGCAGTTTCATGATGACCGCGTCGGTCGGTGCCAGGCTCTTGGAGATCAGCAGCGAGCTGCCGTTGGGCAGGTGAATAGCCAGTACGCGCTGATTGGCCGCGGTGCGTCGCGACAGGAACAAGTCGCCGCGGATGACCGCCTTCTCCGGTTGTCCGACCGGAAGCTGTTGGTCTGGCTGGTTCGCGGTGTAGATCGACCGGCCAGGGTTCACCAGCATCGCGTTGACATCCGAATACGCTGTGCCCTCAATGGCTTTACCGGGATCGGCGGCCAGCGACCCGCTCGCGATCAGCAGCTGCGCCCTGCTTTGCAACTGGGTGTCGACGTCCTTGTACAGCGCCGCCGAAACCACCGTGTACACCGCGACCGCCATCAAGACGCCCACCATCAACACCATCGACATCGCCAGCACCATCACCCGCCACCGCAAGGACAGCGAGGTGGTGGCTCGCAGCGGCGCGCGGCGGCGCCGGCCGAACACAGACATCAAGGTGGCGTTTCACGTAGCACATAACCCACGCCTCGCACGGTGTGGATCAATCGCGGCTCTCCGTCGGCTTCGGTCTTGCGACGCAGATAGCCGACGTAAACTTCCAAAGCGTTACCCGAGGTGTGGAAATCGAAGCCCCACACTTCCTCGAGAATGCGGCTGCGGGTGAGTACTCGTCGCGGATTGGCGATCAGCATCTCCAACAAGGCGAACTCAGTGCGGGTCAAGCTGATCTGACGTTCCCCGCGGGTGACTTCGCGGGTCACCGGATCCAGGGTGAGATCGATGAACGTCATCGGTGCCGCCTCGGCGACCTCTTCGATCCTGATGCGGCGCAACAACGCCCGCAATCGGGCCAGCAACTCTTCGAGCGCGAACGGTTTCGGCAGGTAGTCGTCGGCGCCGGCGTCCAGACCGCCGACCCGCTCGGAGATCGAGTCGCGTGCCGTCAGCACCAGGATCGGCAGATCGTCACCGCTGCTGCGCAGTTGACGGCATACTTCCAGGCCGTCCAGCCGCGGCATCATGACGTCGAGCACAAGCGCATCGGGCCGGTCGGCGACAATCATGTCGAGCGCCTCGACACCGTCTTCCGCCAACGCCACCGAGTAGCCGTTGAACGACAGTGACCGGCGCAGCGACTCGCGCACCGCGCGATCGTCGTCAACGACAAGAATTCGCACGGCCACCAGTGTTGTCCAATCCCCTGAGAGCGAACTAAGAGGTGTGCGTATGAAAATCTAGCGGCGGTCCAGGTCGATGAGACCCAGCCGAGCCGCCTTGAGCAGCCGGCGCGGCACCTTGTGCCGTTGTCCGGCCGCCGTCACGCCGACGAGTTCGGGCTTGGCGGCCTTCCAGTGCGCACGCCGGCTCCGGGTGTTCGCGCGCGACGTCCTGCGCTTGGGCACAGCCATACTCGAGCCTTACTCCTGGTAGGAAAGTCGCTGCGCGGACGGATCCGCGGCGACGATTGCTGCCCAGAATAGTCGGTGACCTGCTGCCCACCCAAATCGAGGTGTCCGGGGGGATGCTTGACGTGGCACCGCCGGTACCCGCTAACCTACCGGTTGGTTGGCATATCGGCTACCTTGTCAGGGAGGAGGACGCGCGTTGAGCACTGCGGTCCGCATCGGGAACTGCTCGGGGTTCTACGGCGACCGGCACTCGGCGATGCGCGAAATGCTCACCGGGGGCGAGCTGGATTACCTCACCGGCGACTATCTGGCCGAGTTGACCATGCTCATCCTCGGCCGCGACCGGATGAAGCACCCCGAACGCGGCTACGCCAAGACGTTCCTCACCCAACTCGAGGAGTGCCTGGGGCTGGCCCATGACCGCGGGGTGCGCATCGTTGCCAACGCCGGCGGGCTCAACCCCGCCGGCCTGGCCGACGCGGTGCGCACGCTGGCGAAGCGCCTGGGCATCCCGACACGGGTGGCGCACGTCGAGGGCGACGACCTGGCGCCGCGCGCCGAGGAACTCGGGCTGGGCAACCCGCTGACCGCCAACGCCTACCTGGGCGCCTGGGGCATCGTCGACTGTCTGGCCGGCGGCGCCGACGTCGTGGTCACCGGCCGGGTGACCGACGCGTCGGTGATCGTGGGGCCGGCGGCCGCGCACTTCGGCTGGGGCCGCACCGACTACGACCGGCTCGCCGGTGCCGTCGTCGCCGGCCATGTCATCGAATGCGGCATCCAGGCCACCGGCGGCAACTTCGCGTTTTTCACCGAGGTGCCCGATTTGACCTACGCCGGCTTCCCGCTGGCCGAGATCGGTGCCGACGGCTCGTCGGTGATCACCAAGCACCCCGGCACCGGCGGCCTGGTCAGCGTCGACACGGTCACCGCGCAGCTGCTCTACGAGATCACCGGCGCGCGCTACGCCAACCCGGACGTCACCGCCCGGATGGACACCGCCGAACTGTCCGCTGACGGTCGTGACCGGGTGCGAATCAGCGGCGTGGTCGGCGAACCGCCGCCGCCGACGCTGAAGGTGTCGCTCAACAGCCTCGGCGGGTTCCGCAACGCGATGACGTTCGTGCTGACCGGGCTGGACATCGACGCCAAGGCCGAGTTGGTGCGACGGCAGCTGGAATCCGGCTTGGCCGTCAAGCCCGCCGAGTTGGAGTGGACGCTGGCCCGCACCGACCAAGCCGACGCCGACACCGAGGAAGCGGCCAGCGCGCTGCTGCACTGTGTGGTCCGAGACCCCGACCCGGCGAATGTTGGACGCCAATTCTCTTCGACCGCAATCGAACTCGCACTGGCCAGCTACCCGGGCTTTCACGTCACCGCCCCACCGGGCGAGGGCCAGGTGTATGGCGTATTCAGTCCCGGCTACGTCGACGCCGCCGAGGTTCCGCACATCGCCGTCCACGCCGACGGCACCCGCATCGAGATCGCCTGTGCCAGTGAGACTCGCGAGCTGGCCCCGGCCGACCCGCCATCACTCCCCGAGCCACTGCCGGCCGGCCCGACGCGGCGGGTCCCGCTGGGCCGCATCGCCGGTGCCCGCAGCGGCGACAAGGGTGGCTCGGCGAACGTCGGGGTGTGGGTGCGCACCGACGAGCAATGGCGCTGGCTGGCCCACGCGCTGACGGTCGAGCGACTCAGAGAGCTATTGCCCGAGACCGCCGACCTGCCGGTCACCCGTCATCTGCTGGGAAACCTGCGGGCGGTGAACTTCGTCATCGACGACATCCTCGGCCAGGGCGTCGCCTACCAGGCGCGCTTCGACCCGCAGGCCAAGGGACTGGGCGAATGGCTGCGCAGTCGCCATGTCGACATTCCGGAGAGGTTGCTGTGAGTATCTGGACCACACCCGAGCGCGACCAGCTTCGCAAGACAGTGCGTTCGTTCGCCGAACGCGAGATCCTGCCGCACATCGACGAATGGGAGCGGATCGGCGAGTTGCCACGCGACCTGCACCGGCGCGCCGGAGCGGCCGGGCTGCTGGGCGCCGGCTTCCCCGAAGCGGTCGGCGGCGGCGGCGGCGATGGCGCCGACTCGGTGGTCATCTGCGAAGAGCTGCACGAGGCCGGCGTGCCCGGCGGGGTGTTCGCGTCGCTGCTCACCTGCGGTATCGCGGTGCCGCACATGGTGGCATCCGGCGATCAGCGGCTGATCGAGGAGTTCGTACGCCCGACGCTGCGCGGCGAAAAGATTGGCGCGCTGGCCATTACCGAACCCGGCGGCGGGTCCGACGTGGGGCACCTGCGCACCACGGCGCGCCGTGACGGTGACCACTACCTCGTCAACGGCGCCAAGACCTATATCACCTCCGGAGTGCGGGCCGACTACGTGGTCACCGCGGTACGCACCGGGGGTGCCGGTGCGGCCGGGGTGTCGCTGCTGGTGGTCGAGAAGGGCACGCCGGGGTTCGAAGTGACCCGCAAACTGGACAAGATGGGCTGGCGCTCGTCGGACACCGCCGAGCTGTCCTACACCGACGCACCCGTGCCCGTAGCCAATCTGATCGGCGTGGAGAACAGCGGCTTCGCTCAGATCGCGCAGGCTTTCGTTGCTGAACGAGTCGGCCTTGCCGCGCAGGCGTATTCGAGCGCACAACGCTGCCTCGACATTACCGCCGCCTGGTGCCGCGACCGGGAGACTTTTGGCCGGCCGCTGATATCCCGGCAGGCCGTGCAGAACACGCTGGCCGAGATGGCCCGGCGCATCGACGTCGCCCGAGTCTATGCCCGCCATCTGGTGGAGCGTCAGCTGGCCGGCGAGACCAACCTGATCGCGCAGGTGTGTTTCGCCAAGAACACCGCGGTGGAAGCCGGCGAATGGGTGGCCCACCAAGCCGTTCAGCTGTTCGGCGGCATGGGCTACATGTCGGAATGCGAGGTCGAACGTCAATACCGCGACATGCGGATTCTGGGCATCGGCGGCGGAACCAGCGAAATCCTGACCGCGCTGGCCGCCAAGACCCTCGGATACCAATCATGACAAGGCTGCAGTCCACGCTCGACGCCGCGTCGCCCACCTACACCGAGGCAGCGTCGGTGCTGTCCGCCAAATTGGACGAGATCGGCGATGAACTGGCGAAAGCGCTCGCCGGTGGCGGTCCCAGATACGTCGAACGCCATTATGCCCGCGGCAAGCTCACCCCGCGTGAGCGTATCGAGCTGCTGGTCGACCCTGATTCGCCGTTCTTGGAGCTGTGCCCATTGGCGGCCTGGGGCAGCGACTTTCAAGTCGGTGCCAGCACGGTTGTCGGCATCGGCGCGGTATCCGGCGTGGAATGTCTGATCGTCGCCAACGACCCAACCGTCAAGGGTGGTACCAGCAACCCATGGACGCTGCGAAAGATCCTGCGGGCCAACCAGATCGCATTCCAGAACCGGCTGCCGGTGATCTCACTGGTGGAGTCGGGCGGCGCTGACCTACCGACGCAGAAGGAAATCTTCATTCCCGGCGGACAGATGTTCCGTGACCTGACACGGCTGTCGGCGGCGGGAATCCCCACCATTGCCTTGGTGTTCGGCAACTCAACCGCGGGCGGTGCCTACATTCCCGGGATGTCCGATCACGTCGTGATGATCAAAGAGCGCTCGAAGGTGTTTCTGGCCGGCCCGCCGCTGGTGAAGATGGCCACCGGCGAGGAGTCCGATGACGAATCCCTCGGCGGCGCCGAAATGCACGCTCGCATCTCCGGTTTGGCTGACTACTTCGCCGTCGATGAGTTCGATGCGCTGCGGATCGGGCGCCGGATCGTGGCGCGGCTGAACTGGGTCAAGCAGGGGCCGAAGCCTGGCCCCGTCGTCGAGCCGCTGTTCGACGCCGAGGAGCTGATCGGCATCGTCTCATCCGATCTGCGGATCCCGTTCGATCCCCGCGAAGTGATCGCCCGGATCGTCGACGGCTCGGAGTTCGACGAGTACAAGCCGTTATATGGCTCGTCGCTGGTCACCGGCTGGGCCAGGTTGCACGGGTACCCCATCGGGATCCTGGCCAACGCGCGCGGCATTTTGTTCAGCGAAGAGGCGCAGAAGGCAACGCAATTCATCCAGCTGGCCAATCGCTTCAACACGCCACTTCTGTTCCTGCACAACACGACCGGTTACATGGTCGGCAAGGACTACGAGGAAGGCGGCATGATCAAGCACGGCTCGATGATGATCAACGCCGTGTCGAATTCGACCGTGCCGCACATCTCACTGCTGATCGGTGCGTCCTACGGCGCCGGCAACTACGGCATGTGCGGACGCGCTTATGACCCGAGGTTCCTGTTCGCCTGGCCGAGCGCCAAGTCCGCGGTGATGGGCGGCGCGCAGCTGGCCGGCGTGCTCTCGATCGTGGCCCGGGCGGCCGCCGAATCTCGCGGGCAGCAGTTCGACGAAGAAGCAGACGCCGCGATGCGAGCCGCGGTCGAGGGCCAGATCGAAGCCGAGTCGCTGCCGATGGTGATGTCCGGGATGCTCTACGACGACGGGGTGATCGACCCGCGCGACACCCGCACCGTGCTGGGCATGTGCTTGTCCGCCATCGCTAACGCTCCGATTCAAGGGACGTCGGGCTTCGGCGTCTTCCGGATGTGATGCAGATGGGAATCACCCGAGTTCTGGTGGCCAACCGCGGCGAGATCGCCCGGCGGGTGTTCGCCACCTGCCGGCGGCTGGGACTGGGCACGGTCGCCGTCTACACCGATCCCGATGCCGCCGCCCCACACGTCGCCGAGGCCGACGTCCGGATGCGGCTGACCGGAGTCAACGACTACCTGAACATCGAGGCACTCATTGCCGCAGCCGGCGCTGCGGGCGCCGACGCTGTGCATCCGGGCTACGGATTTCTCTCGGAGAACGCGGATTTCGCGGCCGCTGTACAGGATGCCGGCCTCACGTGGATCGGCCCACCGGTGGTGGCGGTGCGGGCGATGGGATCGAAGATCGAGGCCAAAAAGATGATGGCGGCCGCCGGCGTGCCGGTGCTGGAAGAACTCGATCCCGAGTCCGTCACGGCCGGGCAGCTGCCGGTTCTGGTCAAGGCGTCGGCGGGCGGCGGTGGCCGGGGCATGCGGGTGGTCACTGAATTGTCCGCGCTCACCGGCGAAGTCGCGGCCGCCCGGCGTGAAGCGAAGTCCGCTTTCGGCGACCCGACGGTGTTCTGCGAGCGTTACCTGCCTACCGGGCACCACGTCGAGGTTCAGGTGCTCGCCGACGCGCACGGCACCGTGTGGGCGGTGGGGGAACGCGAATGCTCGATCCAGCGCCGACACCAGAAGATCATCGAAGAGGCGCCGTCGCCGCTGGTCGAGCGCACCCCGGGGATGCGGGCCAAATTGTTCGACGCCGCGCGGCTGGCGGCCGAGGCGATCGGCTACACCGGTGCCGGCACGGTGGAGTTCCTCGCCGACGATGACGGCGAGTTCTACTTCCTGGAAATGAACACCCGGTTGCAGGTCGAGCACCCGGTCACCGAGGAGACGACCGGCCTGGATCTCGTCGAACTGCAGCTGGCGGTCGCCGACGGCACCCGGCTCGACACCGAACCGCCCGCCGGGCACGGGTATTCGATCGAAGCGCGGCTCTACGCCGAGGATCCGGCGCGCGGCTGGCAGCCGCAGGCCGGTCTGGTGCACCGATTCGACGTGCCCGCGGCGCGAACCGAATTCTGCTCGCTCGGGTCTCGGACCGGCATCCGGCTGGACTCCGGCATTGTCGACGGGTCAGAGGTGTCGATCCACTACGACCCGATGCTGGCCAAGGTCATCTCCTATGCCCCGACCCGGCGTGCGGCGGCGATGGTGCTCGCCGACGCCCTGGCGCGCGCCCGGCTGCACGGGGTGCGCACCAACCGCGACCTGTTGGTCAACGTGCTGCGGCATCCGGCGTTCCTGGCCGGCGCTACCGACACGGCGTTCTTGGATACCCACGGTCTGGCCGAGCTGTCGGCGCCGCTGACCGACGAGACAACGGTACGGCTGTCGGCGATCGCCGCCGCACTCGCCGATGCCGCGCACAACCGGGCAACGGCAGCCGTCTGGGCTTCGATCCCCAGCGGCTGGCGCAACCTCGCGTCGGGCTACCAGGTCAAGACTTACCTCGATGACGGCGGCAACGAGCACCGAATCGAATACCGGTTCAGCCGAACCGGATTGGTGCTATCCGCCGACGATGGGATCGGATTGGTGTCGGCCACCGCCGATACCGTGGTGCTGGCCGACGCCGCGGGGGTGGAATGCGGTTTTCGCGTCGCCCGCCACGGGGAAGACGTCTACGTCGATTCACCCCGGGGGCCGGTGCACCTGGTCGCGCTGCCACGCTTCCCCGAACCCGGTTCGGCCGTCGAGCAGGGATCGCTCCTGGCTCCAATGCCCGGCAACGTCGTCCGGGTAGGTGCCGCGGTCGGCGACACCGTGACAGAAGGCCAGCCGCTGGTCTGGCTGGAAGCAATGAAGATGGAGCACACCATCACCGCGCCGACCGACGGTGTGCTCGCCGAACTCAACGTCCAACCCGGCGCCCAGGTCGAGGTCGGTGCTGTGTTGGCCCGAGTCGAGGCGCTGAGAGCAGCGTCCGGCGACGATGCAGGCCAGGATGGCCTGAGGAGGAGCCGGACAATCGACACAGGAGACCCGCAATGACCGACACCAGTTTCATCGAGAACGAAGAGCGTCAGGCCCTGCGCAAGGCGGTAGCCGCCCTGGTGTCCAACTACGGCCAGGACTACTACCTGGAGAAGGCCCGCGCACAACAGCACACCGACGAACTGTGGAACGAGGCGGGCAAACTCGGCTTCCTCGGGGTGAACCTGCCCGAGCAGTACGGCGGTGGCGGCGCCGGAATGTACGAGCTGTCGCTGGTGATGGAGGAAATGGCCACGCATGGCTGCGGTCTGCTGATGATGGTGGTGTCACCGGCGATCAACGGCACGATCATTTCCAAGTTCGGCACCGACGAGCAAAAACAGCGCTGGTTGCCGGGGATCGCGGACGGCTCGATCACGATGGCGTTCGCGATCACCGAGCCGGATGCCGGCTCGAACTCCCACAAGATCACCACCACCGCGCGCCGCGACGGCAGCGACTGGATTCTGTCCGGGCAGAAGGTGTTCATCTCCGGTGTCGACCAGGCGCAGCTGGTGCTGGTGGTGGGCCGCACGGAAGAGGCCAAAACCGGCAAGCTGCGTCCGGCGCTGTTCGTTGTGCCCACCGATGCACCGGGTTTCAGTTACACCCCGATCGAGATGGAGCTGATCAGCCCGGAACGCCAATTCCAGGTATTCATCGACGATGTGCGGCTGCCGTCCGATGCGCTGGTGGGCTCCGAGGACGCCGCGATCGCGCAGCTGTTCGCCGGTCTGAACCCGGAGCGGATCATGGGCGCGGCCAGCGCGGTCGGCATGGGCCGCTTCGCAATCAACACGGCCGCCGACTACGTCAAGACCCGAAAGGTGTGGGGTACTCCGATCGGTGCGCACCAGGGCCTCTCACACCCCTTGGCGCAGAACCACATTGAGATCGAGCTGGCCAAGCTGATGATGCACAAGGCCGCGACGCTCTACGACAGCGGAGACGACGCCGGCGCCGCCGAAGCGGCCAACATGGCCAAATACGCCGCGGGCGAGGCGTCGGCGCGCGCCGTCGACCAGGCCGTGCAGTCGCTGGGCGGCAACGGGCTGACCAAGGAGTACGGCATCGCCGCCGCGTTGACGGCGTCCCGGTTGTCGCGGATCGCGCCGGTGAGCCGGGAAATGGTGCTCAACTTCGTCGCGCAGACATCGCTGGGCCTGCCCCGGTCCTACTGATGGACACGCTGGTCGAATACGCGGTTGAGGGCAACGCCGCTCGCCTGACGCTGAACTCGCCGCACAACCGCAACGCGCTGTCGGGCACCCTGGTAAGCCAACTGCACCAGGGGCTCCGGGACGCGGCCGCCGACCCGGCGGTGCGGGCGGTGGTACTCGGCCACACCGGCGGCACGTTCTGTGCTGGAGCTGATCTTGGTGAATCTTCAGCAGCCTCGGGTGGTGATCCGTTCGAGATGGCGGCCGAGCGGGCCGCGGAGATGGCCGCGTTGCTGCGCGCGATCGTCGAGTCGCCGCTGCCGGTGGTCGCCGCGATCGACGGGCACGTCCGCGCCGGCGGTCTGGGCCTGGTCGGCGCGTGCGACATCGCCGTTGCCGGTCCGCGCAGCACGTTCGCGCTGACCGAGGCCCGGATCGGGGTTGCGCCGGCGATCATCTCGCTGACGTTGCTGCCGAAAATATCGGCCCGCGCCGCGGCACGCTACTACCTGACCGGCGAGAAATTCGACGCGGGCGAAGCCGCCGCGATCGGGTTGATCACGATGGCCGTCGACGATGTCGACGCCGCGGTGGCGTCGCTCGTCGCCGAGATCGGGCGGGGCTCCCCGCAGGGCTTGGCGGCGTCCAAGGCGCTGACCACGGCGGCTGTTCTGGCGGGCTTCGACCGCGACGCGGAGCGGCTCGGCACGGCCTCCGCGCAGTTGTTCGTTTCGGACGAGGCCCGCGAAGGCATGCTGGCCTTCCTGCAAAAACGTCCGCCACGGTGGGTCCAGCCGGACGGCGGCGCGGCAGTTTAGCGAAGTTGGCTTGCAGCAAAATCTGTTCGTCGTAGGCTCGGATGTGATGAGCAATTCAGCGCAGCCGGACGCGCGAGACGAATCGTCGCGCGCCGCTGACACCGACCGCATTCAGGTGGCGCATTTGCTCACCGACGCCGCTGCGCGGGGGCGCCTGCCGATGAGCGAGTACGAAGACCGGCTCACCAAGGCCTATGCCGCGCAGACCTACCAAGAGTTGGATCGGCTGCGGTCCGATTTGCTGGGATCGTCGGTGGGTCCGCGCCGGGGCGGGGCCTGTCAACCTGCGCCATCCACATTGTTGCTGGCGATCATGAGCGCGTTCGAGCGCCGCGGCCGGTGGAACGTGCCCAATAAGTTGACGACGTTCGCGCTGTGGGGCGGCGGCGTCATCGATCTGCGCTACGCCGACTTCACCTCCACCGAGGTGGAGATCCGTGCGTATTCGATCATGGGCGGGCAGACGATCCTGCTGCCGCCCGAAGTCAATGTCGATATCCACGGCCACGGTGTGATGGGCGGCTTCGACCATCACGTCACCGGCGCTGGCACGCCCGGGGCTCCGAAGGTGACCGTGCGCGGTTTCTCGCTGTGGGGCGGTGTCGGCATCAAGCGGAAGAACCGCAAAGCGCGCTAGTGGCGAGCCAGCACTACCGCCGCCGACGGGAGCGCAGGTAGTCGCCTACCACCGCCGCACCCAGCCCGTCCAGGTCGGGCACTACCACCCGGCCCTCGACCCGTCGCGCGACCTGGTCGATGAACCGGGCCAGGCCGGGATCGCTGCCCAGCCGGAAGATCGTCACCTGTGCACCCAGGCGGGCCATGTCGTCGAAGCCGCGCACGGTGTGAGCGATGGTCCGCGGATGCGGCGGGTAATCAAAGAACACCGCGGAACTTCCGCTCCCGTCGACGTCTTCGAGGTGCGCAGTCGGCTCGCCATCGGTGACTACCAGCACGACCGGCTGCGCGTTGGGGTGCCGGCGCAGATGCCGGCCGGCCAGCGCCAACGCGTGATGCAAATTGGTGCCCTGCTCGTAAACCCCTTCCAAACCCATCAACTCGGCCGGGGTCAATGTACGTGCATAACGGCCAAATGCGATGATCTGCAACGCATCTGAGCGAAATCGAGTGCTCACCAGATGGTTGAGCGCCAGCGCGGTCCGCTTCATCGGCAGCCAGCGGTTTTCCATCACCATTGAAAACGAGGTATCCACCAGCAACGCGACCGCCGCCTGCGTGCGGGTCTCGGTCTCGGAAACCTCGACATCGTCCACGGTGATCCGAATCTGGCCGCCCGGGCCGTCATGGGTGGCGGTACCGGCTTGCCGTAACACCGCGTTGGTCAGGGTGCGGGTGACATTCCACGGTTCGGTGTCGCCGAACTGCCACGGCCGGGTCGCGCCAGTCAGCTCGCCGGCGGCGCCGGCGCGACGGTGGTCGCGCTCCCCGCGCCGTCCGGAAAGCTGCTGTGCCACATCGTGTAATGCCGTCTCGCCGAGTCGTCGCATCGCTTTGGGTGACAGCCGCCACTGGCCGTCCGAGCCGCGGTCCAGAAAGCCCTGGTTGACCAGCGCGCGCTCCAGCTCGTTGAGTGTTCGGGCGTCGACGGCGGCGTGATCACCGAGCTGGCGGGCCAGCGCGTCCAGGTCGACGTCGTCCATCGTCGCGCCCGGATAGCTTTGCGACAGCTGCTCGGCCAGTTGCTCCAGTTCGGCGATGTCGGCCAGCGCCTGCGCGCCCTCGCCCATGCCCAACGGGTCGTCGCCGGAGAACTCCGACGATCCGGTCCAATCCTCGCCCGGACGTAACGCCTGCAAGTTGGCGTCCAGCCGGCCCAATGCTTGTTGCAGCGCAGGCGATCCGAAAGCCTGCTGCGCCAACGCCTCCAGCTCTGCACGTTGGTCTGGGCTCAAGCTATTGAGGAACCGCTGAGCGGCCGCAGCTCTTTGGGCCAGCGAGTCGATCAGCTCGTCGACGTTGCGCGGATTCTCCGGAAAGAACTCGCCGTGCTTGTTCATGAAGTCCGCAAAGTCCTGCTGGGTGTCCTCGCCGCGGGCGTGCTTGTCCAGCAGGTCGTTGAGGTCATCGAGCATCTCGGTGACGCGCCGGCGGTCCTCCTCGGTGGCGCCCTCCAGCGCCTGCTTCATCCCGGCGAAGCGTTGGTCGAGCATTTCGCGGCCCAGCAGATCCTTGATTTTCTCGTAGGATTCACGAGCCTCGGCGCTGCGCCAGTCGTAGTCGGAAAGTTCCTGCACGGCTTTGGCCGGCGACGGCGAGAGCGCGTCGAGCTGCAGCTCCCCGAAGCGTGCGTCGTCGTCTAATGCGCGGGCCAATTCCTTGCGTTCGGCCAACACCGCCTCGTCGAGCAGCTTCTTGATTTCCTGCAGCGTGCCGTCCAAGTTCTTGCTGCGCAGCAGGTCTCGTCGGCGCCGGTTCGCCTCGGCGGCCAGCCGGTCGGCACCCGGCATGTTCTTCGTACCCCGCCGCAGCAGCTCGGACAGCGCGCGGCGCGGCGACGTCCCCGCCATCACGTCCTGCCCGATCTGCTCGAGCGCCTCGCGCAGATCCACCGGCGGGGCCAGCGGGTCGGGCCCGCCCGTATACGCCGAGTACCGCGACGAGTGCCCTTTAGCCATAGACGGTTTCGCCGTCCTGCGACACCTTGTCGACGCGCTTGGCCAGATACAGCGCTTCCAACGCCAACTCCAGCGCCGCCGCGCGCTCCCCCTCGGATTCCGCATCCAGCCGGCGCGCGATCGCGTCGACGACCGGCAGATCCGGCAGCGCGGCCAGCACATCCTTGGCCGACACGCGCTCGCCCGTCGTCACCGCCGAACCACCCTCCACCGCGGTCACCAGCGAACCGACGTCGAGGCCACCGAGCGCCTTGGAGGCGGTGTCGGCGGTGGCGCGGCGCAACAGGTGTTCGAGCACCGCCTGCTCGCGGCCCTCCTCGCCCGACTCGAACTCCAACTTGCCGCGCAGCACGTCGATCACCGTGCCCAGGTCGACCACCCGGGCCACCGGATCCGTCTCGCCGAGCACCGCACCGCGATGCCGCGCCGCGGCCGCCACCGTCTCGGCCGCCGCGATCGCGAAGCGGGCCGACACCCCCGAGCGCTGGTCGACCGAGCGCGATTCGCGCAGGTACCGGGCGAACCGGGCCATCACCTGGATCAGGTGGTCGGGCACCTGGGCACTCAAATGCGCCTCCTGGAGGACGACGCCCACCTCGGCGTCGAGCTCCAGCGGGTAGTGGGTGCGGATCTCGGCGCCGAACCGGTCCTTGAGCGGGGTGATGATGCGGCCCCGGTTGGTGTAGTCCTCAGGGTTGGCGCTGGCCACCACCAACACGTCCAGCGGCAGCCGCAAGGTGTAGCCGCGGACCTGGATGTCGCGTTCCTCCATGACGTTGAGCATCGATACCTGGATGCGCTCGGCCAGGTCGGGCAGTTCGTTGACCGCGACGATGCCGCGGTGCGCCCGTGGGATCAGGCCGTAGGCGATGGTCTCCGGGTCGCCCAGGCTGCGGCCCTCGGCGACCTTGATCGGGTCGATGTCGCCGACCAGGTCGGCCACGCTGGTGTCCGGAGTGGCCAGCTTCTCCGTGTAGCGCTCGCCGCGGTGCTTCCACTCCACCGGCAGGTCGTCACCCAGGGTGGCGGCCCGCCGGATCGACTCGGGGGTGATCGGCGAATAGGGATGCTCGCCGAGTTCGGCGCCGCCGATCACCGGCGTCCACTCGTCGAGCAGTCCGACCAGCGCCCGCAGCAGCCGGGTCTTGCCCTGACCACGTTCGCCGAGCAGGACGAAGTCGTGGCCCGCGATCAGCGCGCGCTCCAGCTGCGGGATCACCGTGTCGTCGAAGCCCAGGATTCCCGGCCAGACGTCGTCACCTTCAGCTAACGCGGTCAGCAGATTTTCCCGGATTTCGGCTTTGACTCCCCGCTCGCGATGCCCGGCGGCGCGTAATTCGCCGACGGTGCGGGGCAGATGGGTCGGTGCAGTCACCACTCCACGCTACCGCGCATCGCGACCTGGACCGATGCCGCTGTCGTGGAATGCACTTTCGCGAAAACTAGTGCGCGAAGTGCCGTGCGCCGGTCAGATACAACGTCACCCCGGCATCGGCTGCGGCGGCGGTCACCTCGTCGTCGCGCACCGAGCCGCCGGGATGCGCAATCGCCGTCACCCCGGCCGCTGTCAGGGTTTCGAGCCCGTCCGGGAACGGGAAGAAGGCATCCGACGCGGCTACCGCACCGCGCACCCGCTCACCACCACGTTCGACCGCCAACCGGGCGGCGTCGACCCGGTTGACTTGGCCCATGCCGACACCAACGGTGGCGCCGTCGGCAGCTATCACGATCGCGTTGGACTTGACCGCACGGCAGGTTCGCCACGCAAACGCCAAGTCGGCCAACGTCTTTGGGCTAGCTGCCGATCCGGTGGCCAGAGTCCAGTTGGCCGGGTTGTCGCCGAGCGCGTTGAGCCGGTCACGCTGCTGGAGCAGCAGTCCGCCGCTGACCTGACGCAGCTCGGCGCTGCCGCCCACCGGCTCGGAAGCCACCAGCACCCGGATGTTCTTCTTGCGTGCCAGCACGTCGACGGCGCCCGGCGCGTAGGCCGGCGCAACGATCACCTCGGTGAAAATCGTGCTCACGTACTCCGCCATTTCGACGCTGACCTCGGTGTTTGCCGCGATCACTCCGCCGAATGCGCTCAGCGGGTCGCACTCGTGGGCCTTACGGTGCGCGTCGGCCACCGAGACGGACGAGATCGCGATCCCGCACGGATTGGCGTGCTTGATGATCGCCACGCAGATCTGCTCGTGGTCGAACGCCGCTCGCCACGCCGCGTCGGCATCGATGAAGTTGTTGTACGACATCTCTTTTCCGTGCAACTGGTCGGCCTGCGCCAACCCCGGCCAAGCGCCGGCATCGCTGTACAGCGCCGCCTCCTGGTGCGGATTCTCGCCGTAGCGCAGCATCGCCGAGCGCCGCCACGACCCGGCAATCCACTCCGGGAACGCCATTTCCGGCTGTTCGGGGGCCAGTGTCGACCCCATCCAGCCGGCGACGGCGATGTCGTATTCGGCAGTGTGCCGAAACGCCAACGACGCCAACTTCTTCCGCTCGGTGAGAGTAAATCCGCCGTCCCGCACGGCGGCCAGCACGCCGTCATAGCCGAGCGGGTCCACGACAACCGCCACGCTGGGATGGTTTTTGGCGGCGGCTCGCACCATCGATGGTCCGCCGATATCGATCTGCTCGATGCAGTCGTCGACACCGGCGCCGGAGGCCACGGTCTCACCGAACGGATACAGGTTCACCACCACCAACTCGAACGCAGCGATCCCGAGTTGCTCGAGCGCCGCGGCGTGCTCCGGCTTGCGCTGGTCGGCGAGCAGCCCCGCGTGTACGTGCGGATGCAGGGTCTTGACCCGGCCGTCGAGCACCTCAGGAAACCCGGTCACCTGCTCCACCGATGTCACCGGAATACCGTTGTCAGCAATAGTTTTCGCAGTCGACCCGGTCGAGACGATGTCGACGCCGGCCGCGTGCAGGCCACGGGCGAGACCGATCAATCCGGTCTTGTCGTACACGCTGATCAATGCCCGGCGGATCGGCCGTCTCGATTCGACACCTCTTTCCGCGCTCATCCGATCATCGCCTTTCGTCCGATCCACGTCACGCCGCCGGTCGCCACCGCAGCCACCACGTCCACCAACAGGCGTCGCTCCACGACCTTGATGCGTTCATGCAGGGTCTGTTCGTCGTCGCCGTCGAGCACCGGAACCGCCTGCTGCGCCAGTATGGGCCCGGTATCCGTGCCGGCGTCGACGAGGTGCACCGTTGCGCCGGTGACCTTCACACCGTATTCCAGCGCGTCGGCCACCCCGTGCGTACCGGCGAATGCCGGTAGCAGTGCCGGGTGGGTGTTGATGATGCGCCCGTTGAAGCTCGAAAGAAATTGCGGTCCAATGATCTTCATGAATCCGGCCGAGACGACGAGGTCGGGCGAATGCACCGCGGCGGCCTCGGTCAGCGCCGCGTCCCAGGCGTCGCGGCGAGGGTAGTCGGCCAGCCGGGCGGTGAACGTCGGCACCGACGCCGCGGTCGCGATGTCAGCGGCCCGGCAGTCGCGGTCCACGCCGACGGCGACGACCCGGGCGGGATAATCACCGACCGCGGCGTCCAGCAGGGCGGCTAGCAGCGAACCCGTGCCCGAGGCCAGGACTACCAACCGTGCCGGTGCGCTGGGAGGCACATGGAGCGGTTGCTGCACACTGAGCGAGCCTAATAGTCGCTAATCGCCGTCGTGATCCGGTGGGTCGTCGGTATCGGCCGGCGTGGCGGGTTCGTCGGCCGCCGACTCGACGACGAGATCGTCCGGAACCTCCGGGTGCGACTCGGGCTCGACGGCCGGCACCGGCTTGGACGGCCGGCGGATGACTCCGCCGGCCATCACCAGGGTGATCGCACCGATGACCGCGAACCACAGGAACACCGCGATCGCGAACGTGCCCTGCTCCACCCCGACGTCACCGAAGTTGCCCAGCTGCCCGCCACCGGCGTAGCCGAGCAGCGCCATCGTCAGCGCCGCCGCCGCGGCCGCAACCAGCAGCTTGGCCATCGCGGGCACAACGGGCAGCGGGCGGCGTGCGCATACCTGCCCGACCACCACACCCGATGACGCCCCGACGATCAGCAGCGCCACCCACACCGGTCCCAGCGGCGGGCTGGGTACCGCGGCCAGCACCGGCAGCGCCGGAATGTCACCGCCGAACACGGTGAACGAGCTGAACGTCGCGAAGCCCACGTGGGCGCTGGACCCGACGGCGACCGCAGCGGTGCCGACGATGACGTTGGGCACGTACAACACCGACAGGAGGGTGAGACTGAGTTGGCCGAACAGCGAATCGGTGATTGCGTAAAGCTGCTGCATCGTCGCCCAGTGCACCACCAGCGAACCGGCAGTCACCACGCCGGACAACCCCACCAGCGCCAACCCCCCCGCGGTTGCAGCGCGCAGCGACCCGGCCAGCCAATCCGGCAGCGGCGAGGCAGCCAACGAGCGGCGGCCCACCCGGGAACCCACCCCGATCACCGCACCGATGCCGTGCACCACCAGCACGCTGATGAAGGCACGCAGCGCGTTCGGCGTCTGCAACTCGGTGATCACCGATGCCGCATCGTGGATGACCGCCAGCGAGATCGCGGCGATCAGCAGCGGTCCACCCAGCGCCGACGCCACCACCCAACGGATGACGAACCAGGACGCCGTGCTGCTGGTGGCCTGTGCCGTGGTGCGCGCTGTCGCCCACACCATCAGCAGTACCGGCAACAGCGGCATCACACCGAGTTCGCGGCCGCCGATCGAGATCGGCACCTGATGCACGCCGAGCCACATACTGGCGATGGCGCCCAGGGCGCCGGTCATGTCGCTATTGGCGAGCAGCAGTTGCAGCAACGCCACCGCGGCGATGATGACCAGTGCCATCACAGCCGGGCCGAACGCCACCCGCAGTAGGTGGCGCGCCTGGTGCGGGCCGGTTGCGCGACTGTCCGCCACCCGCGTCACTCTTCGCGCACGTTACTCGAGGTGGGCCCGCACGAGAACGGCCGATTAGGACTGTGCCGTGTCCGCGGACGACGACTGCTGACCTTGGCCTTGCCCCTGCTGATCGTGCGTCTGGCCGCCCTGGCTGCCCGAATCCGTGTGATTCTGCCCCTGGGCCGCCGATCCGGATCCAGCCGACGGTGGCGGGCTGAAGCTGGGGAAGCCGGTCGGCGGAGTGGGAGAACCGAGTTGTTGTCCGGATTGCGATTGCTGCGGACCGGTCTGCGGCCCGATCGCGCCGAACCCGCCGGTCGAAGGCCCGGCTGATGGTGAGGACGAGTAACCGCCGTATTGCGACGCGTATCCGGACTGCTGCGGGGCGTGCTGCTGGTAGGACGTGTGCTGTTGACCGTAGTACCCGCCCGGTTGTTGGCTTGTGTACTGCCCGTACTGGCTGTACTGATCGTATTTGGGCCGCGGCGCCGGCGCAGTGATGACGCCCGCGTCCAGCAACAGCGCCCCGGCCGCCGCAACAGCCTGCAACACGATGCAGGCCAGGACCAACCACAGTGCCCAGCCGCGGCCGGACGCGCCGATCGAGGCTTCGATCAGCAGCAGTGCGGCCGCAACCGAGATCGCCGCGACAACCGGAACATAGTTTTTGGCCTTGGGCAACAGACCCGCCGCGGCCAACAGCGCCGCCAGCAGGGCCGCGGCGACGGGCAACCCACCGCCACTCTGGACCAGCTCCTCACCCGACGGAAGCATGCTGGTGAACATCTTGCCAAAACTCACCAAGTAGGCCACCAAGCCCAGCACGATCACCGCGCCGGTCAGGTAGGGCTGTGTCTTGCCGACGTTGTCGTCGGATTTGGCGAACGACGGGGTGGAGGCTCCATAGGAGCCGGGCGACTGCGCGGGCGGATATCCGGAACTGCCGGGCGAGTATGTCATGACTTCTCCTGTGCTTCCAGTGCCGTTGCGGCGCCGCTCCCCGCGACGCTGAGTCGGACCGCTCCATGAACACCCTGACTGGCCGTGCGGGCGTTGCGACGCGATTCGATCATCCACGCTAGCGCACCTTCAAGGCAGGCGGCGCGGTGCGCGGCGTGTCCGCCGACAGCCGACCCCGGGCTTGCCCGCGAGATTGGAACACGTTCTAATTCAGGGCATGGATTACGGGCTCGTGCTGTTCACCAGCGACCGCGGTATCACCCCGGCGGCCGCCGCCACGCTTGCCGACACCCACGGCTTTGCCACCTTCTACGTTCCCGAACACACCCACATCCCGGTCAAGCGTGCCGCCGCGCACCCCACGACGGGTGACGCCTCGCTGCCCGACGACCGTTACCTGCGCACGCTGGACCCGTGGGTCAGTCTGGGGGCGGCGTGCGCGGTCACCTCACGGGTGCGGCTGTCCACCGCGGTGGCGTTGCCGGTCGAGCACGACCCGATCACGCTGGCGAAATCGATTGCCACCCTCGACCATCTGTCCGGCGGCCGGGTGAGCCTGGGCGTGGGGTTCGGTTGGAACACCGACGAACTCGCCGACCACGGCGTGCCACCGGGCCGTCGTCGCACGATGCTGCGTGAATACATCGAAGCAATGCGGGCACTGTGGACCGAGGAGGAAGCCGCCTTCGAGGGCGAGTTCGTCAACTTCGGGCCGAGTTGGGCCTGGCCCAAGCCGGTCCAGCCACACATCCCGGTTCTGGTCGGCGCGGCCGGCACCGAGAAGAACTTCAAGTGGATCGCACGCAGCGCCGACGGCTGGATCACTACGCCGCGCGACTTCGACATCGACGAGCCGGTGAAGCTGTTGCAGGACACCTGGGCGGCCGCCGGCCGCCAGGGGGCGCCGCAGATCGTGGCGCTGGACTTCAAGCCGGTGCCCGAAAAGTTGGCGCACTGGGCCGAACTGGGTGTGACCGAGGTGTTGTTCGGCCTGCCCGACCGCTCCGAGGACGAGGTGGCCGGCTATGTCGAGCGGCTGGCCGGCAAGCTCGCGGCCATAGTGTGACGAGCAGACGCAAAAGCCCCCAAAACTAAGGGTTTTAGGGGCCTTTTGCGTCTGCTCGCGCTAGAGACTGCAGCGGTTGCCGTAGTCGAACGAACGCACCCGGACCGACTTTCCGAGCGGGTCGCCATCGGTCAGCAGCGCGATCAGGTCGTGGTCCTCGGTGGTCGCCAAAAACCGGCTGTTGTCGGCATCGAGCCGGCCGATGATGATCCCGGTCGGCCTACCGCCGTCCCGCCGGACCGTGTAGGTCTCCACGGTGCCGGGACCGTCGGCGTGCTCGGTCACCGCCACCGTGGGCGCCGCCGCGACCTGCGCCTGCAACCGCGCACTACCGTCGGGTCTCCAGTCCGCCGGCGTGGTCGAGTAGACCCCGACCGAGTACTTGCTCATGATGCCGCCGTTGGCGCCGACGAGACCGAATTGGCCTGGGGTGCTTCGCATCTTGGCGACCATCTCGGCAACGCCGTGCATCGAGTAGTTGTTGCCGGCGCCACCGAAGAACGGCAGGCCGCCGGTCAGGGTCAGCCCGCGCGGGTCGTCGGGCGCGATGCCCATGCCGTCGCAGACGTTGAACACCGGGACCGGGAAGCAGCTGTAGAGATCGAGGGCGGCGACGTCGTCGATCCCGATGCCGGCCACCGCCAGCGCCTCGCACACCGCCAGCACCGCCGACGGGGCGTGTCCGAGATCCGGCCGATCCAGCAGGCTCTGCTCTTCGGAATCGGCGTGCCCGTGCAGAAACAC
>NZ_JBOHHI010000156.1:0-9295 GCF_050700595.1 Mycobacterium sp.
TCTCGATACCGCCGAGGGGGTCTTGATCACTTTGCGCCGCTACCGGGTCGACAACGCATTCCTTGAGCTGATGCAGACGGCGAAACGACACAACGTCAACCCGCTAAGCCTCGCCGACGCCCTGGTCACCATCGCCGAAGGTCAACTTAGCAACGATGCCGGCGGTGCGGCCGCCGCCATTGCGTGTGGCACGTGGGGGCACCTGTTGGGCATTGACGGACGCGACGACGCACCAACCGAGCCGCGGGACGGCCTTCCCGCCGAGAACGCCTGACCGCGCGAGGCAGGCACACTCGTCAAACGACATGGGTCAGCTACCGGTATCAAGAGGTGAAAGCACAAGGCGTGGATGCGGTCGAGGACGTGCCGATCAACGCTGCGTGGTCGGCGTTGCGGCTGTGGCCGGTCACTGATGGCCACCAACCCGAAACCTCCACGACTAACGAGGACACCAAGTGAGCCATCAGGACAAGCCCCCAGAGGACACCGGCAACATCACCTTCCCCTTCGCCGCCGACTTCTTCGGCGAGCTCGTTACCTCGGCCGCCGGCAGCGCTGAGGTGCGGGGAGTCAACGGGTTGCCGAGCGGCCCGGCTCTGATTGTCGTCAAACGCGGACCCAACGCCGGATCGCGGTTCCTGCTGAATCGGCCCGTCACCTCCGCTGGCCGGCATCCCAACAGCGACATCTTCCTCGACGAGGTCACCGTCAGCCGCCAGCACGCCGAGTTCCGAAGGGAAAGCGGCGAATTGTGCATCGTTGACGTCGACAGCCTCAATGGCACCTATGTCAACGGCAAATCAGTGCAATCGGCGGTACTCACGAATGGCGATGAGATCCAGATCGGCAAGTTTCGCCTGGTGTTCCTAACCGGTCATCCAGCGCGTGCTGCAGATCGCAGTACGCAAAGCACAACCGCTGCCCGCTGAGCTTGTCGTTATGATGACGCTCGACTTCCGAAACCCCGACTACTCCCGGAGAAGCAATGACTACTAGTGGGGCGACGTCGTCTACCCGGGCGGTAGGTACCAGCCCCGACGATGCCACCGTGCTGGCGAACCTGGACCTGATCGCTGAGCTTGCGGGAACGTGGCAGGGAAGCGGCTTGAACATCGCTGCCCGCCCGGATTTCCAGAACCAAAGCAATGTCTTAGTCGGTTTGAGTCTGACGTCCGACACACTGTCATTCGATCCGATACCTTCGTCGATCCATAATCGCGGATTCTCGCAGCCGGATATTGAGTTGTTCGGGTTGACTTATCTGCAGCACACCAGCGACGCCACTACCGGCGGTGCGCTGCATATCGAGCCGGGCATGTGGATCAACCTACCGCCGACGATCCAGCCGGCGGCGGATCCACCGCTGGGCGGTCAACTCGTCGCACGCATGTGGAGCATTCCGCACGGCGCCTCGTTCGTGGCTCAAGGGTTTGCCCTGCCCTTCTCGGGCCCACCAGTCATCAGTCCCGGCGCCGATCCCACCAGCGGGGGCAATCCTGCTTTCTCAAGTTTTCCATCGTTCAATAGCACGCCATTACTACCGGCCTTCCCAGACCAAGAATCGGCAATTTTCGCTGCCGGTACGTCAGAAGCTCAGGCAAAAGCGGAGGGCGGATTCCCTGAATACACTTTCACCGATCCACCGGGCATCACGCAACAGGTTGTCAATGATCCGGTAGTCCTACTACAGCAGACGATCGTGCAACAGCTTGCCGACGGCTACCAGTTCGAGGGTGTGGCATTGAACATATCGACTGCATCAGCTATCCGGTTCGATCCACAGCCAGTAGTATTTCCAGACCCCGGTTCGCCCGTCAACACGGTCAGCGTGCCACAATTTGGCGGTGGAATCGCAAACCACACCTTCCTGCTCGGTATCTCCAACCAGAAGCCCAACTTGAGTACGGCTCTCGTCTACGCGACTTTTTGGCTCGAAAAGCTGCATCATCCTGATGGTCGTCCTCCACTTATGCAGCTTCAGTACGCTCAGACGGCGCTGGTGAACTTCCCGGCCCGTAACATTTCGGGGCAACCAAACTTGAGCTGGCCGCACATCACGGTGTCGACGCTGCAGAGAACTCTCAACTGAACAACCCCAATATCGCAGCGAGCTCGGCGCGGCGCTGGTGACTTGGTGGCTGTAGTTGAGCAGTTCGACAACGGGGGGAGGGAGCATCGGCGACCCGGTTCTTCAGCGACCTGCGCTCGGTGCCCAGACGCAAGCAGTCGACGATCGGCGGTTGTCAGAACGCGTTGCGACTCTTTTGTCCTTATGTCAGCGATCCCGATGACGGGTGGGATCGGGTATGCGAGAAGCTGTTCGGTGCCCATCCCGCTCAGGTGTAGATGCAATGAACGCTCCTGTCCTATCGGCGGTGGTCACGGGTAGTCTTGTTACTGCGTTGACGATCCGCATCGAGAGTCAACGGACGACTGTCACCCGCAATTGTCTGCTGCGGAACAAGGAGCTCCAATGTCACGTGAACATTCGGTCGGCCAGTTGAGCGGTATCTCGCGTGGCATGAGGGTGCCACTTGAAACCAATACCACCCGGCGACTGATCCGTTTGCTCGAGCAGGTTGACAACCTATTGGCCAGATTGTCGGACGCGGAATCCTCTTGGGCGGGATGGCTATCCGCAGTTGTGCCCGAGCGCCGGCCAAGCGCACGAAATCTCGTGCACTATTGGGCGCTTCGCCAATATGACTTGCGTGAAGTGCAATCCGAGCTTGCGGTGTTCGGGCTTTCGTCGCTGGGCCGCAGCGAATCACACGTGCAGGCCGCGCTGGGGGCAGTCCGATCAGCGATCACCGCCATGCTGGGTCAGGGCTGGCAACCGGCTGCACCGTCGGCGGTGCCCATCGAGCAGGGGCCCGAACTCTTGCGACAACACACAGCGGAGCTGCTAGGGCCCCGCCCCGCGCATCGTAGGACCCGCATCATGGTCACGCTGCCCTCGCAGGCCGCGACCGACCCCGACTTGGTCCGCGGCTTGGTCCAACGCGGCATGGACATCGCGCGGATCAATTGTGCCCACGACAATGCCGAGGCGTGGCACGCGATGGCGAGACATGTGCGGCAGGCGGCTACGTCCGTGGGGACCTCATGTTTGGTGGCAATGGATCTGGCCGGGCCCAAGCTGCGGACCGGCCCCCTAGAGCCGGGACCACAGGCGATCAAACTGCATCCACGGCGAAACGCTCTTGGCCAGGTCATCATCCCCGCAAGGGTGTGGCTGACGTCGACCGAAGAACCGACCGACCCGCCGGAACCCGATATGCTGCGGCTTCCGGTGCCCCGGCATTGGCTGGCCAACCGCAGGCCCGGCGAGGTGCTGTCTTTGCGGGACACCCGCGGATCCAAACGCCAACTCGTCCTCGGGCCTGGGGATGGAACCGCAGGTGGCTCAGGCGGATTCGCGCTGACCGCGCAACAGACGACCTACCTGACCACCGGAACGGTGCTACGTGCCGGGGGCGGCGGGGACCCGACTCAAGTTGGCAAGCTCCCCGACACTGAGCAGAGTTTGGTGCTGCACCATGGAGACCTCCTGGAGCTGACGCGCGACTGCTCAACGGCCCCGGTTGGCGGTGGTCAATCTCTTCCGCGCATCGGTTGCACCTTGCCTGAGGTGTTCGACCATGCCCATCTCGGCGATGCGGTCCACTTCGACGACGGCAAGATCGGCGGGCAAATCGTGTCGGTCGACCGCGATGTGCTCACCGTGCACATCGACCACCCGAGGCAGGGGGAGGCGCACCTCAAGGGCGGCAAGGGCATCAATATGCCCGACACCGAGTTGCCGATATCGGCGATCACCGACCGTGATGTCGCTGACCTGCCGGCCGTCGTCGAGCTGGCGGATCTGGCCGAGATATCGTTCGTGCGCACCCCGTCCGACGTGGAGCGGCTACTCGATGAACTGGATCGGCTCGGCGGTCATGACTTGGGCATCGTGCTCAAGATCGAAACCCGAAGGGGTTTCGAACATCTTCCGCAGTTGCTGCTCACGGCGATGCGTCGGCCCAAGGTCGGCGTGATGATCGCCCGCGGCGACCTGGCGGTCGAGTGCGGTTACGAACGGATGGCTGAGTTGCAGGAGGAGATCCTGTGGCTGTGTGAGGCAGCGCACCTGCCGGTGATCTGGGCGACCCAGGTGCTCGAGCGGCTCGCCAAGTCCGGGCTTCCGTCTCGCGCCGAGATCAGCGATGCGGCGATGAGCGAACGGGCCGAGTGCGCGATGTTGAACAAGGGCCCATACCTCAACGATGCGGTCACCGCACTCGGTGACATCTTGCGGCGAATGACCGAACACCGCTACAAGAAGAATGCGTTGCTGCGTTCACTGCGGTCTTGGTCGGCCGAATCGGAACCCTGAAGGGTTCCGATCACGCAGTAGCCGTCGGCCACTGTCCGCGCATTCGCGGGAGTCGGTGAGGTGTTGTGGCGTACGCTGCAAACGTGCGTCCTCGAGAAGGCGCTGCCGCGGTAGCGCATGTAACGGCCGGTGAAATCATGACCTCACCGGCGATCACGGTGCGCCCGGATGATTCGGCGCAACACGTCGCAGAGACGTTGGCCAGGTACCGGATTAGCGCGACGCCGGTGGTCAATGAGGCGGGCGCGCTGGTGGGAATGGTCAGTGAATATGACCTGCTCGCCAAGGCCGGCGGGGACGCGCGGGAGGTGATGACGACCGCGGTGATCAGCGTGAGCACCGACTGCGCCGTCGACGACATCCGGCACCTGCTGATCGAGCGGCGCATCCGACGGGTGCCGGTGTTGCAAGAAGGACACCTGGTCGGGATCGTGAGCCGTCGTGACGTCATGGCCACCATGGCGACCGAGTGGGTGTGCCAGGTTTGCGGCGAGCCGGTGCGCGGCGAACATCCTCCGAGCATCTGCCCGCGGTGTCGGGCCACCAGTGAGCAGTTCGAACTTCAGGAACAACCGCCGGGCACCTGAAGCGCGCGGCCCGGCGTATGAATGAGGCATACGTTGCGAGCAGGAGGCCGACTGATGGTCCAGCCCAGTCCAATTGACCCGGTCGATGAGTCCGCACCGACACTCCGCGACTACTACCGCCAGATGGTGCTGATTCGCGCGTTCGAGCTGCGCGCTGCAGAGATGTATCAACGCGCCAAGGTTGGCGGATACTGCCATCTCAACCTCGGCGAGGAGGGGACGGTGGTTGGCCTGATGGCGGCGTTGGAGCTCCGCGACTACCTCTTCACGACCTACCGCGACCATGGGTATGCGCTGGCCCGCGGGGTTGAACCCGGCCGGATCATGGCGGAGCTGTTCGGCAAAGTCACCGGCGTATCCGGAGGCCGCGGCGGTTCGATGCATCTGTTCGACCGCAAACTGCGCCTCCTCGGCGGGTACGGCATTGTCGGTGGCCAGATTCCACCGGCCACCGGCGCGGCGCTCGCGCTGACTTACCGGGGCTCGCCCGGCCCGGACGCCGAGGCCGTGATGTGTGTGCTCGGCGACGGCACCACCAACATCGGCGCATTCCACGAGTCGCTCAACCTGGCGGGGCTGTGGCGATTACCGATCGTCTACGTGATCGTCAACAACGGCTTGGGTATGGGGACCCCGGTCGAGAAGGCGGCGGCCGAACCCGACCTGTACAAGCGCGGGTGTTCCTACCGAATCCCGGGTGAACGGGTTGACGGTGACGACGTGCTTGCGGTACGTGAGGCCGCCGCGGCCGCCTTGGTGCGCGCGCGGACCGAGCGTCAGCCGGGTCTGATCGAGGCCATGTGCCGACGGCTTCGCGGCCACTCGGTCGTGGATCCGGCCAAGTACCGCTCCCGCGACGAGACCGAGCGGCTACGCGGGCGCGATCCCGTTCCCGCGTTCCGCCATCGGTTGATTGAGACCGGTGTTCTCGACGAAAAGGCGGCGCAGGCCATCGACGACGAGGCCGAGGCCCAGGTCGACAGTGCGGTGGACTTCGCCGAGAACAGCCCCGACCCGGATCTCGGTCAGCTGTTCGACTACAGCTATGCCACGCCGGTTGCCAATGCCCCCCACCAGCTTCCGGGTGATCCGGTCATCTCGATCCCGATGGGGCAACCATGACGGTGATGACCTATCGACAGGCCCTGCACGACACCCTGCGCGCTGAGCTACTGCGCGACGAATCGGTGATTCTCATCGGTGAGGAGATCGGCGTCTTCGAAGGCTCGTACAAGATCACCGCCGGGCTGCTGGCCGAGTTCGGCCCCACCCGGATCCTTGACACCCCGATCTGTGAGGAGGGCTTCGTCGGCGCGGCGATCGGCGCGGCGATGCTGGGCATGCGGCCGGTCGTGGAGATCATGACGATCAACTTCAGCCTGTTGGCCCTCGACCAGATCGTCAATCACGCCGCCAAGATGCACGCCATGTTCGCCGGGCAGGTTTCGGTGCCGCTGGTGATCCGCACCCCCGGCGGCGGCGGACAGCAGCTGGCGGCCACCCACTCGCAGAACCTGGAAGCCTGGTATGCCCACGTGCCCGGCATGAAGGTCCTCGCCCCGGCAACCCCGGCCGATGCCAAAGCGCTACTTGCGACGGCTATCCGAGACGACGACCCGGTGCTGTTCCTGGAGAACCTCGCGCTCTACAACACCAAGGGTGACGTTCCCGATGGTGAGCAGCTCGGCCGGATCGGGATGGCCTCGGTCGTCAAACCGGGTACCGATATCACCGTCGTCGCCTACTCCCGGTCCACGGTGATCGCCCTCGATGTCGCCCGCCAGTTCGAGGCCGACGGCGTGTCCGTCGAGGTGGTTGATCTGTGCAGCCTGCGGCCCCTGGACCGGGAGACGATCTGCGCTTCGGTACGCAAGACCAGCCGGGCGGTCATCCTGGAAGACGATTGGCTCACCTACGGGGTGGGCGCTGAGATCGCGGCGACGATCGCCGAAGGCGCGTTCGACTATCTCGACGCCCCCGTCCGCCGGGTCGCCAGCGCCGAAGTGCCGCTACCGTACGCGAAGCCGCTCGAGTTGGCCGCGCTGCCCGACGCCGCCGACCTCACCAAAGTCATCGGCGAGGTGCTCGATGCCACCCGGTTCGCCTACTGAGAGGAACCGCTGATGCCAGACGTGCTCATGCCCCGGCTATCGGACACCATGGCCGAAGGTGTCATCAGCCAGTGGCTCAAACACGAAGGCGACAACGTCGTGCGCGGTGAGGTGATCGCCGAAATCGAAACGGACAAGGCGACGATGGAACTCGAGGCTTACGACAGCGGCGTGTTGACCCGAATCATCGCCGAAGAAGGCAGCACGGTCCCGATCGGTCAGCCTATCGCCATCATCGACGACATGACAGCCGGCGCCGAATCTGGCGATGGACAAAAGGCTTCCAGCGCGGCGCCATCTGCCCAACCCAGTCCGGTAGGGGTGCGAACCCCGGCGGCACCGGTGCGTGCCACTCCGCTGGTACGTTCGCTGGCACGTGAGCACGGAATCGACCTGACGACCATTACTGGCAGCGGACCCGGCGGGCGCATCGTGCGTACCGACATCGAAGCTGCGATCGCCCGAGGCTCCACAGCTGCTCCGGAACGCCCCCCGACGGTTACTGCCGGTGCCGCCGACGAGCAAGTTCCACTGTCATCGATACGCCGTGTCACCGCACGGCGTCTGACAGAAAGTGCTGCGGCGCCCCACTTTTACCTTACGTCCGTCGCATACGCCGACGCACTACAGAAGCTGCGCACCGACCTCAACGCCGAGTTCTCCGATGCCGGGCTGAAAATCAGCGTTACCGATCTTTTGATCCGTGCGTGCGCCATCACCTTGCATACCCACGCCCAGGTCAATTCGTCCTGGGGTGGTGATCACCTGCTGCGTCACGGCCGCGTGAACATCGGTTGCGCCGCCGCAACCGAAAAAGGCTTGCTGGTGCCCGTTATTCGCGATGCCGACCGAAAGAGCATCACCGAGATCGCGGCCGAGGCACACGCGTTGGTCGAGCGGGCACGGGCGGGAAAACTCACACCCGACGAACTGGCCGGCGGCACGTTCACGATCAGCAACCTCGGGATGTATGGCGTCGACCACTTCACCGCCATCATCAATCCGCCCGAGGCGGCGGTGCTCGCCGTCGGGGCCGTCCAAGAGGAGGCTGTCGTACGCGATGGTCAACTGACCGTGGCGACCACACTCAAGCTCACCCTGTCGATAGACCATCGCGTCCTCGACGGTGCCGCCGGCGCAGAATTTCTGCAGGACCTGGTGCAGCTGCTCGAGCATCCGCTACGCATCATCGTCTAAGCCCGGCGCGGCTCACTCAATGCTGGCGGCTATTTCTCGAGGGTCAGAACCGTTGCAGGGTTTCAGACCTTGTGGTCGATACCAAGCACATCCAGTGCGGTGCGAACCATCTGATGGGTGAACCCCCATTCGTTGTCATACCAACTCATGACTTTGACCAGGGTGCCGTCCACCACCCGTGTCATCGCCGCATCGATCACCGACGCTCTGCTGTCACCGACGATGTCGGTTGACACGATCGGATCCTCGGCGACGCCCAGCACTCCTCGGTAGCGATCGCTGGTCGCCTCGTCGCGAAAGATGTCGTTGACCTCGCCAACCGTGGTGGCTCTGCTGGTGACCGCCGTGATGTCGGCGATCGAGCCCACCGGCACGGGTACGCGCACCGCGACCCCGTCGAACCGGTTGGCCAGTTCCGGCAGCGCGCGTGTCGTGGCCTGCGCGGCTCCGGTGGACGCGGGCAACATGTTCACCGCGCCTGCTCTCCCGCGGCGCATATCGCTGTCAGGTCCGTCGATCAGGTGTTGGGTCGAGGTGTAGGCGTGCACGGTCGTCATCACGGCCCGCGCCACACCGATCCGGCGTTGCAGGATCTCGACAACCGGGGTGATGCTATTGGTGGTGCAACTGGCACAGGAGATGATGCGCTGATCCGCGCCGACATGGTTGGTACCGTGCACCACGGTGGTGATGGTGTCGGTGCGTGCCGGGGCGGACAGCAGCACGAACTTGGCGCCGGCACTCAGATGGGCGGCCAACTCGTGTTCCTGCCGGAACACACCCGAGCACTCGAACACCAACTCGACACCGAGTTCTCGCCATGGCAGTCCGGCGGGATTAGGACATGAGTAAACCGGGATCTTGCGCCCGTTGACTATCAGTGCGTTGTCATCGACGGATACCGCGTGTGGGTAGCGGCCGTAGACGCTGTCATAGCGCAGCAGATAGGCGAGGTTGTCGACCGGGACGACGTCGTTGACCGCCGCGATTTGGATGTCATCCAAGCCGGCCAACACTTTCAG
>NZ_JBOHHI010000157.1:0-8418 GCF_050700595.1 Mycobacterium sp.
CAGATCGATGAACCGAAGTCGATGACGATCGCCGCCGTCGCATACTTGTGAAATGCAGCCAGGCAGTTGACGATCCGGTCCGCACCGACTTCCTTCTGGTTGTCGACCAGCAGTGGGATTCCGGTGCGCACGCCCGGTTCGATCAGCACCGACGGGACCGACGGCCAGTACTGGTCCAGCATCACCCGCACTTCGTGCAGCACCGACGGCACCGTGGACAGCGCGGCCGCGCCGGTGAGCCGCTCACCGTCGTCGCCAATCAGACCGTCCAGGGTCAGCGCCAGTTCGTCGGCGGTAACCTCTGCCTCGGTGCGAATCCGCCACTTTTGCACGACACTCGCGTGTTCTCCCGACCCGGAGAGCAGGCCGACAACGGTGTGGGTGTTACGCACGTCGATCGCCAACAGCATGGCTACCCCACACCTCGGGGGGAAATAAGATCGGTCTCGTTCTCCGGCACGAAGGCCGGGTCGTGACCCACGTCGACCTGCCTGTTGTCGGAGTCGACGAACACGATGCGGGGCTGGTAGCTGCGAGCTTCGACGTCCGGCATAGACCCATATGCGATCAGGATCACCAAGTCACCCGGATGCACCAAATGGGCTGCGGCGCCGTTGATTCCAATAACGCCACTACCGCGCTCTCCGGTGATCGCGTAGGTAACCAGCCGGGCGCCGTTGTCGATGTCGACGATGGTCACCTGCTCGCCTTCGAGCAGGTCTGCGGCATCCATCAGATCGGCGTCGATGGTCACTGAGCCCACGTAGTGCAGGTCAGCCTGCGTGACGGTTGCCCGGTGAATCTTCGACTTGAGCATTGTCCGCAACATCAGTTCCTCCAGGGTATTTCGTGATGTCCGAATGGCACCCCGGTATCGGGGCGAACGGTGGTTCTGATTTGTATCGCGATGTTGTCGAGGAGTCTGGTCGTGCCGAGCCGCGCCGCGACCAGCAGTCGGCCGGGGCCATTGGCCGGTGCCGGCCCGAGTGCCGGGTCACGCACCTGCAGATAGTCGACGTCAATCGCGGCCGCCTCCGACAGCACTGCGCGGGCCGCGTCCACGGCGGCGTCTGGACCGGCCGACGCGGCACGCATACCGGCCAACAGCGCCGCTGACAGTGCTCCGGCCAGTTCCCGCTGCGCCGGGTCCAGGTAACGGTTGCGGGAAGACAGTGCCAGCCCATCGGTTTCGCGCACGATCGGCACACCGACCACCTGCACATCGACGTTGAGGTCGGCGACCAGCTGCCGCACCAACACCAGCTGCTGATAGTCCTTCTCGCCGAAGAACACCCGGCCGGGGCGCACGATCTGCAGCAGTTTCAGCACGACGGTAAGCACGCCGGCGAAATGGGTCGGGCGGGCGTGGCCTTCGAACTCGAAACCCAACGGGCCGGGATGCACCGCGGTGCGCGGGCCGTCGGGATACATCGCCGCGACGGTCGGCGTGAAGACCACCTCAACACCTTCGTCGCGCAGCACCGCCAGATCGTCGTCAACGTTGCGGGGGTAGGCGTCGAGGTCCTCGCCGGCACCGAACTGCAGCGGGTTGACGAATATCGACACCACGACCACCGAGCCGGACACCCGCTTGGCGGCACGCACCATGGCCAGGTGCCCGTCGTGCAACGCGCCCATGGTGGGCACCAGCATCACCCGGCGCCCGGTATGGCGCAGCACGCGACTTACGTCGGCGACATCGCGTGGCGCCGAGTACACGTTGAGCTCGCCCGCATTGAATGTGTCGATCACCGCGCCAGCACCTCCACGACGTTGTCGGGGGCGTGGGCGCGCTGGGCGGTCCGCAGCGCGTTCACCCGGTACGCCTCGGCCACCCGCGAGTCGACCGCCGTCAGCGCCGCCAGATGCCCGGCGACCGCGTCCGCGTCACCGCGGGCGACCGGACCGGTGAGCGCCGCCTGCCCGCGTCGCAGGGTGTTCTCCAGCGCCGCGGAGGCCAGCGGTCCGATGATGCGTTCGGCCAGACCGCCGGGTTGGTCGTCGACAAGTTGCTGGCCAAGCAGTTCTTGGCCCGACAGCGCCGCCCGCAGGGCGTCCAGCGCATCGCCGAGCACCGTGACGATGTGGTTGCCGGCATGCGACAACGCGGCGTGATACAGCGTGCGGGCGTCTTCACGGACCCGGAACGGCTCACCACCGATCTCCAACACCAGTGATTGCGCGATCGCGTAGCCGACCTCGTCGGCCGCCGTGATCCCGAAGCAGGTAT
The DNA here is from genome assembly GCF_050700595.1 of Mycobacterium sp. Classification (GTDB taxonomy): domain Bacteria; phylum Actinomycetota; class Actinomycetes; order Mycobacteriales; family Mycobacteriaceae; genus Mycobacterium. The sequence goes on from NZ_JBOHHI010000157.1 coordinate 2,231, forward strand.
CGGCCAGGCGGGTGATGTCCTCGTCGGACCCGGTGAATGTCATCGCGGGGTGAATGGCCAGCGGTATGCAGTCACTCAGCGGTGCCAGCACACCGATCCCGTTGGCACCCGACGTGTGCGCGACGATGGTTCCCGGCCGCACCGCCGCGGTGGCGGCCAGGCCGGAAACCAGCCCGGCCAATTCGGCATCCGGCACGGCCAACAGCAGCAACTCAGCGCCGGCGGCAACCTCCGGGACGGCAAATACCGGGGTGTCGGGCAGCCGACGCTCCGCCCGCTGCCGGGATGCCCGGGAGACGCCGCTGCAGGCCACCACGACATGGTCGACGCGCTCCAGCGCAACCCCCAGGGCGGTGCCGACCCGGCCGGCGGCGATGACGCCCACCTTCAGTCGGGCCGGGCGCAGCCCGTCGAACTGCACCATGGGAGTGACCCTCGCAAATTTCTTGGTTCGTTCCAGTCCCGCGATGCGGGTACCGGACGGTCACCAAAACTTTACCGTGCCCACGGCCTTCGCCGCGAGGTGGCTTTGCTCACTCCTCACGGCGTCGCCGTCTACCGCCCCCGGCCGGGCTGGCTTGCAGCCGCGCCAGTAGGTCGGCGACCGACTGGCCGCCGGTGCGCGGCGCATCGGGATCCGCGGATGCATCGGGGCTGCGGTGTCGGGCCACCGGCTGCGGCGGCGGCGCCGCGCCGGGTTCGGCGACATGGCGGGCCTCCGCTCGATGAACAGGCTCGCTGTATTGCCAATCACGTTCGTGTTCGACGGGCCGGCCCGGCGTGGACTCCGCCGGACCGAAATGCCGGCCTCGCCGCTCGACTGGCGGCGGCGCAGCCGCGGTGGGTTCGCTGACCGCATTGTTGCCGGGCGGGCCGGAAACCCAATTGCTGCCGGTTGTCCCGGGCGGCACCCACTGCCCCTCAGCGCCGACCGGCTGCCAATCGGAGGCCGGTGCCTGACGCTGGGGCTCGTCGGGCGTCGCCCACGTTGGCCGCTGGGGCTCCGGCGGCGGTGGTGACGCCTCGTACTGACGTCGCGCGTCCTGCTGGGGCGCGGGTTCAAACCGCTCCGGCGGCGTCCAACCCACCCGCGACGGCTGCTGGTCTTGTGGAGCACGGCCGGTTCGGTCGGCTCGCTGCCAATGCGAACCGGTGTGAGCCTGAGCGGCCTCGTACGTCTCGGCGCTGCGAAACGCCTCCGGGCCCTGGTAGGCGTAGCCGCCCGGCCGTGCAGGCGGCACCAGCGGTTCCTCGGGCACATCGATGATCGAGGTGTCTTCGGTCCGTCCGGCGGCGTCCTCCGCCCGCACCGAGGTGACCCGATTGACCCGATCACGCCAGCTCTCGTCCTCCCGTTCCCAGTCGCTGTAGCCGCGCACGGCCCCGCGTTCAGACTCCAACGCGGGCCGCTGGTCGAGGTCGGCGTCGAACAGAAGCTCCAAGCTGTTGCGCAACGCGGCCAGTTCGGCCCGCAGCGCCGCCACTTCATCGGCCGCCTGGGCACGCAGTTCGGACGCCAGCTCGCGGCGCAGCTGCGATTCAACGGTCAGTTCGTACTCGCGGCGGGCCGAGATTTCGCGATCCAGCTGCAAGTCGTAAACCAGTTTCAGGTCGCGCGCCCGCGCCTGGTCCACGTCGCTTTGCCGGCGATAGATCACCGACACGAATGCGGCGACGACGGCGGCCCACAACGCCAGGATCACCGCGAGTTTGAGGAGCTCCGCCCGGTTGGTGAAAACCAGTGCGGAACTGGCGGCGATGGCCAGCACCAGCAACGCCGTCAATAGCAGCCAACCCGGCCTGCGGCCGCTGCGCCGGACCCGGTCGCCGCGGGACAGAACGGTCATGGCCTGACTGTACCGGGCAGTGGTCATTACGCGTGTCGCCGCACTCCGGCGATTCTCACCCGGACCGGTCGCCCGGCCGCCGCCCTGACCGCTGCTGGCTAACTTTCGGCGCCCTCGCCGTGTTCGGTCGTATCCGGAGGCGACTTGCAGCAATGCTCCAGCCACAGCGCTGCGACCACCAGAGCCAACGCGCTGACGGCCGCGATCGCCGTGCCGGCGGTGTCCTCGCCGGCGACCCGAAGCCACGACCGACGCGGCAGTAGGTACACCAGCACCCCGACCCACCACCCCAGCACCAGCGCGCCGACCCAGGCCGACGCCTTGGCGACCACCAGGCTGCGGGCCACCGCGAGCGGATGCAGCCAGCCGGGTCCATCGCCGATCTCGCCGCCGTTGACTTTGGTCCGCACATTGCGGCCCCACATCGCCTCCGCGACGGCGACTCCGAGCAGCGACAGACCCGTGGCCACCGTGATCGGCGGAAACCACCGGTACAACTGGACGACCAGCAGGTATCCGACCACCGCGGCACCGATCACGGCGACCGTCAGGTCACGTTTGCGGGTCGGCCTCATCGGCTTCCCGACGTGGGTGGTTGAGCACCAAATCGGTCATGCGGACACCGGCGCGGTCAGCCGGATCCAGCTCGGCCAGCAGCGTGGCGACGGGTCGCCGGCCTGCTGCCACCGTCAGTTGCGCGTCCGGGTCGATGGCCAGCCACGGCACCATCACGAAAGCCCGCACATGGGCCAGCGGGTGCGGCAGCGTCAGACCGTCGTCCCGGGAAAACAGTTCGGTGCCGTCGTCATAGCAGGCGATCAGGTCCACGTCGAGGGTGCGCGGGCCCCAGCGCTGGCCCCGCAACCGGTTGGCCGCCTGCTCCATTTCCTGCGCGCAGCGCAACCAGCCGTGGCCATCGAGCGTCGGGGCGTCGGCGATCAGCACCGCGTTGAGGAACGGCCCCTGTTCCACGCCGCCCCAGGGCGCCGTCTCGCAGACCGGCGAGATGGCCTGCACCGCGTCGCCGAGCCGGTCGGGCACCGACTGCAGCCGGGCCAGCCGGTCACCGAGGTTGGACCCGATCGACAGCACCACGCGGGTCATCAGGGCGCTCCGGCCGGGATCACCGAACCGCGGCCACCGCGCCGCGACCGCCGCGCCACCACCGCGACATCGGCGATCCTCTGGCGGATCGGCGCCTGCGGTTTGTGCACCCTCACCTCGACGGCGTGCACCCGATCGTCATTCATCACGTCCTCGGCGATCTCTCCTGCGACGGTTTCGATCAGGTTGCGGGCCGGCCCGGCGACGATATCGGCCGCCCGCTGGGCCAGCACGCTGTAGTCGTAGGTGTCCACCAGATCGTCGCTGGCGGCGGCGTCGACCAGGTCGATCCACACGGTGATATCGACGACAAAGTCCTGACCGTCGGCGCGCTCCTGGTCGAAGACGCCGTGTCGGCCACGAACCGTTAAGCCGCGCAACTCGATTCGGTCAGCCATTGGGCTCGCCTTCACTCCAAGCCGACACTACTTTCAGCGCGTCGACCGAGGCCCGCACGTCGTGGACCCGCACTCCCCACGCCCCGTGCAGCGCGGCCAGGGCGGAAACCACCGCGGTGGCCGTCTCGCGGCCGTCCGGCGGTCGCACCGCACCGTCGGGGCCGGCCAGCAACGTGCCGAGAAACCGTTTGCGGGACGCTCCCACCAGTACCGGGACCCCGGTCGCGACCAGCTCCGGCAGGGCGCGCAGCAACGCCCAATTGTGTTGTCCGGTCTTGGCGAATCCCAGGCCGGGGTCGATGATCAGCTTCGCCGGATCGACGCCGGCGCGCACCGCGTCGTCGACGCTGGCGAGCAGTTCGGTACGTACTTCGTTCACCACATCACGATATTGCGGCACGCGGTGCGGACGGTCGGCCGACACCGATCGCCAGTGCATCAATACCCACGGCACACCGGCTTCGGCCAGCAGCGGCGCCATCGACGGATCGGCGCGCCCACCGGACACGTCGTTGACTACTTGGGCGCCGCTGTCCAGCGCTGCCCGCGCCACACCCGCGTGCATGGTGTCAATACTGACCGTAATATCCTCTGCTGCAAGTGCTTTGACAACGGGAACCACGCGCGCGATTTCGATGCGTGGCTCGACGCGGACCGCACCGGGTCGGGTCGATTCACCGCCGACGTCGATGATCGCCGCGCCCTCGGCCGCTAGGGCCAGGCCGTGCTCGACGGCCCGGTCGGCGTCCAGGTAGCGTCCGCCATCCGAGAACGAGTCGTCGGTGACGTTCACCACCCCGATGACCCGGACGCGCGTCGTACTCACCTGCGCAAGATGAGTTCGAGCGCCTCGGCCCGAGATGCCTGGTTGGACTTGAACAGGCCCCGCACCGCCGACGTGGTCGTGACTGCGCCGGGCTTGCGGACGCCCCGCATCGCCATGCACAGGTGCTCGGCCTCGATCACGACAATGACGCCGCGCGGATCGAGTTTGCGCATCAGCGCATTGGCGATCTGAGCGGTGAGTCGTTCCTGCACTTGCGGCCGCCTGGCGTACAGGTCGACCAGCCGGGCGATCTTCGACAGACCGGTCACCCGGCCGTCGTCCCCGGGAATGTAGCCGACATGGGCGACCCCGTGAAACGACACCAGGTGGTGCTCGCAGATCGAGTACAGCGGGATCTCCTTGATCATCACCAACTCGTCGTGCTGCTCGTCGAAGGTGGTGTTCAGCACGGCGTCCGGGTCGGTGTAGAGCCCGGCGAACATCTCCCGGTAGGCGCGGGCGACCCGCGCCGGGGTGTCCTCGAGGCCGTGGCGATCCGGATCCTCGCCGATCGCGGAGAGTAGCTCACGGACCGCGGCCTCGACGCGCGCCTGGTCGAACACCGGAGTGCGCAGGGTGGCCGGGCGGAAATTCGGCTGCACCATCGACGTCTCCGTTGTCTCAGCCGTGCGCGGGTGGGTCGGACCGCCCGGAGTCCCCGGCCTGCTGGTCGGGCGACGAGCCGGGCTCCGGTGCTGGTCTACCGGGCGGCGGATATGGCGGATACGGCGGATACGGCTGACCGTGCGGGCCCGCATAGCGATGCTGCGGTGGCGGCGGCCAATGCGCCGGCGGTGGTGCCGGCGCAGGCGGCGGATACCAGTGGCCCGGCTGCTGTGGTGGCGGTGGCCATCCCGGGGCGTGCCACCCGGCCGGTGCGCCGTAATCGGGTTGAGTCGGGCCGGCTGGAACCGGCTCCCCCTGGCCGTGCGAGCCGTTGGCACCGTTGGTGCCCCGATCGCCCTCCGCCTCTGCAGCCTCGGCGGTCGCCTGGGCGATCGCGGCCTTGAACGCGGGTTCGGGTGCGGGTTTGGGCCACGGCTCGCCGCGCTCGATCGCCAACTCGCCCGGAGTTTTGATCGGAGGTTTGTCCGACGGGATGCGGCCTCCGAAGTCGTCGAACATGGTCAGCCGCGGCCGCTTTTCGACATCGGCGAATATCGCCGCCAGCTCGGCACGGTGCAGGGTCTCCCTCTCCAGCAGCTCGCCGGCCAGGGTGTCGAGCACGTCGCGGTATTCGGTGAGGATCTCCCAGGCCTCGGTGTGTGCGGCCTCGATGAGCTTGCGGACCTCCTCGTCGATTTCGCGGGCCACCTCGTGCGAGTAGTCCGGCTGGGTGCCCATCGTGCGGCCCAGGAACGGGTCGCCGTGTTCGGTCCCGTATTTGACCGCACCGAGCTTGGCGCTCATGCCGAATTCGGTGACCATCGCGCGGGCGACCTGGGTGGCCTTCTCGATATCGGACACCGCGCCCGTCGTCGGCTCACGGAACACCAGCTCTTCGGCGGCGCGCCCGCCCATCGCGAAGACCAGCTGCGCGAGCATCTCCGAACGGGTGTGCAGCCCCTTGTCCTCCTCCGGCACCGCCACCGCGTGCCCACCGGTGCGCCCCCGGGCCAGGATGGTGACCTTGTAGACCGGGTCGATGTCCGGCATCGCCCACGCCGCCAGCGTGTGCCCGCCCTCGTGGTAGGCGGTGATCTTCTTTTCAAGTTCGCTGATGATCCGCCCCTTGCGGCGCGGTCCGCCGATCACCCGGTCCACCGCCTCGTCAAGGGCAGCGCCGGTGATGATGGTGCCGTTCTCGCGCGCGGTCAGCAGCGCCGCCTCGTTGATCACGTTGGCCAGGTCGGCGCCCGACATCCCGACCGTGCGCTTGGCCAGCCCGTCCAGGCCGGCGTCCGGGGCCTTCGGTTTGCCCTTCGAATGCACGTGCAGGATCGCCTTGCGGCCGTTGATGTCCGGATTCGTCACCGGAATCTGGCGGTCGAAGCGGCCGGGCCGCAGCAGCGC
>NZ_JBOHHI010000158.1:0-24547 GCF_050700595.1 Mycobacterium sp.
CACCACTCCCCACGGTTCGAGGGTGCGCGCCCTGGGCTCGTCGCCGGGTTGCTTGCGGTGGCGGAACGTCACGACCTGCCCCGCCTGGACCGCCGAGATCAGCGGAACCAGAGCCGGCTCGCTGGCACGCACCCGTGGTTGCACCAGCGTCGAGGGCTCGGTGTCCACCTCCACCCCAGCGGCACGCAGTTTGAGCACAGCGCCGTGCGCGGCCCCAGCCAGCTGGGGGGAATCCCACAACCGAGCGGCCAGCGCGACCGCGGCGGCTTCCTCGGGGTCGAGGTCGATCTCGGGCAGCTCGTAGTCCCGGCGCGCGATGCGGTATCCCTCACCAGCCTCGAACCCCGGCTTCGGACCGGTCTCCAGCGGAACGCCCAGCTCCCGCAGCTCAGCCTTGTCCCGCTCGAACATCCGGAAGAACGCCTCGTCGGAAGGGGCGTCGGCGTAACCGGGCACGATTCGCCGGACCCGTTCAGCGGGCAGACATTGCTGACTCGACAGCAGGCACAGCACCAGATTGACCAGCCGCTCAGCGCGGGCAGACGACACGGCGTGCAGCCTAGCTGTGGACAACCCGTGAGCGGCAGCGCCAGTCACCGGCGAGCCGGCGGTCTCATCGCCACTCACGGCGTCTCATAGCGAAGCGATGAGACGCTCCACCCGCTCGTCCACCGCGCGGAACGGATCTTTGCACAGCACGGTGCGCTGGGCCTGGTCGTTGAGCTTGAGGTGCACCCAGTCGACGGTGAAGTCGCGGCCCGCCGCCTGCGCGGCGCTGATGAATTCACCACGTAGCCGGGCCCGGGTGGTTTGCGGCGGGGTGTCGACGGCGTCCTCGATCTCCTCGTCGGTGGTGATCCGGGTGGCCAGACCCTTGCGCTGCAGCAGGTCGAAGACACCGCGACCACGCTTGATGTCGTGATAGGCCAGGTCCAGCTGGGCGATCTTCGGGTCGGAGAGCTCGATGCTGTAGCGATCCTGGTAGCGCTGGAACAGCTTGCGCTTGATCACCCAGTCGATTTCGGTGTCGACCTTGGCGAAATCCTGGCTGTCCACGGCATCGAGCTGGCGCCCCCACAGGTCGACGACCTGCTCGACCTGCGCATTGGGCTCGCGTGTCTGCAGATGCTCAACGGCGCGCGCGTAGTACTCCCGCTGGATATCCAGCGCGCTGGCCTGACGCCCACCGGCCAACCGCACCGGACGGCGACCGGTGATGTCGTGGCTGACCTCGCGGATGGCCCGGATGGGGTTGTCCAGCGAGAAGTCCCGAAACGCCACACCGGCCTCGATCATCTCCAGCACCAGCGCCCCGGTGCCTACCTTGAGCATGGTGGTGGTTTCGCACATGTTGGAGTCACCGACGATGACGTGCAGGCGCCGGTATTTCTCGGCGTCGGCGTGCGGCTCGTCGCGGGTGTTGATGATCGGGCGCGACCGGGTTGTGGCGCTGGAGACGCCCTCCCAGATGTGTTCGGCGCGCTGGCTCAGGCAGAAGGTGGCGGCCTTGGGAGTCTGCAGCACCTTGCCCGCCCCGCAGATCAGCTGGCGGGTCACCAGGAAGGGCAGCAGCACATCGGAGATCCGGGAGAACTCCCCGGCCCGCACGATCAGGTAATTCTCGTGACAGCCATAGGAGTTGCCCGCCGAGTCGGTGTTGTTCTTGAAGAGGTAGATGTCGCCGCCGATGCCCTCGTCGGCCAGCCGCTGCTCGGCGTCGACCAGCAGATCTTCCAGGACCCGCTCGCCTGCGCGGTCGTGGGTGACCAACTGGACCAGGCTGTCGCATTCGGCGGTGGCGTACTCCGGGTGGCTCCCGACATCCAGGTAGAGCCGCGCGCCGTTGCGCAGAAACACATTGGAGCTGCGGCCCCACGACACCACCCGGCGGAACAGGTAGCGGGCGACCTCGTCGGGGCTGAGCCGACGATGACCGTGAAACGTGCAGGTGACACCGAACTCGGTCTCGATGCCCATGATTCGCCGCTGCACGATTCGAGCGTACTGGTTGTCTGACCGAGGCGGTGGCAAGCCGCGCCTGTGGATGAGTCTGGCGGCGTCACAACAGTGCTGAAGGACGATCCCATCGCACGCCGTCGAACCGGCCGAAATCGCTGTCGTAGGACACGATGGCGGCGCGGTGCTCGACAGCCAACGCGGCGAGGTGGGCGTCGTTGACGAGGTTTGCGCCGGTGCCCACCTGCGCCAGCATTCCGCTCAGGGTCGCAGCGTGCCGGGCGGTCGGACTCACCGGGATCGCGGTCGGGGCCCCGAGCCAGTCGGCGACCCGACTGACGGCATCGTCGACCCGCAGTGGAGCGGGAAACAAGCCTTCCTTGGTCGAGAGTCTGATGAACGCCAGCAGTGGCACCCAGGCGAACCCGACACTGTCGGCACCCGAAAGGGCGCCATCGAGCCACTGCAGGGACGAGTCATGGTGTTCACTCGCCGTGTTCACGGCGTAGAGCAGGACGTTGGCGTCGACGATTCTCACGAGCCGCGCCAGCGACGATGCAGAGCGAAGCGATGAGGAGGAGCGGCGCTCATGAACCCCGCCGCTGGCGGCGCACGAGTTCGTCGTCCTCCAGCTCACCGGCAAGCTGCAATGCGCGATCCAGGTTGACCGCCGGGACGCCCATGTCAGCCGTGCGGGTACTGAACCGGGCCGCCACCGGGCGTCCGGCGGCGCCGTCCCGGATAGCGTCGTTGAGCGCCTTCTTGAATGACACCTGGCGCTCGGCCATCCGGCGCCGTACCAACTGCTCCACGTCGTCGTCCAGCGTCACCGTCGTCCGCATAGTTGACAGCATAGCATCAACAATATTGATGACATGCTGTCATCAATCATCGGCCGCCTTCTGTTCGGGCAGCAACGCTTCCAGCGCCGCGCCGGTCACCCGCCGGAACGCACGGCGCGGCCGGCTGGCGTCCAGGATGGCCACTTCTAATGTGGACACCCCAAGGTTGGGCTGACCGTTTCCGTCGCTACCCGCCTTGAGCGCATCGAGCGCGATGCGCACCGCGTCGGCCAGGTCGGCGTTCTCGGCGTAGGACTCCTTGAGCGCGGTGGTGATCGGCTCCGTCGTGCCACCCATCACCACGAAATGCGGCTCGTCGGCGATCGACCCGTCGTAGGTGATCCGATACAGCTCAGGCGGTTTGGTGTCGCCGTAGTGGGCGACCTCGGCCACACACAACTCGACCTCATACGGCTTGGCCTGCTCGGTGAAGATGGTGCCCAGTGTCTGGGCGTAGACGTTCGCCAATTGCCGGCCGCTGACGTCGCGGCGGTCGTACGCGTAGCCGCGGGTGTCGGCGAATTGAATACCGCCGCGCCGCAGATTGTCGAACTCGTTGAACTTGCCCGCGGCCGCGAAGCCAACCCGGTCGTAGAGTTCGCTGATCTTCTGCAGCGACCGCGACGGGTTCTCCGCGACGAACAGCACACCGCCGGCGTAGGCCAGCGCGATCACGCTCTTGCCCCGCGCGATGCCCTTGCGCGCAATCTCGGCACGCTCACGCATCGCCTGTTCCGGCGAGATGAAGTACGGGAAACTCACGAGTCACCCCGCTGCGCGTCCGGGCCGAAAGTGTCAGCGCGGGAGCGGCTTTCGATGACCTCCCGAGCCAGTCCGGCAATGCGCTGCTCGGGCACCTCGACCGCGCCGTCCGCGCCGATGGTGACCGCGGTCGGGTAAATGCCGCGGACCAGGTCGGGCCCGCCGGTGGCCGAATCGTCGTCGGCAGCGTCGTAGAGCGCCTCGACAGCCACCCGCAACGCGGAATCGCCGTCGGTCACTTGCGAATACAGCTTCTTCATCGACGACTTGGCGAAGATCGATCCGGAACCGACCGACTGATAGCCCTCTTCCTCGAGGTTCCAACCACCAGCTGCGTCGAACGACACGATACGGCCCGCTTTCTCCGGGTCGGAGTCGAAGATGTCATAGCCCACCAGCAGCGGCAGCGCCACCAGACCCTGCAGCGCCGCGCTGAGATTCCCGCGCACCATGATCGCCAGCCGATTGACTTTGCCGGCGAACGTCAGCGGCACACCTTCCAGCTTTTCGTAGTGCTCGAGTTCGACCGCGTACAACCGGGCGAATTCGACGGCGATGGCGGCGGTGCCGGCGATCCCGGTCGCGGTGTACTCGTCGGTAATGTAGACCTTCTGCACGTCGCGGCCGGCGATCATGTTGCCCTGCGTGGATCGCCGGTCGCCGGCTATCACGACCCCGCCGGGGTATTTCAGCGCCACGATCGTGGTGCCGTGCCGCAGTTGCCCGCCGGCCTCGGCGCCACCGCCGACACCGCCGCCACCGGTGCTTACCGGCAACAGCTCCGGCGCCTGGCGCCGCAGGTAGTCAGCGAACGAAGACAGGTCTACAGGGTTAGCGGGGACTCCGGGGATTGCTGAGTTGGTGGCCAGGCGATCGCGAAACGGCCAGGTCACTGGCCGCCCTTTTGGACGTACGCGCGAACGAAGTCTTCGGCGTTCTCCTCAAGAACGTCATCGATCTCGTCGAGCAGATCGTCGGTTTCCTCGGTCAGCTTCTCGCGACGCTCCTGACCGGCGGCCGTGCCGGCGGTCGGGTCGTCGTCATCGCCGCCACCACCGCCACGCTTGGTCTGCTCTTGAGCCATCGCTGCCTCCTGCTCATCATCGGCGGCGCATACACGCGCGCCGGTCCCTCCACCCTACCGGTCGATACCGCTCTTACCGGAGCTAACGACCCTCACGTCGTGAGTTGTTCCACCAGTTCGACCGCACTGTGCACCGAGTCCAGCAGCGCACCGACGTGGGCTTTGCTGCCACGCAGCGGCTCCAGCGTCGGGATGCGCACCAACGAGTCACCGCCCAAGTCGAATATCACCGAGTCCCAACTGGCCGCGGCGATATCGGCCCCGAACCGGCGCAGGCACTCGCCGCGGAAGTACGCGCGGGTGTCGGTCGGTGGATTGTCCACCGCGCCCAGCACCTGTTGTTCGGTGATCAGCCGTTTCATCGAGCCGCGGGCGACCAGTCGGTTGTAGAGGCCCTTGTCCAGCCGCACATCGGAATACTGCAGGTCGACCAGGTGCAGTCGCGGCGCAGACCAGCTCAGGTTCTCCCGCTGGCGGAACCCCTCCAACAACCGCAGCTTGGCCGGCCAGTCCAGCAAATCGGCACAGTCCATCGGGTCACGCTCGAGTTTGTCGAGCATATGCGCCCAGGTCTCCACGATGTCGGCGGCGCGTGGATCGGGGTCGCGGCTATCGACCAGCTTGGCCACCCGGTCCAGGTAAACGCGTTGCAGCGCAAGGGCGGTCATTTCGCGGCCGTCGGCCAGTGCGACGGTGGTGCGCAGCGACGGGTCCCGGCTGATGGTGTGCACGGCGTGCACCGGCCGTGCCAGCGCCAGGTCGGCCAGCTCGATACCCTCTTCGATCAGGTCGAGCACCAGCGCGGTGGTGCCGAGCTTCAGGTAGGTCGACGTCTCGGCCAGGTTGGCGTCACCGATGATGACGTGCAGCCGCCGGTATCGGTCGGCATCGGCGTGTGGCTCGTCGCGGGTGTTGATGATGCCGCGTTTGAGCGTGGTCTCCAGCCCTACCTCGACCTCGATGTAGTCGGCACGCTGGGAAAGCTGAAAGCCCGGCTCGTCACCGGCGGGCCCGACGCCGACCCGCCCCGAGCCGGTGACCACCTGGCGCGACACCAGAAACGGAGTCAGCCCGGTGATGACGGCCGAGAACGGCGTCTGCCGGCTCATCAGGTAGTTCTCGTGCGAGCCGTAGGAGGCGCCCTTGCCGTCGACGTTGTTCTTGTACAACTGCAGCTTGGCCGCTCCGGGCACGCTGGCCACGTGCCGGGCGGCGGCCTCCATCACCCGCTCACCGGCCTTGTCCCAGATCACCGCGTCGAGCGGGTCGGTGCACTCCGGCGCGGAGTATTCCGGGTGCGCATGGTCGACGTAGAGTCTTGCCCCGTTGGTCAGGATCATGTTGGCCGCGCCCACCTCGTCGGCGTCGACCACCGGCGGCGGGCCGGCCGAGCGGCTCAGGTCGAATCCCCGCGCGTCGCGCAACGGCGATTCCACCTCGTAATCCCACCGAGTGCGCTTGGCGCGCTGGATACCGGCGGCGGCGGCATACGCCAGCACCGCCTGCGTCGAAGTCAGGATCGGGTTCGCGGTCGGGTCCGACGGCGAGGAGATACCGTATTCGACCTCGGTCCCGATGATCCGTTGCATGCCTAAAGACTAGGCCGGGCAATCGTCGCCAATTGACCGGCATGACGTCAGTGACTAATTTCGCCATGGTGTCCGGGGAGAAAGTGCGCGAACGTTCGACCGGCGTGTTCGGCAAGCGTTACGGCGAAGTGCTTCTGGTGCAGCTCGGCGGGTCCGGCCCTCAGGCCACCGTCTACAACAGCTTCGGCCTGGGCGACTGCCCCGCACAGCTGTGGTCTGCGCTGGACGCCCAAGTGATCGCCACCGAGAACGATGCGGCCGTGGCCCTGCTCAACGGCCCGCGCTACTGGCTGATGAGCAGCATCGAAAAGGCACCGCAGGGCGCAGCGGAGACCAAGACCTTCGGCGGTATCGAGATGTTAAAGCAGGCCACGGTTCTGATGTCGTCGGTAAGCCCCGCGCCATACACCATCAACCGGGTGGGCCGCCACACCGTCTTCGTCTTCGACGCCGGCCGGGAGATCTATGAGCTCACCGACCCCGACGGGCGGCGCTGGGTCATGCAAACCTGGAGCCAGACCGTGGATCCCGGCCTGTCGCTGGCAGATCTACCCGGGCTGGCCGAGCGCCTGCGCCTGCCGGCGGGGTGGACCTACCGGCCGCGCGTGCCGACCAGCACGCTGCGGGTGGACACCACCATCCGCGATGCCCAGGTGCTGCAAGATGATCTCGCGAACAGCTATTCGCTGCACGGGGAGTGAGCGCTCGGTCTCTGGCGCGAACGTGCGCAAACCACGGCTCGGGATCGGCCTGTCGACCGGGGACACGCACGCTCGCGGAGAAATGGGGGCTACAGGTACTGGCCCAGGTTCGACTCGGTGTCGATCGCCCGAGATGCGCTTGAGCTCTTGCCGGTGACCAGGGTGCGGATGTAGACGATCCGCTCGCCCTTCTTGCCCGAGATCCGTGCCCAGTCATCGGGATTGGTGGTGTTGGGCAGGTCCTCGTTCTCGGCGAATTCGTCGACGATCGAATCGAGCAGGTGCTGGATACGAAGTCCCGGCTGGCCGGTTTCCAGCACCGACTTGATGGCGTTCTTCTTCGCCCGGTCGACGACGTTTTGGATCATCGCCCCGGAGTTGAAGTCCTTGAAGTACATGACTTCCTTGTCCCCGTTGGCGTAGGTGACCTCCAGGAACCGATTGTCGTCGATTTCGGCGTACATCCGGTCGACGACCTTCTCGATCATCGCCTTGATGCAGGCCGAACGGTCGCCGCCGAATTCGGCGAGATCGTCGGCGTGGATCGGCAGCGCCTCGGTGAGGTACTTGGAGTAGATGTCCTGCGCCGACTCGGCGTCCGGGCGCTCGATCTTGATCTTGACGTCGAGGCGGCCGGGCCGCAGGATCGCCGGGTCGATCATGTCTTCGCGGTTGGAGGCGCCGATCACGATGACGTTCTCCAGGCCCTCCACCCCGTCGATCTCACTGAGCAGCTGCGGGACCACCGTCGTCTCCACGTCGGAGGAGACGCCGGTACCGCGGGTGCGGAAGATCGAGTCCATCTCGTCGAAGAACACGATCACCGGCGTGCCTTCGGACGCCTTTTCGCGGGCCCGCTGGAAGATCAACCGGATGTGGCGCTCGGTCTCGCCGACGAACTTGTTCAGCAGCTCGGGGCCCTTGATGTTGAGGAAGTACGACTTGGCCTCGCGGGAGTCGTCGCCGCGCACGTCGGCCATCTTCTTGGCCAACGAGTTGGCGACGGCCTTGGCGATCAACGTTTTACCGCAACCGGGCGGGCCGTAGAGCAGCACGCCCTTGGGTGGCCGCAGCGCGTACTCCTTGTAGAGCTCCTTGTGCAGGAAAGGCAGCTCCACCGCGTCGCGGATCTGCTCGATCTGCCGGCCCAGCCCGCCGATGTCGTCGTAGCTGACGTCGGGTACCTCTTCCAGCACCAAGTCCTCGACCTCGGCTTTGGGGATGCGTTCGAACGCGTACCCGGCCTTGGTGTCGACCAGCAGCGAGTCACCCGGGCGCAGCTTGCGCGGCCGGGTGTCGTCGTTGAGGGCTTCGGGGAAGCCGTCGGGCAGGTCCGCGGCGACCAGCGGCTCGGCCAGCCAAACGATGCGTTCCTCGTCGGCGTGCCCGATGACCAGGGCCCGGTGACCGTCGCCCAAAATCTCACGCAGCGTCGAGATCTCCCCGACCGATTCGAACATGCCCGCCTCGACTACGGTCAGCGCCTCGTTGAGCCGGACGGTTTGCCCCTTCTTGAGGGACTCGACGTCGATATTCGGCGAGCAGGTGAGACGCATCTTGCGGCCCGAGGTGAACACGTCAACGGTGTCGTCGTCGTGGGCCGCCAGCAGCACCCCGTAACCGCTCGGCGGCTGTCCGAGGCGGTCAACCTCTTCACGCAGCGCCAACAACTGCTGCCGGGCTTCCTTCAGCGTTTCCATTAATTTGGAATTCCGCGCGGCAAGCGAGTCAATGCGGGCCTCGAGCTGATGCACATCGCGGGCGGTCCGCGCAGCGCTCTGCGGTCCCACCACGTTATCCAGCTGATCGCGCAGTATCGCCGCCTCGCGCCGTAACTCTTCCAATTCGGCGGCATCGTCACCGGACAAACCGGTGTCGCGGCGCGATTCGAACGCTTCACGTTCTGACTCACCCATGTTGCGCCCCTTTCCCACGCCGGAAATAGCGCGACGGATACCTCAACGCTACCGGCGATTTCGGATTCATGCGTGAACTCGAAATACGGCGCGCTGGGACCAGGGTTAACATTCACGTTCAGTCGTTCTAATGAGAGGACAGCTGTGAGCGTGAAATCCCTAGCCACGGGCGTGGCAGCCGTCGCCGCGGTCGGTGCGGCCGCTGCCGGTGTGACGTCTCTTGCATCGGTTTCCACTGCGCCGGTTGCGGTACAGCCTGCCGTCTTCGGCGCGCCGTTGCCGCTGGATCCCGCCCCCGCGGACGTGCCGACTCCCGGTGAGCTGATCAGCGTCCTCAACGGCCTTGCCGACCCCAGCGTTCCGTTCGCGAGTAAGAGCTACCTGATTCAGGGCGGCGTCGGCGGGGTCGAAGGCCGCATCGCGGACCACCAGCTGCAAAAAGCCGCCCAGAAAGGGCAGCTGCCGCTGTCGTTCAACGTGGCGAATATCGCACCGGCCGGTCCGGGCGTGGCTTCGGCCGACGTCACCGCCTCGGGTCCGAGCCTCGCGCCGACCACGCGGAACGTCACGTTCGTGAACCAGGGCGGTTGGAAGATGTCACGCGCCTCGGCAATGTCGGTGCTGCAGGCCGTGCAGTCGGGCGGCTGACCGGCACTGGATGTACCGACACCTCGTCGCACACCTCTTGGCAGTGCTGAGCGCCGCCGCCGTTGTGGCGGTGTTCGGGCTGTCGGGATGTTCGAAGGTCGAGTCCGGTTCGCCTTCGCCGACTGCTCCCGCACTGGTGTCCGCGCCGGCGACCTCTCGGGCGGCGCCGACCGCGCCGGTGCCGGCAGCCGACGCCCTCACCGACGTGCTGTACCGGCTCGCCGACCCCGCGGTCCCCGGCACTCAAAAGCTGATCCTCATCGAAGGTGCGACCCCCGACAGCGCCCCGGCTCTGGACAGGTTCGCCAACGCGCTGCTCGACGGCGGCTACGCGCCCATGACGTTCACTGCCCGGGATATCGCGTGGTCGGACCAACACCCGGCCGACGTGGTAGCCACCGTCGATGTCACCACACCCAACCCCGGGACGAGCGGATTCACGTTTCCGATGGAGTTCAAGCCCCACCCAGGAGGCTGGCAGCTGTCGCAGCAGACCGCCGGCATGCTGCTGGCGTTCAGCTCCTCCCCGCAGACACCCGTCCCGGCACCGACCCCCTAGCCCCAGGATGTGGATCGGTTGGCTTGAGTTCGATCTGCTGCTCGGCGACGTGCGCTCGCTGAAGCAAAAGCGTTCGGTGGTGCGCCCGGTGGTCGCCGAGTTGCAGCGCAAGTTCAACGTGTCGGCCGCCGAAAGCGGGTTCCACGAGCTGTACCGACGGGCCGGCATCGGGGTGGCCGTGGTGTCCGCCGACCGCGGCCACGTGGTTGAGGTGTTGGACGCGACCGAACGGCTGGTGGCCGCACATCCGGAATTCGAGCTGCTGTCGGTGCGCCGCGGGCTGCACCGCAGTGATGACTAAGCGGACTGAGGGGGCTGGCGTTTGCGGCGCAGCGGAGTGGGCGCGACGGTGCCGGGAGCCAGCCGACGCGCCGACACCAGGAACGCGGTGTGCCCCCGCATGGTGTGCTGCGGGCGCACGGCCAGCCCGACGACGTTCCAGCCGCGCTGCAACGTCTCCCAGGCGCGCGGTTCGCTCCAGCACTGCTGGTCGCGCAGCGCCTCGACGGTCTTGGACAGCTGGGTGACGGTGGCCAGGTAGGTGATCAGCACACCGCCGGGCACCGTCACCCGCGCGACCGCGTCGAGCACGTCCCACGGCGCCAGCATGTCGAGCACCACTCGGTCGACCGAGCCGTCGGGCAGGTCGCAATCCGCGAGGTCGCACAGAATCAGCTGCCAGTTTTCCGGTGGGTGGCCGAAGAATCCCGCCACGTTGCGCCGGGCATGTTCGGCATGGTCGGCGCGCACCTCGTAGGACATCAGCCGTCCGCCCGGACCGACCGCACGCAGCAGCGAGCAGGTCAGTGCGCCCGAACCGGCACCGGCCTCCAGCACACGAGCGCCCGGAAAGATGTCGCCCTCGTGCACGATCTGGGCGGCGTCTTTCGGGTAGACCACCTGAGCCCCGCGGGGCATCGACATCACGTAATCGACCAGCAGTGGGCGCAGCACCAAAAACTGGTCGCCGTTGCTGGATTTGACCACGCTGCCTTCCGGCAGGCCGATCACGGCGTCGTGCGCGACTGCTCCACGGTGGGTGTGGAACTCGCTGCCCGCCTTGAGCAGCATCGTGTAATGGCGGCCCTTGGCGTCGGTGAGCTGGACGCGGTCACCGACGGTGAACGGGCCGGTTGCGGACACAGTCGATCAGCCTGCCAGCAGACGCGCCGGGACGGCTGCGCGGGGTTGTCCGACCGCGCTCCTAGGCTGCTGGTATGAGCAGCCAACCGGGAGCGCGGCCGGCGTTGTCACCGTCACGGGCGGCTGACTTCAAACAGTGCCCGCTGCTGTACCGGTTACGAGCCATCGACCGATTACCCGAACCGCCGTCGACTGCGCAGCTGCGCGGCTCCGTGGTGCACGCCGCGCTGGAGCAACTCTACGGCCTGCCCGCGGCGCAGCGTGTCCCCGCCACGGCCCGGGCACTGGTCGGGCCGGCCTGGGAGCAGCTGATCGCCGGGGAACCCGCGCTGGCCGCCGGGTTCGACCCGGAGCAGTGCACCCAGTTGCTCGACGAGGCCCGGGCGTTGCTGTCGGGCTACTACCGGCTGGAAGATCCGACCCGGTTCGATCCGCAAGGCTGCGAGCAGCGTATCGAGGTGGAGCTGGCCGACGGGACGCTGCTGCGCGGGTTCATCGACCGCATCGACGTCGCGCCCACCGGAGAGCTGCGGGTGGTGGACTACAAGACCGGCAAGGCGCCGCCGGAGGCGCGGGCACTCGCCGAGTTCAAAGCGCTCTTTCAGGTGAAGTTCTACGCGGTCGCGCTGCTGCGCTCGCGCCAGGTGCTGCCCACCCGGCTGCGGCTCATCTACCTGGCCGACGGCCAACTGCTGGACTACTCCCCCGACCGCGACGAGCTGCTGCGCTTCGAGAAGACGTTGATGGCGATCTGGCGGGCCATCCAATCGGCGGGCGCCACCGGTGACTTCCGCCCCAGCCCGTCGCGGCTGTGCGACTGGTGTCCGCACCAGACGCACTGTCCGGCCTTCGGGGGCACACCGCCGCCCTATCCGGGGTGGCCGGACCGTCCCGCGGCGTGATCGGCTGTCATTACCGTCGCCTCCCCGCCGACGGCGACTTTCTGCGGTTCGAATCCACCGACTTCACCCGCAGCAACTGGTCGCCCGAGCTTCAGCACGGCTCCCCGCCGCTTGCCCTGCTGACCAAGGCCATCGAGGAGTTGCTGGCCGATTCTCCGCTTCGAATCGGTCGCCTCAGCCTCGATATCCTGGGCGCCATCCCGGTGGCACAGGTCTCGGTGCGCGCCTGGGTTGAGCGGGCGGGCAAGCGAATCTCCTTGCTGGCCGCGGAAATGCGTGCGCTCGGCGGTGAAGGCAGCGAGCGTCCGGTAGCGCGGGTGACGACCTGGGCGCTGGCCACCAGCGACACCAGCGACGTGGCCACCGATCGGTATCCGCCGCTGATAGAGGGCCCGGCCCGGCCGCTACCACCCTGGTTCGCCGGTGTCGGGAGGTACTTCAACTCGGTGCACTGGCGACCGCAGCCGGATGACCCGGACGGGGCGGCGGTTGCCTGGCTCAGGCCGCTGGTACATCTGGTCGATGCCGACGAAACCACGCCGTTGCAGAACCTGGCCATGGTCGTCGACTCCGCCAACGGTGTCGGCGCCGCGCTGGATTTCGATCGATTCGCCTTCATGAACACCGATACCGTCGTGCATCTGCACCGACCGCCGCACGGGGCGGACTTCGCTCTGCGGGCTCGCGGCTCCATCGGACCCGACGGTATCGGGGTCACCAACGCCGAGATCTTCGACCGCAGCGGTTTCGTCGGGACCTCAGCGCAGACGCTGCTTGTGCAGCGCAAATGACGAAATAGGTTGTCACACAATAGCTGCCATTGCGGCGATGGCGAATCCGCCAAGCACCGCGATCGCGTCTTCGAGCAGGGCGATCGGCAGATCGTGGCCGTCGCGTGTGGCGGCCAGCCGGATGCGGGCCTCATAACCGCCCACCGTGCCGAGTACGGCGCCGATCGCACCGGCGCCAAGTCCAGTCCACGTGTAGCCCCACGCGGTGCCGATGACAGCACCTGCGAACGCGCCCAAGACGATCCGGGCGGCGAACGACATCGCGGCGGTTCGGCCAGGTGTCGCGGGAAGTTTATCGGCGATCAGTTCGAGGACCGCCAGCACGGTGAGCACGGTCACCGTCACCGGATGATCCAGCCACGATGCCCAGGTCCCGTCGAGGTTGATCCATCGCAACAGCGCAGCCCAGGCCACCACTGCAGGGGCTGTCAGGGAGCGCAATCCGGCCACGACGCCGATCAGCAGCGCAAGCAGTAGGACAAGGAAATGCGTCATGTCAGCTCTCCTGGGGATCGGATCAGAATCGGCAGAATCTGATGTCGGAGGCCAGGATCGCCTTTGCTCCGATAGCCGCGAGCTTGTCCATCGTCGCGTTGACATCCCGGCGCGGCACCAGCGCGCGAACGGCCACCCAATCCGGGTCGGCCAGCGGGGCGATCGTCGGTGACTCCAAACCCGGTGTGATCGCCGTGGCGGTGTCGAGAACCGAACGCGGACAGTCGTAGTCGAGCATCATATACTGCTGGCCGAACACCACGCCCTGCACCCTGGCCACCAGTTGGTCGCGGGCGCCGCTGGGCCGGTCCGCGTCCCTGCCGACCGAGTCGGCCCCCTCGATGAGTACGGCCTCCGAGTCGCACAACGACTCTCCGAAGGCGACTAGCTCATGCAGGCTCAGGGTCCGGCCCGACCCCACGACGTCGGCGATCACGTCGGCCACTCCCAGCTGCACCGAAATCTCCACCGCACCATCGAGCCGAATGACCGTGGCTTCAATTCCTTTGGCGGCCAGATCTCCTCGCACCAAGTTTGGGTAGGCGGTGGCGATTCGTCGCCCGGCCAAATCGGCGGTGGTCCAGTCACGGCCGGCGGGAGCGGCATAACGGAAGCTCGACGACCCGAAGCCCAGCGCCAGCCGCTCGATCACCGGCGCTTCGGATTCGCGGGCCAGATCGCGCCCGGTGATCCCGAAGTCGAGCTCCCCCGAGCCGACATAGATGGCAATGTCTTTGGGCCGCAGAAAGAAGAACTCGACGTTGTTGACCGGATCGAGGACGGTCAGGTCCTTCGGATCGGCACGACGGCGGTACCCGGCCTCGGCGAGGATCTCGGTGGCCGGCTCGCTCAACGCGCCCTTGTTGGGAACCGCGACGCGCAGCATCACAGCTTCCGGTATACGTCGTCGAGCGTCAGCCCGCGGGAGATCATCAGCACCTGCGTCCAATACAGCAATTGGCTGATCTCCCCGGCGAGCGCGTCGTCGGGCTCATGTTCGGCGGCCAACCAGACCTCCCCGGCCTCCTCCAGGAGCTTCTTACCCAGCGCATGTACGCCCGCGTCCAGCGCGGTCACGGTGGCACTGCCCGACGGGCGGGTTCGGGCGCGTTCGCCGAGTTCGGCGAACAGATCCTCGAAGGTCTTCACGGGCTGCGATTGTTTCATGAGCAGGCCGGCAAAGTCACGGCGGTTTTCCTCGGCCCGCCTGCCCACTTCACCGCGGGCGTGCGCAAAACACGGTCTGCCATCCGCGTGTCGACCGGGAACACGCACGCTCGCGCAAGAAAAGGGCGGGCTAGCGCACCACCTCGGCAGGCATGTCTTCCAGCGACAGACCGTTGGTCTCGCGGACCCATCTCCACACGAACACAAACGACAGCGCCGCGCACAGCGTGTAGAAACCGTAGGCCGCACCCAGCGTGTGCCGCAGTGCGGGGAAGGTCACCGTGATCGTCCAGTTGGCCAGCCATTGGACAGCCGCCGCCAGCCCCAGCGCAGCCGACCGGATGCGGTTGGGGAACATCTCCCCCAGCACCACCCACAGGATCGGCCCCCACGAGATGCCGAACGCGACGACGAAGACGTTGGCGGCGATCAATGCAATCGGCGCCGACGCCCCGGCAAGGTAGGGCTTGCCGTCGACGAGGCTGGCGGTGCCGAAAACGACGGCCAGCGTCGCCAGCGTCACCGTCATCCCCGCCGACCCGGCCAACAACAGCGGGCGGCGACCGGTTCGGTCGATCAGCACGATTGCCACCACGGTGATGAGCACGTTGACCGCCGTGGTGATCAGCGAGATCGTGAACGACGACTGCTCGCCGAACCCGACGTGCTCCCAAAGCGCGTCGGAGTAGTAGAAGATCACCGTGATGCCGACGAACTGCTGAAAGATGGCCAGGCCCAGACCGACCCAGACGATGCCGTACAGACCGCCGCCCGGCTTGCACAGATCACGCCACGACGGCGGGCTGTCGCGTTTCAGCGTGTCGGCGATGCGGCTGACGGTGATCTCCACGCTGGCGCCCAGCGTTGCGAGCACCCGGCGGGCTTCCGGAATCCGTTGCGCTGCAACGAGGTAGCGCGGTGATTCGGGGATGGTAAAGACCAACACGCCGTAGACCAGCGCGGGCACCACCTCGCCGAAGAATGTCCAGCGCCAGGCGGCCAGGCCCAGCCACAGTTCGCCGCGCGAACTGCTCGCGATATGAAACGGCAGCCAGTTCACGGCCAGGGATCCGAAGATGCCGCACACGATGCCCAGCTGCTGCAGCGAGCCGAGCCGGCCGCGGATGCGTGGTGGGGAGATTTCGGCGATATACGCCGGGCCGGCGACCGACGCGACACCGATCCCGATTCCGCCGATGCAGTGGAAGACGACGAACGTCCAGATGTTGCCCGCCAGACCGGCGCCCAGCCCACAGGTCAAAAACAGCACCGCCGCGAGCTTCATCATCGCCAGCCGGCCCATCCGGTCGGCAATACGTCCGGTGACCAACGCTCCGACGGCAGCGCCCATCAGCGCCGCGGCCGCCGCGAAGCCCAACACGGCGTTGCCGATATGGAAATGGCCCTGCAGCGCTTTGACCGCGCCGTTGGTCACCGAAATGTCGTAGCCGAACAACAGACCGCCGAGTGCGGCCACCGATGCGGAGCGGATGGCGACACGGTTCGACGGCATGGGGTGGGTCTAACCGCCGTTACCGTCGTCGTGCCCGAGGCGAGCCTCGGCAAGCAGGGGTTCGAACAGCTCGACCGGGTTACCCGAGGGATCGTCGAGAAGAATCTGCTTTCCGCCGATGCCGGCGACGATGTCATTGCGGAAGTGAACGTCCGCGGCACGCAGCCGCGCGACCATGGCCTCCAGGTCGGTCACCTCGATCGAGAAGCGGTTCCAGCCGCCCGGCTTGGGTAACGTGCCGTCGGGATTGGCCTGGCCGCCGCCGGGGCCACCGCCCGGGCGGCTGAGCACCAGGCGCAGGTCTCCGCGGGACAGCATCGCAAAGGTCGGCGCCGGGTGCATGTCCTGGTGGAAGCCGAGGTGCGTGCAGTAGAAGGCGATGGCGGCGTCGACGTCGTCAACGATGTAGCGAACGCTGACAGTTGCCATCAGTGCGAGCCCTCCACGACTTGCAGACGATACGCAAACTCGAATCCGTCGTAGCCGTTGCCGCAGACCCTGTCGAGTTCCTCCCGGTAGCGTCCGAGCCCACCGAGGTAGAACATGACGGCGTGGGGTTTGCCCGGGATATTGGCGCCGAATATCCAGGATTGGGCTTTGGGGAACAAGGTCGCGTTCGCGATCTGCGAGCAGGTCGCCGACCACGAGTCCTCGGCAGCCGCCGTCGCCTCGACCGTGATGGCGCCTGACCGCTCAGCCGCGTCGACCAGGTCGCAGATCCAGTCCGCCTGCGCCTCGATGCACGGCGGCAGGTTGGCGAACGGACCGTTGGGTCCCAGGATCATGAACATGTTCGGAAAGCCCGCCGTCGACACGCCGAGGTAACTGGTGGGGCCGCATCTCCAGTGGTCCTGCACGGGCTTGCCGCCCCGCCCGCGGAGGTCCATCCGGGTGTAATTGCCGTCGACGGCGTCGAAGCCGGTCGCGAAGATCAGCACGTCGAGGTCGTGTTCGGCACCGTCTCCGGTGCGGATGCCCGTTGCGGTGACTTCGGTGATCGGGTTTGCCTTGATGTCGATCAGCGACACGTTGTCGCGATTGAATGTCTGGTAGTAGCCGGAGTCACAGACCGGACGTTTGGCGTACAAGTCCGTGGGGGTCAGCTTGCGCGCCGTTTCCGGATCGGTGACGATCTCGGCGATCTTCGCGCGAATGAAGGCGGCCGCGGCCTCGTTGGCCTCCGGGTCGGTGGCGATGTCGCAGAATGTGCCGAACATGAACCGGAACCCCAGGCCGATGTCCCACGCCTTTTGGAACACCCGCCGGCGCTCGTCCGCGGAGACGCTCATCGCGGGCACGGTGCTTTCGGTGAACCCGAAGGCGACCGCGGATTCGCGGAGGTCCGTCCAGATCTTGTCGTAGTTCTCCTTGATTTCGTCGAGGACCTCACCGGGAAGGGGGCCGTTGCCGCTGGGCACGCTGTACTGGGGCGACCGCTGAAAGACGGTCAGATGCCCGACCTGGGGGCCGAGTGCGGTGATGAGTTGGATGCCGGTGGAGCCGGTGCCGATCACGCCGACCCGCTTTCCTGCGAAATCGTGCTCTTCGGGCCATGCGCCGGTGTGGTACAGCTCGCCCTGGAAAGCAGCTATCCCTGGGAGGTTGGGAATATTGGTGGCCGAAAGCACACCCAGGGCGGTGACGAGGTAGCGCGTCGTGAGCGTCTCGCCGGTGTCGGTGACGATCTGCCACACGTCGCACGACTCGTCGAAGCGCGCCGAGACGACACCGGTGTTCAGCGCAATGTCGCGGGCAAGGTCGTAGCGGTCGACAACGTGCTCGAGGTAGGCCAGAATCTGCGGCTGCTCCAGATATCTCGTCCTGAACTCCCACTGCTGCAACAAGTCCTTGTCGAAGGAGTACTGGTACACGAATGCCTCGGTGTCGGACAACGCCCCGGGGTAGCGGTTCCAATACCAAGTTCCGCCAACCCCGCCGGCCTTGTCGAACGCCCGCACGGACAGGCCGAGTCCGTTTCGCAGCTTGTGCAACATGTAAATGCCACCGAAACCGGCACCGATGACGACGGCGTCGTAGTCGGTGCCGGCGCGAGTGTCAGTCATCGCGCTCCCGTCCTGCGTACCAGCGGGCGATCCTTTCGATCTCCTGGTCGGCCTGCCTGGCGCGGCCGGCCAGGAATAGGAATACGTGCTGCATACCGTCTACCACCGACAAGGTCGCGTCAACACCGGCCCCGAGCGCCCGATCAGCCAGTCGGGTGGCGTTATCGACGAGCACTTCGACCGAGCCCGCGTTGATGTACAACCGGGGAAACCCGGTGAAGTTCGCGTATAGCGGATTCACCAGCGGGTCGGTCGGATCGACCGTCTCACCCAACGCTCCGGCGATCATGCCTTCGAGCAACTCCCGTGTGATGAGCCGATCAGTGGCGGCGTTCGTGTCGAGGGTTTCGCCGTTGTTTTCCATATCAAGCCAGGGCGACAACGCGACGACCCGTCCGGGCAGCGGTCTGCCCCGTTCACGTAGCGCGAGCGCGATCGCGATGGCCAGGTTTCCGCCGGCCGAGTCGCCGATGGTGGTGATGTCGGCGGCTGCGATCCCGTCCGCCACCAGCGCTGTGAAGACGGCGACGCCGTCCTGCAGCTGCGCCGGGTGAATGTGCTCCGGCGCCCGGCGATAGTCGAGGACAAACGCTGCCACCCCAAGCGCCTTGGCCAGGTGCGCGGCCAGCTTGCGGTGGCTGGCGGCCGACCCCACGGCGAATCCGCCGCCGTGGGTGTAGAGCAGGACCTGCGATCGGTCGGCTCCCGCCGGCAGCGCCCAGATTCCGGGTACGTCTCCGACGGTGTCCTGCTTGTAGCTGACGTCTTCGGGCTCCCGTGTCGGCTGATGCCACTCCTCGAAAAGGCTGCGCAGCAAGCGGATGTCCAAACCGGGTGGCGTGGCCATGATTTCGGACCAGTCGGCGTACAGGGCGGCAAGGGCTTCGGCGCCGGAGCCGACGTGCGACGCGGGAACGTCCGAACTGACCATCTCAGAGCCCGTCACACGTTGAAGTACTTGGCTTCCGGATGGTGCAGGATGAACGCGTCGGTGGACTGTTCGGGGTGCAGCTGCATTTCCTCCGACAGCGTCACCCCGACGCGCTCGGGCTCCAACAACTCCACCGTCTTGACCCGGTTCTCGAGGTCGGGGCAGGCGCCGTAACCGAACGAGAACCGGGCGCCGCGATAACCCAGCTTGAAGTAGTCCTCGACGGCCTGCGGGTCGTCGGCCGACATCGCCTTATCACCGGAGAACCGAAGCTCGTCGCGGACCCGCCGGTGCCAGTACTCGGCCAACGCCTCGGTGAGTTGCACACCGATGCCGTGCACCTCGAGGTAGTCGCGATAAGAGTTCGACGCGAACAGCTCGTTGGCGAAGTCCGCGATCGGATCCCCCATCGTCACCAACTGGAACGGCAACACGTCAACCTCGCCGCGCTCGGTGGCCAACGCCCCCGAGCGGACGAAATCGGCGATGCACAAGAACCGGCCGCGTTGCTGGCGCGGGAAACTGAACCGGAACCGCTCTTGCGCGTCGGGTTCCGGTCGGTCGAGCACGATGACGTCGTCGCCCTGCGAAACCGCCGGGAAGTACCCGTACACCACCGCGGCGTGCGCCAAGACGCCGTCGGTGGAGAGCCGGTCCAGCCAGTACCGCAGCCGCGGCCGTCCCTCGGTCTCCACCAACTCCTCATACGACGGGCCCTCGCCGCCCCGCACACCGCGCAACCCCCACTGACCCAGGAACAGCGCACGCTCGTCGAGCAGCGCACTGTAGTCGGCCACCGCCAGGCCCTTGATGATCCGAGAACCCCAGAACGGTGGCGCCGGCACCTCGACGTCGGCGGCGACATCGGAGCGTTCCGGTACGGCGATCGGTTCCTCGGTGGCTTTGCGTTGTGCGGCAATGTGTTTCGAACGCTGATGACGGGCTTTGCGCTCAGCCTGCTTTTCGCGGGTTGCGATAGCCTCCGCGCTTTCGGTATCGGCCGTCTCTCCCCGCTTGACGCTCATAATGGTGTCCATCAACTTCAGGCCCTCGAAAGCGTCTCGCGCGTAATGCACTTCGCCCTCGTAGAGCTCGGCGAGATCGTCTTCGACGTAGCTGCGGGTCAGCGCCGCACCGCCGAGCAGGACCGGGAACTTGTCGGAAACCCCACGGGTATTCATCTCCTGGAGGTTCTCCTTCATCACCACCGTGGATTTCACCAGCAGCCCGGACATCCCGACCACATCGGCACTCTTGTCCTGCGCGACGTCCAGGATGCTGGTGATCGGCTGCTTGATGCCCAGGTTCACCACCTCGTAGCCGTTGTTGGACAGGATGATGTCGACCAGGTTCTTGCCGATGTCGTGCACGTCGCCCTTGACGGTGGCCAAGACGATGCGCCCCTTACCGGAGTCGTCGTCAGACTTCTCCATGTGCGGTTCCAGGTGGGCGACAGCGGCTTTCATCACCTCGGCTGACTGCAGCACGAACGGCAGCTGCATCTGCCCGGAGCCGAACAGCTCACCGACGGTCTTCATGCCGGCCAGCAGGTCTTCGTTGATGATCTCCAGCGGTGGCTTTTCGGTCATCGCCTCGTCGAGGTCGTCCTGGAGCCCATTGCGTTCGCCGTCGACGATGCGCCGCGCCAGCCGCTCGAACAACGGCAGCTTGGCCAGTTCTGCGGCCCGGGTCTCCTTCGACGACGCCGCCGACACGCCCTCGAACATCGCCATGAGTTCCTGCAGAGGGTCATAGCCCTCGCGGCGGCGGTCATAGACCAGATCCAGCGCGGCCTCGCGCTGATCGTCCGGAATACGGTTCATCGGCAGGATTTTCGACGCGTGCACGATCGCCGAATCCAGCCCCGCCTCCTGGCATTCGTGTAGGAACACCGAGTTGAGCACTTGGCGGGCAGCGGGATTGAGGCCGAACGAGATGTTGGACAAGCCGAGCGTGGTCTGCACGTTCGGGTGGCGCTTCTTCAGCTCGCGGATCGCCTCGATGGTCTCGACGCCGTCTTTGCGCGACTCCTCCTGTCCGGTGGCGATGGTGAAGGTCAAGGTGTCGATAAGGATCGACGACTCCTCCACTCCCCAATTCGCGGTGATGTCGTCGATGAGCCGCTCGGCGATCGCGACCTTCGTCTCGGCGGTGCGAGCCTGGCCCTCCTCGTCGATGGTCAACGCCACCACTGCCGCACCGTGCTCGGCGACCAGCTCCATCGTCTTGTGGAACCGCGACTCGGGGCCGTCGCCGTCCTCATAGTTGACCGAGTTGATCGTGCAGCGGCCACCCAGGTGCTCCAAACCGGCTCGCAACAACGGGGTTTCGGTGGAGTCCAGCATGATCGGCAACGTCGACGCGGTCGCGAGCCGGCTGGCGAGCGCGGTCATGTCAGCGACGCCGTCGCGACCCACGTAGTCCACGCACAGATCCAGCAGATGCGCACCGTCGCGGGTCTGGTCCTTGGCGATGTCCAGGCACTTCTGGTAGTCCTCGGCGATCATCGCGTCACGAAACGCCTTGGAGCCGTTGGCATTTGTCCGCTCACCGATCACCAGCACCGACGCGTCCTGCGCGAACGGGATGGCGGAGTACAACGAGGACACCGATGGCTCATGGGCTACGTCGCGCTCACCTTGCCGGGCGACGCGCACGGCTTCGGCGACCCGGCGGATGTGTTCCGGAGTGGTGCCGCAGCACCCGCCGACCAGCGACAATCCGAACTCGGTGACGAATCCGGACAGTGCGGTGGCCAATTCGTCAGGCTGCAGCGGGTATTCGGCGCCGTTGGCACCCAGCACCGGCAGCCCGGCATTGGGCATCACCGATACCGGGATAGCGGCGTGCCGGGACAGGTGCCGTAGGTGCTCGCTCATCTCGGCGGGCCCGGTTGCGCAGTTCAGCCCGATCATGTCGACGCCGAGCGGCTCGATGGCGGTCAGCGCCGCGCCGATCTCGCTGCCCAGCAGCATGGTGCCGGTGGTCTCGACGGTGACATGAGCGAACACCGGGATGTGCCGCCCGCACTGTGCCATCGCCCGTCGTGATCCCAGCACCGCCGCCTTGAGTTGCAGCAGGTCCTGGCAGGTTTCCACCAGAATGGCGTCGGCACCGGCGTCGAGCATCCCGAGTGCAGCTTCCGTATAGGCGTCGCGGATCACTGCGTACTCGGTGTGTCCCAGGGTCGGCAGTTTGGTGCCCGGCCCCATCGACCCCAGGACATAGCGTCTGCGCTCCGGTGTGGCCAGCTCGTCGGCGACCCGCCGCGCGATCCCGGTGCCCTTTTCGGATAGCTCCCGGATCCGCTCGGCGATGTCGTAGTCGCCCAGGTTGGACAGGTTGCAGCCGAAGGTGTTGGTCTCCACGGCATCGGCGCCGGCCTCGAAGTAGGCGCGGTGGATCATCTCCAACACGTCCGGACGGGTCTCGTTGAGGATCTCGTTGCAGCCCTCCAGCCCGCGGAAGTCGTCGAGCGTCAGATCCGCGGCTTGCAACTGGGTACCCATGGCGCCGTCGCCCACCAGGACACGCTGCGCCAAGGCATCGAGCAGATCCGTGTCATAGGTGTGATTGTTAGCGGAAGTCATCCCCGCAAGGATAGCCGGTCTATCGAAATGTCTCGTTGCTCCGGCCGCGGGCGACCTTATTGAGCCGTACGCTAATGCTGTGACCTCGCCGGATCTCAATGCCGCGCTACCTGAACTGCACAACACCATCGCCGTGGCCGCCTTCGAGGGCTGGAACGACGCCGGCGATGCGGCCAGCGGCGCCCTGGAACACCTGGATGCCATCTGGGAGGCCGACCCGATCATCGAGATCGATGACGAGGCCTACTACGACTACCAGGTGAACCGTCCGGTGATCCGTCAGGTCGACGGCGTCACCCGGGAACTCGTGTGGCCGTCGATGCGGATCTCGCACTGCCGGCCACCGGGCAGCGACCGTGACATCGTGCTGATGCACGGGGTGGAGCCGAACATGCGCTGGCGCACTTTTTGCGCCGAACTGCTGGCCATCGCCGACAAACTCAACGTCGACACCGTCGTGATCCTGGGGGCGCTATTGGCCGACGCGCCGCACACCCGGCCGGTGCCGGTCTCCGGCGCGGCCTATTCGCCGGAGTCGGCGCAGCGCTTCGGCCTGACCGAGACGCGTTACGAGGGCCCGACCGGCATTGCCGGGGTGTTTCAGGACGCCTGCGTGGCCGCCGGGATCCCGGCCGTGACGTTCTGGGCGGCGGTGCCGCACTATGTGTCGCAGCCGCCCAACCCGAAGGCGACCGTGGCGCTGCTGCGCCACCTCGAGGATGTGCTCGACATCGAGGTGCCGCTCGGAGACCTGCCGGCGCAGGCCGAGGAGTGGGAGCAGGCGGTCACCGAGATGACCAGCGAGGACGACGAGATAGCCGAGTACGTGGCCTCGTTGGAGCAGCGCGGCGACGCCGAGGTCGACATGCACGAGGTGCTGGGCAAGGTCGACGGGGACGCGCTGGCCGCCGAATTCGAACGCTATCTACGCCGCCGCCGGCCCGGTTTCGGGCGGTAGCGGGGCCGTTACAGGCCCACTCCGAGCAACGTGTCCACCGCGGTGGCCACCGCCCGCGGCGCCTCGGCGTCACGGCCCCCGTACTCGAGCGCGTCGATGGCCCAACCATCAAGTGCGGCAAGTGCTTTGGGAGTATCAAGGTCGTCGGCAAGATAGCGGCGGACCCGGGCGATGGCGTCGGCCGCGTCGGGGCCGGCGGACAGCGCAATCGCCCGGCGCCAGTGGTGCAACCGCGCGGTCGCGTCGTCGAGCGTCCGGGCGTCCCAGTAACGGTCGGCTCGATAGTGCCCGGCCAACAGCCCCAACCGGATCGCCGACGGTTCGATGCCCTGATCACGCAGCGTCGACACCAGCACCAGGTTGCCGCGGCTCTTGGACATCTTGTGGCCGTCCCAGCCGATCATGCCCGCATGCACGTAGTGGCGGGCGAATCGCCGTTCCCCGCTGACGGATTCGGCGTGGGCGGCGGTGAACTCGTGATGCGGGAAGATCAGGTCGCTCCCCCCGCCCTGGATGTCCAGGTCGGTGCCGATGCGGCTCAGCGCAATTGCGGCGCATTCGACGTGCCATCCCGGCCGGCCGGCGCCGAACGGCGACGGCCAACTCGGCTCCCCGGGCCGCGCGGAGCGCCACAGCAGCGCATCGAGCATGTCGGATTTGCCGGGCCGGTCCGGGTCGCCGCCCCGCTCACCGAATAACGCCAACATGGTGTCGCGGTCGTACCCCGATTCGTAGCCGAACTGCGCGCTGGCCTCGGCACGGAAGTAGACGTCGGGATGCTGCGCGTCGTCGACGACGTAGGCGGCCCCCGACGCCAGCATCTTTTCGACAAGTTCGACCACCTCGGCGACGGCCTCGGTCGCAGCGACGTACTCGCGCGGCGGCAGCACCCGCAGTGCGGTCATGTCGTTGCGGAACAGCGCGACCTCGCGGGCCG
>NZ_JBOHHI010000159.1:0-30124 GCF_050700595.1 Mycobacterium sp.
GCCCACGCCGAAGCCACCGCCGAAGTTGCCGCCGTTGAATCGGCGACCGAACCCGCGACCCGCGAATAGACGCCGGGTTTCGTCGTAATCCTTGCGCTTGGCTTGGTCTGTCAGCACTTCTTTGGCCTCGGACACGGCTTTGTACCGCTCTTCGGCCGCCTTGTTGCCCGGGTTGCGGTCCGGATGATTCTCGGCAAGGAGCTTGCGGGCCACCCGCTTGATCTCGTCCGGGCTGGCGTCAGAGGAGACGCCCAACTCCTTGTAGAAGTCCTTTTCGACCCACTCCCGCTGGGCCATGTCGCGTCACCTCCTCCACCGGGTGCTGTTGTCGAATCCGGCCGGACGTTATCGCCTGCGCCGACTTACGATTCTGCGTCCTGCTCACCCTCGTTCGCGCCGTTATCGGGTGAGTCGACGGCCTCGGCTTCCTCGGCAGCGGGCTCGGTGTCCCCGGCGGTGTCGGCTGCGTCGTCTAAAACGGTGTCGACCACCCCGACCAAGGCGTGCCGGAGCACCTGATCGCCGAGTCGGTAGCCCTGCCGTAACACGTTGCCGATCACCGGCTTCGAGTCCTGCGAACCGTCGCCCTCGTGTTGCACGGCCTCGTGCAGCACCGGGTCGAAGTCGTCGCCCTCGGAACCGAACGCCGCCAGCCCGAGCCCGGTCAACGCGCTCATCAGTTTGTCGGCGACCGACTTCAGCGGCCCCGACTCCAGGTCGCCGTGACTGCGTGCGCGGTCGAGATCGTCGAGCACACCCAGCAACTGGCTGATAACGGTGGCCTTTGCGCGCTCGGCGGATGCCTGCTGTTCGCGCAACGCCCGCTTGCGGTAGTTGGCGTAGTCGGCTTGCACCCGCTGCAGATCGGCGGTCAGCTCGGCAACCTTGTCCGCGGTCGTCGGGCCTTCCGAGGCTGCGGCTTCCGGCGCCGCCCCGCTGGGGGCAGCGTCGGAAGTCACGTGGCGCACCTCGCCGGTCTCGGGATCAATCCGCCGTTTGTCGGTGACGGTTACCTGTTCGTGTGGGTTGCCTTCGGTCACTTGGCCTCCCGGTCGTCGTCGACCACCTCCG
Source organism: Mycobacterium sp. (assembly GCF_050700595.1). Lineage (GTDB taxonomy): Bacteria > Actinomycetota > Actinomycetes > Mycobacteriales > Mycobacteriaceae > Mycobacterium. Next base: position 1,072 of record NZ_JBOHHI010000159.1, read on the forward strand.
CGTCGACGACGTCGTCGGACGAGCTGGCCTCGGCACCGCCGTCGGCGGTCTGCGCGGCCTGGGTGGCCTCGTAGATCGCCTGGCCGAGGGCCTGCGACTCCTGGCCCAGCTTCTCCATCGCGGACTTGATGGCGCCGATGTCGGTGCCGCCCAATGCCGTCTTGGCGTCGCCGATTGCGGCCTCGACCTTGGTCAGCGTGTCCTCGGGAACATTCGAGCCGCCCTCGGCTTCCCGCTGATCCTTGACGAACTTCTCCGTCTGATACACCAGCGACTCGGCCTGGTTACGGACGTCGGCCTCCTCGCGCCGCTTGCGGTCCTCCTCGGCGTGCGCCTCGGCGTCCTTGATCATCCGCTCGATCTCTTCCTTGGACAGGGCGGAGCCTTCCTGGATGCGGATGGTGTTCTCCTTGCCGGTGCCCTTGTCCTTGGCGGTGACGTGCACGATGCCGTTGGCGTCGATGTCGAAGGTGACCTCGATCTGTGGGACACCGCGCGGCGCGGGCGGGATGCCGGTCAGCTCGAAGGAGCCGAGCAGTTTGTTGTGCGAAGCGATTTCGCGCTCACCCTGGTAGACCTGGATTTGCACCGAGGGCTGGTTGTCGTCAGCAGTGGTGAAGGTCTCCGACCGCTTGGTCGGGATCGTGGTGTTGCGCTCGATGAGCTTGGTCATCACGCCGCCCTTGGTCTCAATACCAAGGCTCAACGGCGTAACATCAAGCAGTAGAACGTCTTTCACCTCACCCTTGAGCACACCGGCCTGCAGCGCGGCACCCACGGCGACTACCTCGTCGGGGTTGACGCCCTTGTTGGGCTCCTTGCCACCGGTGAGCTCCTTGACCAGCTCGGTCACCGCGGGCATCCGGGTGGACCCACCCACCATCACCACGTGGTCGATCTCGGACACCGAGATCCCGGCGTCCTTGATCACCTGCTGGAACGGGCTGCGGGTGCGGTCCAGCAGATCTTGGGTGATCTTCTGGAACTCCGCACGCGTCAACTGTTCGTCGAGGAACAGCGGGTTCTTGTCGGAGTCGACGGTGATGTAGGGCAGGTTGATCGACGTGCCGCCCGACGAGGACAGCTCGATCTTGGCCTTCTCGGCCGCTTCCCGCAGCCGCTGCATGGCCATCTTGTCCTTGGTCAGGTCGATGCCGCTGCTGCCCTTGAACTTGTCGACCAGCCAGCTGACGATGCGGTCGTCCCAGTCGTCACCGCCAAGGTGGTTGTCACCCGAGGTGGCACGGACCTCCACGACGCCCTCGCCGATCTCCAGCAGCGACACGTCGAAGGTGCCGCCGCCCAGGTCGAACACCAGGATCCGCTGCTCCTTCTCGCCCTTGTCCAACCCGTAGGCCAGTGCGGCCGCGGTCGGCTCATTGACGATCCGCAGCACGTTCAGGCCCGCGATCTGGCCGGCGTCCTTGGTGGCCTGGCGCTGGGCGTCGTTGAAGTAGGCGGGCGTGGTGATCACCGCGTCGGTGATGTCCTCACCGAGGTAAGCCTCGGCGTCGCGCTTCAGCTTCATCAAGACCCGGGCGCTGATCTCCTGCGCGGTGTATTTCTTGCCGTCGATCTCGATCGACCAGTCGGTGCCCATCTGGCGCTTGACCGACCGCACGGTGCGGTCGACGTTGGTCACCGCCTGGTTCTTGGCGGGCTGACCGACCAGCACCTCGCCGTTGCGCGCGAACGCGACGACCGACGGAGTGGTCCGGGAGCCCTCGGAGTTGGCGACGACGACGGGATCGCCGCCCTCCAGCACTGAGACGACGGAGTTGGTGGTCCCGAGGTCGATACCGACCGCACGAGCCATGGTTAATCCTCCCTGATAGTTCGAGCTTCGTATTTCACTACGCTGAGTGAACCCCGCTCAAGCCTGCCCCTGAAGGGGCAAGGCTGTCAAACTCAATGTTGAGCCTGGCTCACTCAAGTTGTTGTTGGGGTCAACGGCGGGGCCGAAGAGTTTGTTCCCTGCGGCGACGAGCCGAGCGGGTTTGAAATCCGCGAGTTTGGATACGCCCTACGGGTAGTCGAACAAGCGGCTACGAATTCCAGAGGAGTTTGACGTGATGTTCGCAAAGATCGCGTTGAAGACAACGGCAGCTGCTGCCGGCATCGCGACGGCAGGAATCCTGGCGGCAACACCGGCTTTGGCAGACCCGGAAGTCCTGTCTTTTGGCCAAACGGCAGAGATTCCCGGCGCAGCTGGCGCCGGAGCCATCGACTACACCGTCAGCAACTTGCAACCCAGCGGTCACAACGACGGCGTGTGGTATTCGGATGTAACGGCCACAGGTGTAAGCGGCTCCCCGACTCCGAACATTGCCGACTTCAACGCTCGGGCCGTCAACAGCTCGACCTACGCGGTTATGAAGGGGACCGAGGTCGACGGCCTTGCCAATCAACCGATCGCGCCGGGCGCCCAAACAACCGGGAGGCTTTACTTCGACGTCAGATCGGGCACAGCGCCCGACAGCATCGTCTACCGGGATGGCGCGGGCGCCGATAAGGTCGTCTGGAAGAGCTAGCTGTCTCAAACTGCGAGCGAGCCAGAAAAATCACCCGGCATTCGCCGGTTCAGGTACCTCCGGCGGCTTCCTGCGAGGTGGGATTTGGTGCAAGCAGGTCGCGCACTGCGTTGATGACCAGGTCGGGTCTGTCGATCGGCACTAAATGACTAGCCCTGTCGGCGAGGACGAGTTCTCCCCGCGAAAACTGCTCGGCCAGCGCGCGATGAGCCGCATCCATACGGCGGGCGTATGTGGGTGAAAGGCCGGTCCGTCGTCGTGGAACGACCACCCGCACCGGGACGTCAGGCAACGACGCTGCACGTAGCGCCGCCGTCGTCTCGCCCATGTAGCGGCTAAGACGTGACGTGACGCGTGCAAGCTGCCATATTGCTCGCGGATAGTTCCATGCGCGGTAAGCGTATTCGAGGCCCTCGTTGCTGGCGTACGGCCCTGCCATGCGCCGGGCCAGGCTGCGGCCTGCGCGAGTGCGAAAGAAGCCAAGTTGTGCGGCAAGGGCGCCCACGCCAAGCTGGACAGCCCCGAGAGCCAGCCGCAGATATCGACAGATCCGTGGTTCGGTCGGCATCTCGGAGGTGGGATCAAGCAACACCACTCCCGCGACTTTGTCCGGGTGACGCACGGCGAACATCTCCGCGACCAACCCTCCTGTCGACCAGCCCACGACGATGACAGGTGCCGCACACCCCATTGAACAGATCACCGCGTCGAGGTCATCGGCCATCTGCGCGATGCTGCGACGCGGCGGACCGTTGGAACGTCCGCTGCCGGCGCGGTCATATGTCAGCACGGTCGCAAAGGTGGCCAGCCGCTCTTCCAGGCCCTCGCCATAGCCCACGCCGGTCGTACCTTCACCCGCCCCGCCGGCCTCAAGGACCACCGTCGGTCCCTGTCCGCGCACCCGCACGCACAGCACTCGATCTCCAATATCGGCCAAGTGCCGAGTCGGCAAATTCACGCTCGCACCATAACCACTTTGCGCCGACGTAGCCCGCCAGTCAGCGATCCACAATGTGGAATCCGCTCGAACGACCAGCGAGTTCAGTTGTCATCGCGAAATCGGCGATAGCAGCTCGTAGTTGACGCCGAGTACGCGATAGGTCGGTTCGGCCCGTCGGTCGCACGTGATAAGCGTCAGCTTGTGCTTGCGGGCAGCCGCACCGACGAGACCGTCGTAAAGCGCGCCGCCGGTCAAGCCCGCTTCAGCAAACTCCCGTAATAGCTGCTTGGTATCCGTTGCGGACAGGAAGCGAGAGTCCGGAAAATTCGTCTCCTGTAAGCGAAGTGCCGCAACTGGACTAAGGCGGTGTGGTGGCGGCAGTCGCGTGAGCACCGACAGCAGCTCCACGGCCGCATGCCCCGACATCCCACGGGGGCATGCGAGGAGCCTGGCTCTGGCGGCAAGGTGAAATCGATTCTCACGCTGTGCCAGTGCAAGCGCCGCGCTGGTGTCGACCAGAACATGTTCAGCGCTGGTCGACAAGCCGCAACTCCCTGACTGCGTCGGCGTCGAGGCCCGGACCGCCACTGGGCAGCAGGAGAAGCCCGTCCTCCTCGACGAGGTCGTCGGCTGCCACGCTTTCGATACGGATAGCAGCCCCATCGAGGGATATCTCTATCTCACCCGGGGTAATGCCGGCCTGCTCGCGGAGTGGCTTTGGAATTACCAACCGACCAGCCTTATCGATGGTAGTGCGCATACCACTACATTACCATATCGTTGGTAACCGTCGTGCGCATAAAGTCCCTCTGGCCCAGGTGCATTCATCAACGAGGGTTACCGGGTGGCATCGAGAGTGAACGTGGCGGTGTGCACCTGGCTGTCAACCTGGAAGTCCAGGTACAGCAGGTATCGTCCCAGAGTCGGTGCTTGGGTCATGAAATCGACTGTGGGACCTGACCGGTCGGTGTCGGCGGGTGGATCGCCGTGCGGATGCACATGCAAGTACGCCAGATCACCGGCTCGCAACGCGACCAGGTGACAGAAGGCACCCAGGTACGGTTCGAGAGACTTCACCGGTTCGCCATTGCGGGTGACTTTGGCGGTCAGGGTGGAGCTGGACCCGGTGCGCAGCTCGCCGCTCAGCGCCACCTCGAAGCCGTCCACCGAGGATGTCCGCGACGGTGCGGTTGCAAGCTGAGGCGCATAGCCGCCGCCCACCTCAACCGTGTGGGTCAGGGTGATGTCCGGCTGGCCGGGCTCGGCTGCGGGAACGAAGTCGGCGAATACCCGGTAGCTACCAGCCGCGTCCCAGGTCCACGGCAGCGACCACACCCCGTCGACGTTCATGGTGGGGTGCACGTGGCGGAAATGTGCGCCGTCCGTGCGCACCACCATCAGGTGCAATTGCTTGTCGTGCGAGACCGTGTAGTCGGTCAGCGGGTGCCCGTCTGCATCGACGATCCGGAACGCCAGCTGCCCGGGGGTTGCGACCCGATCCGGTGCGCTGATCGCACGCAGCAGGTATCCGCTCTGCTCCAGGGACAGCCCCTGGGCTGCCGCGGCACTGGCGCCCGGGATGTGAGTGTCATGGTGCATCTGATCTCCTTGTGTCGTTGTGATCCGCGCCGACCCAGAGTCTGGCGCGATGGCGGCTGCGATGGCGGCTGAGACGGCGAAACCCGCCGCGAGCCGGGCCCCGTAGACGCTAAGTCGCGCAGTGGTTTTCATCAGACCTGCACCGCCGTGCAGCCGGCCCCTCCGACCGCTCGCGTTGATCTGAGCGACTGCGATGACCTCGTGAGCATCGTGCTCCTCCTGATATACCCCCATGGGGTACCTATCCTTTCGTGACTATATACCCCATGTGGGTATGCTTCAAGCTTGATCGAGCCGCAGCCGGACGGTTGCTCGAGAGCGCATCTCCGGATATACCTAGTACCGTCGGTACTAGTAAAGGAGACGTGATGCCGACCATCGGCGATGAGGATCTTGTTTTCGCCGGGGTAACGCACCTGGCGCAGCTGGTGCGCGATCGTGAAGTTTCACCGCGTGAGCTGGTAACTCTCTACCTGGAGCGGATCGCCCGGCTGGATCCGGTGTTGAACGCGTTTCGTATCGTGCTGGCCGAGCAGGCGATGGCAGAAGCAGCGCAGGTCGAACGGCGGCTGGGTGCCGGTGAGGTGTTGCCGCTGGCGGGCGTGCCGATCGCGATCAAAGACGACACCGATGTGGTGGGGGTTTCGTCGATGTGCGGTACCGCCATCGATATGGGACCGGCCAGCACCGACAGCGCCGCCGTGCGGCGCCTCCGGCGAGCCGGAGCGGTGATCATCGGTAAGACGCACGAGCCGGAGTTCGGTGCCTACCCGATGTGTGAATCGGCGACGTGGGGAGTGACCCGCAATCCGTGGGACCTGTACCGAACGACCGGGGGTTCCAGTGGGGGGTCGGCGGCCGCGGTCGCCGCCGGCATGGTGCCCGCAGCGACGGGCAGCGATAGCGGCGGGTCGGTTCGCATCCCGGCCGCCTGCTGCGGGCTGGTGGGCCTCAAGGGCCAGCGGGGCCGGATCAGCACCAAACAGGCACCCGAGCGCGCCTACCGGTTCCATGGGCTCAACCACATCGGGCCGCTAGCCCGCAGTGTCGTCGATGCCGCACTGTTGCACGACGCGATGACCGGCCCCGAGCCCAACGACGAGATCGGCTCACCACCGCCGGCGCCGCCGTTGATGGACGCGGTATCGCGAACGCCGGGCCGGTTGCGGATCGCGATGTCGTTCAAGCCGATGGTTCCGGTGCCGGTCAGTGAGCAGGTGCGCCGCCCAGTGCTGGAAACGGCCGAGTTGCTCCGCTCCCTCGGTCACGAAGTCGTCGAACGTGACCCGGCCTATCCACCGGCCGCGATCGCCGCAGGGCTGGTGTTGTTCATGAACGGGCTCGCCCATGAAGTCGACCGGCTGCCGACGCCCGAGCTGCTGGAACGTCGCATCCGGGCCGAAGCACGTACCAGCCGGCTGGTCCCCGACTGGCTGGCCCGCTACGCGCTAGCCGCCCGGGGTTCGCTAACCGACCGCGGGCTACGCCCGATAGCCGACTTTGATGTGTTGATGACGCCGGTGCTGGCGACACCACCGGTTCGCATCGGCTACTTCGAGGGATTGGGGCCAACGCGGATCATGTTGAGGCGACTGAAGTTTATGCCGTTCACCGTCCCGGAAAACTTCACTGGCCAGCCGGCCATGTCAGTGCCGGCCGGGTTCTCCCCCGATGGCCTGCCGCAGGCGGTCCACTTGGTAGGACAACCCAACGACGAAGCTACGCTCATTTCGCTTGGCGCCCAACTCGAGTCAGCACGCCCGTGGGCAGACCGTCGACCACCACCAGCAGGCCAGGTGTCGCATGCCCACTAGGCCATCGCGTAGGCGCCGTCGTGCGCCTTCACCTGCTCCCAGACCCGGTCAAAACGCTGTTCGTCCGTGACCGGCTTGCGCACCGCCGATAGTGCCCACTGCTGTTGTTCCGCAGTAGAACTCGCCTTGCCGTGCAAAGCAACCGCGTGTGCGGAAAAGTCACGGATCTGGAAGTCGAAGATCTGGTCCACCAGGTCACGGTCGAGGTCGAGCAGATTGGCCTGCTCGAGAATCAACTGGCCGTATACCACGAGCGTGAACAAGTGTCCGACCACGAGAATGAAGTCGAGGTCGCGCTGCTGGTCGGCGTCCGGTGCAGCCGTGGCCAACAGTTCCTTCAGCGCCCCGGCCTGCTCATAGAAGCGAGCGACATTCGGTATCTCCGACGACTTTTCGTAGACGGGGGCCCAATCGGCGAACTGCACCTTGGACGCGCCCCGAGCCGGACCCTGCGCCCAAAAGAACACGTCGTCCGCCGGGTCGTTGCGGGTGCCGATCTCGGGGTAGGCGGCGGGGTTGAACAAGTAGTTCGGCATGAACTTCAGGATCTGCGCGACGTTGACGTGCACGGTCCCCTCCAGCCGCGGCAACGCACCGATCAGCCGCGCGACTTCGCAGAAATAGGTGTTTTTCTCGAAGCCCTTGGCGGCCAGTACATCCCACAGCAGGGTAACCACCGTCTCGCCCTCGGAGGTGACCTTGGACTTGGTCACCGGATTGAAGAGCAGGTATCGACGGTCGTCGAGGCTGGCGCTGCGGAAGTAGTCGATCGCACGGTCGCTGAACAGCTTCATCGCGATCAACCGGGCGTAGGCGTCGACGAAACTGGCACGCACATGCGGGAAGTCGGTGACCGGGTTGCCGTAGAGGATGCGGTTGTTGGCGTGCGTGATCGCTTCGTAGAATGCGTGCTCGCACATCCCGATCGAGGCGGTGCACAGGTTGAATTTGCCGACGTTGACGGTATTGAGTGCGGCCGAGAACGCGTCAGGCCCGGCGCACAGGATGTCTTCCTCGTGCACCGGGTAGTCGTTGAGCCGGAAGTTGCTCACATACATCTGGCCGTGCACGACGTTACCGATCAGCTGGTAATTGTCGTGACTGCTGTCGGCGACGAACCATACATATCCGTCGGCGGCGTCGATGTCAGCACGCCGGGAGAACACCGACACCATACCGGCCACGTTGCCGTTGCCGATGTAGTACTTCTCCCCCGAGGCACGAAATACGATGCCCTGCTCATTTGAGGGCGTCAAAACCATGTCGGTGTTGTAGATGTCCGCGCCGTGCTCGCGCTCAGAGAGCGCAAACGCCATCACGCCGCCCGCCTCGAGTTGCGCCGCGGCGCGCTCCTTGGCCTTGATGTTGTCGCTCTGCCAGATCGGCCCGAGGCCCAGGATCGTGACTTGCTCGGCGTACCAGTACGCCAGCCCGTAGAAGCCGAAGATCTCGCTGAGCGCGGCATTGCGCGCGGTGTCCCAACGCTTGTTCGGGTCGCCGTCGCCGTACTCCGATGGCGTGAGAAACGTCGCGAAGATTCGCTCCCGCTTGATGAAATCCAGGAAGTCCGAGACCCACACCGCGTCCAGATCGTCGGCAAGCAGCTTGGTCTTGCCGCGCCCCTCGAACCAGTCGATCAGGGCCCGCAGAAGACGGCGCGTCTCGGGGTCGAACTGCCGCGGGTCGTAGGCGTTCGGATTGAACAACAGCTCGCTGGAGTTCGCCATGGCGGTTGAATCTATCAGCGAGCAGCGCCGGCCCGATCGAAAACCGAAACTCACCGGAGCCCACGCTGCCAGACCCGGGGCGGTGGGATAGCCTCGCAACCAGTCCGTTTCTCGGGTGTGCCGCATCGCAGCGTTGCACAAGCCACGATAGGAATCCGATGCCACCGCTGCCCAGCGCACCTCGACCCGCCACCCGCGAGGCAGCCCCGGACTTCCTCACCCGCGAGGACCAGGGCTATCACCACGATCTCAGACCCCGGCAGTTGCAGATGATCGCGATCGGCGGCGCGATCGGCACCGGGCTGTTTCTGGGTGCCGGGGGCCGCCTGGAGTCGGCGGGGCCGGGACTGTTCGTGGTGTACGGGGTTTGCGGCTGTTTCGTCTTCCTGATCTTGCGCGCGCTCGGGGAACTGGTGCTGCACCGCCCGTCGTCGGGCTCGTTTGTCTCCTATGCTCGCGAGTTCTACGGCGAAAAAGCGGCTTTCGTCGCCGGCTGGATGTACTTCCTGAACTGGTCGATGACGGGCATCGTGGACACCACGGCGATCGCGAGTTATTTCCACTACTGGTCGGCGTTCCACGTGATCCCGCAGTGGACGCTGGCGCTGGTCGCGCTGGTGGCAGTCGTGGCGATGAACCTGATCTCGGTGAAACTCTTCGGTGAGCTGGAATTCTGGGCCGCGCTGATCAAGGTCGTGGCACTGATGACTTTCCTGATCGTCGGAACCGTCTACCTGGCCGGGCGCTACCAAATCGAGGGGCAGGACACCGGATTGAGCCTGTGGGCCGAGCACGGCGGGTTCTTGCCGACCGGCCTGCTGCCGCTGGTGCTGGTCACCTCCGGTGTCGTATTCGCCTACGCCGCAGTCGAACTGATTGGTACCGCCGCTGGCGAAACGGCGGAGCCGGAGAAAATCATGCCTCGCGCCATCAACTCCGTGGTGGCCCGTATCGCGATTTTCTACGTCGGGTCGGTCGCGCTACTGGCGCTGCTGCTGCCCTACACCGCCTACAAGGGCCATGAAAGCCCATTCGTGACGTTCTTCTCCAAGATCGGCTTCGGCGGTGCCGGCACCCTGATGAACGTGGTGGTGCTGACCGCGGCGTTTTCCAGTCTGAACGCCGGGCTGTACTCGACGGGCCGTATCCTGCGTTCACTGGCGATCAGCGGCAGCGGGCCCCGATTCACGGCGCGGATGTCGAAGAACGGTGTGCCATACGGTGGAATTCTGCTGACCAGCGCGGTCGGGTTGTTCGGTGTCGTGCTGAATGCAGTGCGCCCCGGCCAGGCGTTCGAAATCGTGCTCAACATAGCTGCTTTGGGCGTCATGGCGGCTTGGGCAACGATCGTGGCATGCCAGATCCAGCTGCACCGCAAGGCCCGCGCAGGCAGCATCCTGCGGCCCCGGTTCCGGATGCCGTTGGCGCCCTACAGCGGGTACGTCACGCTGGCGTTTTTGGCCGCCGTGCTGGTGCTGATGATGATCGATGATCGAAGCGGCACCTGGATCATCGGCACTCTGGCCGTAGGCATCCCGATACTGATCGGCGGCTGGTACCTGGTCCGCCACCGGGTGATGGCCACTGCCAAGGAGGTGAACCCATGAGCCGCAACCGATATGCCGCGACTCCCCCGCTGTATGGAATGCTGATGGTGTTTCTGGCCATCGCGATCGTCGCCGTTACCGCCTACCTGCACGCCGGCTGGTGGTCGATCGTCGGGTACGGTGCCGCCGCGCTGATCGCGGCAGCGGGTCTTGCGCTTGCTTTCGGCGACTTCTCCTGACGCCCGGAAGGAAGACGATGGGCATCAGCCTTTGATGAACATGCAAACACGACGGACAGCCTGTTCACCAACCGTCATCTGCCGAACGTGGGTCGGGTGGTCATCACTCTTATCAAGGGGGCCGACTTTGACGACGCGAACGGTACGGTACTGGCCTGTACAGCCATAACGGATCTATCGTGGGCGATGTGAGCCAGATTGCCGATCGCGCCGCGGAGTGCTCGCCGTGGTCGCCGCGGGAGACCGAGCTGCTGGCGGTGACGTTGCAATTGCTGCAGCGGCACGGGTATGACCGGTTGACGGTGGACGCCGTGGCGGCCACCGCCCGTGCCAGCAAGGCCACGGTCTACCGGCGCTGGCCGTCGAAAGCCGAATTGGTGTTGGCCGCGTTCATCGAGGGCATCCGCCAGGTCGCCGTCCCACCGGATACCGGCACGCTACGGGGTGATTTGTTGCGACTGGGGCAGCTGGTCTGCCAGCAGGCCCAGCAGCACGCCAGCACCATCCGCGCGGTGCTTGTCGAGGTGTCGCGCCATCCTGCGCTCAACGATGCGCTGCAGCATCAGTTCCTCGATCAGCGGAAAGCCTTGATCCACCACATCCTGTATCAGGCGGTCGACCGCGGCGAGGTCAACGAGGCCGCCATTACCGACGAACTCTGGGACCTGCTGCCCGGCTACCTCATCTTCCGGTCCATCATCCCCAGCCGGCCCCCGACCCGGCAGACCGTGCAAGCTCTCGTCGACGACGTCATCATCCCCAGCCTCACCCGACCCATCGGGTGAAGATTCACCGACCAGGGCGTCTGGGTGCGCCGGACCTGGACCCTTGATAGTGTCCGGTCCCGTACCGTACTGTTACGTCCATCGCGGAAACGGTCCCGTCACCGCTTATCGAGAGGCTAACGGGTGAAACGGTTTTCACTCATGCGCTTGGTCAGGCGCGGCTGGATGGTGCTGGTCGCAGTGGCAGTGGTCGCCATCGCCGGATTCGGCGTCTACCGACTGCACGGCATATTCGGCTCACACAACACCACGTCGTCCAACAGTGGTATCTCGAACGACATCGTCCCGTTCAACCCCAAGCACGTCGTCTACGAGGTTTTCGGTAACCCCGGGGCAGTGGCAACCATCAACTACCAAGACATCCATTCCGCGCCGCAGCGAGTCGACAACGCCGCCCTGCCGTGGAAGTACGAGATCACGACGACAGATCCCGCCGTCATCGCCAACCTGACAGCGCAAGGAAACGGGAGCACCCTGGGCTGCCGCATCATCATCGACGGCGAGGTCAAAGACGAAAGGGTCGTCAATGCAGTAAGCGCCTACACCTTCTGCCTGGACAAGTCCGGATGAGCGACCGCCACGTCCGGCGGCCCTTCGTCGCGCACACTATCCGCCGGCTGGCGCTGCCGATCTTGTTGTTCTGGCTGGCGCTTGCTGCGATTCCGAATATTTTCGTGCCGCAATTGGAGGAGGTCGGAAAAGAACATAACGTGGGGCTGAGCTCCCCCGACGCGCCGTCGTATCAGGCGTTCAAACACATCGGCAAAATTTTCCACGAGTTCGATACCGACAGTTCGGCGATGATCGTCCTGGAAGGCGATAACCCGCTCGGCGCCGACGCCCACCGGTTTTACGACACGTTGATCCACAAACTCGAGCAGGACAAGAAGCACGTCCAGCACGTGCAGGATTTCTGGGGGGATCCGCTGACGGCGGCGGGCTCGCAAAGCAACGATGGCAAGGCCGCCTATGTCCAGCTGTTTCTTGCCGGTAATCAAGGCGAGGCAAAAGCCAACGAGTCCGTTGATGCCGTGCGCGACATCGTGGACCACACTCCGCCGCCAAAGGGTGTCAAGGCTTATCTCACCGGTGCGGCGCCGCTCATCGCTGATCAGTTCTCAGTGGGCAGCAAAGGTACCGCGAAGGTCACCACGATAACCATCGTGGCGATCGCGCTGATGTTGCTTTTCGTCTACCGTGCGGTTCTCACGACGATCCTTGTGCTACTCACGGTCCTCGTTGAGATGGCCGCGGCGCGGGGATTCGTCGCCTTTCTTGCATACAACAACATAATCGGGCTGTCGACGTACTCGACTAATCTGCTCACGTTGCTGGTCATCGCCGCCGGAACGGACTACGCGATCTTTTTCGTCGGCCGTTACCAAGAAGCGCGCGCAGCCGAGGAAGACCGGGAAACCGCCTTTCATACCATGTACCGCGGCACCGCCCACGTCGTCCTGGGCTCGGGCCTGACCGTCGCCAGCGCGGTGTATTGCCTCAGCTTCACCCGGCTGCCGTATTTTCAGAGTTTGGGCCCGCCCGCTGCGATCGGGATCTTGGTTGCGCTGGTGGCCTCGCTCACCCTGGGTCCGGCCGTGCTCACCATCGGGAGTTTCTTCGGTCTCCTCGACCCCAAGCGTGTATTGCAGACTCGCGGCTGGCGTCGGATCGGCACCGCGATCGTCCGCTGGCCGGCGCCCGTTCTTGCGGTGACGATCGCGGTCGCCCTCATCGGTCTGCTCGCCCTGCCCGGATATAAGACGAGTTACGACACTCGCCCCTATCTACCGGCCAGTGCCCCGGCAAATGTCGGCTACACGGCCGCGGAGCGGCACTTTTCGCGCGCCCGGCTGGAGCCCGAATTACTGATGATCGAAACCGATCATGATATGCGAAACCCGGCCGACATGCTCATCTTGGAACGGGTGGCCAGGGCGGTGTTTCACGTACCCGGCATCGCGCAAGTGCAGGCCATGACCAGGCCGTTGGGTACGCCGCTGGACCACAGCTCGATCCCGTTTCAGCTCAGCCAGCAAAGCGTCGGCCAGGTGATGAACCTGAAATATCAGAAAGACCGCGCGGCCGACCTGCTCAGCCAGGCCGGCGAGCTGAGGAAAACGATCGGAATTTTGCAGCAACAATATGCCCTGCAGCAGCAGACTGCTGCCGCTACACACGAGCAAACGCAAAGCTTTCACGACACGATCGCTGTGATCAATGAACTGCGCGATAAGCTCGCGAATCTCCTGGACTTCTTCAGGCCGATTCAAAGTTATTTCTACTGGGAAAGGCACTGCTACGACATCCCGGTCTGTTTTGCGTTCAGAAACGGCTTTGAGGCAGCCGACAGTGTCGACCAGCTGACCGACCAATTTCAAAGCATCACCGCGAGTTTGGATAAATTGGATGCGCTGCAGCCCCAACTGGTGGCGCTGCTACCGCCCCAGATCGCCAGCCAGATGACGAACCTGGAACTCACGCTGAACAACTACGCCACCAACTCCGGGATCAACAACCAGTCGGCGTTTGCAAACGACAACCCGGCCGCCCTGGGACAAGCCTTCGACAAAGCCAAAAACGACGACTCGTTTTACCTTCCGCCGGAGGTGTTCAACAACGCGGAGTTCAAGCGGGGCCTGAAATTGTTCCTCTCGCCCGACGGCAAGGCCGCGCAGATGATCATCTCCCACGAAGGCGATCCCGCGACCCCCGAGGGGATCTCGCATGTCGACCCGATCAAGCAGGCGGCGCACGAGGCCGTGAAGGGCACCCCGTTGGACAACGCCCACTTCTACCTTGCCGGCACGGCGTCAACCTACAAAGACATCCAAGACGGCGCCAAGTACGACCTGATGATCGTCGCACTCGCGGCGCTGAGCCTGATTTTGCTGATCATGATGTTCATCACCCGAAGTCTGGTTGCCGCGATCGTCATTGTGGGCACGGTGGCGCTGTCGTTGGGCGCCTCCTTTGGCCTCTCGGTGCTGGTCTGGCAGGACATCCTGGGTATCCAGTTGTATTGGATCGTGCTGGCGCTGGCCGTCATCCTGCTCTTGGCGGTGGGATCCGACTACAACCTGCTGCTGATTTCCCGGTTCAAAGAGGAAGTCGGGGCGGGATTAAAGACCGGCATCATCCGTGCGATGGCCGGCTCCGGCGCGGTGGTGACGGCGGCCGGTCTGGTGTTCGCGGCGACCATGGCCTCGTTCGTGTTCAGCGCTTTGGTGATTCTCGGTCAGGTAGGGACCACTATCGCGCTGGGTCTGCTGTTCGACACGCTGATCGTGCGTTCGTTCATGACGCCGTCCATCGCCGCGCTGCTCGGGCGCTGGTTTTGGTGGCCGCAACGCGTGCGCCCGCGCCCGGCCAGCCAGATGCTGCGCCCCTACGGACCACGTCCCGCGGTTCGTCAACTGCTGCTATGGGAAGACGGGGACGAAGCGGTGACCTCCGAACTACCGGCACGCACTTAACCTAACCTCAACCATGACGTCGCGAATCGGATGCTCGAGAATCACTGGCTAGGGCTGTGGGTAACCACACCGGATGCCTTCGGCTAAGTCAAAGAAACTTTCTGCAGCCGCCCTTTCAACCGTGCGACCCGAAGTAGCTGAATGGCTAGGTTTGTGGCCCCCAACATGGGGAGCACCCCGATAAATGTTCGCACGGAGGGGGTGCCTCCATGTAACTGTTCGAGACACCCAACTATATAGAAGCATCCGATTGTGAAAATGGTAGCGGGTATCGAGTACCCGAGTATTGATCGGCAATCAGAAATAATTTGCGCCGCGTACTCTACCTCACTCTGTGCCATTGATTCGCGTTTGCGCAATTTATTCAACACCATTTTATGCGTCCCGACTACTTCGCCTAAAGAAGCGGGTATTCGATCCTCTAACCGTTTGATGAACACAAATGCACAACCGCCGAACACTAATCCCAGCACAGCAGCAAGTATCGTCAGATCACCATACAGACTGAAATCCACCATCCCGCTCTCCTTGCTCCACGGTCGAACGTTGCATCACGCCTGAAATACTGGAGAGTCCTGCCGGTCGGCTATCGAGAACCTCTCAAAACGCTACCCCAACCGTTAGCCCTTCGATAACTGGTGACACGATCAATGGCGGCTATAGACAGTACGGTACGGGACCGGACTGCACAAGAGGCAACATCGTTCACATCACGCGGGTCCGTCGCGGGTCACGCCTGGCGAATGGGCCGGGTAAGGCTGGGAATGATGACGGCGTCGACCAGGGTCTGCACGGTGTGCCGGGTGGGCGGCCGGGTGGGCATGATGGACCGGAAGATGAGGTAGCCGGGCAGCAGATCCCAGAGTTCGTCGCTGATGGCGGCAGCTTCGATCTCCCCGCGGTCGACGGCCTGCTGCAGGACGTGGCGGATCAAGGCTTTCCGCTGCTCGATGAACTGGTGCTGCATCACGTCGTTGAGCGCGGGGTTGCGCGACACCTCCACCATCACCGCGCGAATGGTGCCGGCGTGCTGGCATGCCTCCTGGCACACCAACTCCCCCAGTCGCAGCAGATCGCCCCGCAATGTGCCGGTATCCGGCGGAACCGCGACCTGGCGGACGCCCTCGATGAACGCCGCCAGCACCAATTCGGCTTTCGACGGCCAGCGCCGATACACGGTGGCCTTGCTGGCCCGGGCGGTGGCCGCCACCGCGTCCACCGTCAACCGGTCATACCCGTGTTCCTGCAGCAGCCGCAACGTCACCGTCAGCAGCTCGGTCTCCCGGGGCGACCACGGTGACGGCTCCGCTACGTGATCGGCAACCTGGGTCACAGCGCCCACAATAGAACCGCCGGACCAGTACCGTACCGCTGCGCCTCATGCCGGTTCGTCGATGTCGCGGCCGGTGGCCAGGTCGCCGCAGTCGACGTGCTCGACGTCGTCGCGACTGCGCAGGTAGGCGCCCGCGCCGCCGTCCCCCGACAAGCTCGCCGTTACACCGGCCCAGTGCCGACGCGCCAGGACGACAGGGTGACCAGGCCGGTCCCCGAAATAGGCGCGCGCCAGCCCGCCGCGAGACGTCAACGCGCCGTTGAGGACTCGGGTGACCACGGCGGCTCCGACGTCGGGGGTGTCGATGACATGCAGCGCGGCGAAGTCGGCCGCCGTGTGCTCGGCGCGGGCCAGCCCGGCGCGCACCGATGCGCTCAGGCCCTCGTCCCAGTCGGAGGCGGTGACCGCGGTGACGCCGGCCGGCGCGGGAACGTCGGCCGCGCCGAGCACCAGCACGACGTCGTCGCACCCGCCGTCGCGCAGTGCGCGCACCGCGATGTCCAGCCAGCCCTCGACCAGCACCTTGGGCTTGCCGTAGCGCCGTCCTGCACCGGCGGCCAGCAGTACGCCGACGACATGGCGTCGCTCCTGCGCATCGCCAGCGGCGCCTTTGCCTGGTAACCGCACTCTCATATGATGGCATTGCACTTCTCATATTGCGATAACGGCGTTGGAGCAACTGCCATGGTCGAAACCGTTTCGCCCCGGTACGCGGGCACCCGGGTCCCGCGGGTGGAAGACACCCGGCTGCTCACCGGCCGCGGCACATTCGTCGACGACGTATCCCGGCCCGGCATGCTGCATGGCTGTTTCGTGCGCAGCCCGTTCGCCCGCGCCCGGATCAACGGCATCGACGCCTCGGCCGCGCTGGCGCTGCCGGGGGTGCGCGCGGTGTTCACCGCCGCCGACCTCAACGCGTGCGTCAAAGAGGCCTGGCATGCCATCGCCGGTAAGGACGTCCCGGACACGCCACGCCCGCCGCTGGCCGAGGGCGAGGCGAAGTTCGTCGGCGACCCGGTTGCCCTGGTCGTCGCCGAGAACCGCTATGTCGCCGAGGACGCGGTCGAACTGGTCGAAGTCGACTACGCGCCGCTGTCCGGCATCGCCGATTTCACCAAGGCTGTGGGATCCGATGCGGTCATCCATGACGCCTACCCGGACAACGTCGCCGGTGGGATGGCCGGCGCACCGCCCGACGAGCAGACATTCGCGTCGGCGGCGTGCGTGGTGTCGGAGAACATTTACCAGCAGATCTATCTGCCGGTGCCGATCGAGACCCGCGGCATGGTCGTCGAGTGGTCGTCGGCTTCCGATGAGCTGACCGTCTGGGCGTCCACCCAGACGCCGCACGAGCTCCGCGAGTTCGCCGCGCGGCTGCTGGGGATTCCGGCGCAGCGGGTGCGGGTGATCATGCGCGACACCGGCGGCGCCTTCGGCCAGAAGGTCGTGCCGATGCGCGAAGACATGTGCATTCTGCTGGCCGCCCGCAAGGTGCCGGCGGCGTTGAAGTGGATCGAGGACCGCCGCGAGAACCTGATGTCGGCCGGGCAGGCCCGGCACGTCGACGGCACTGCACGGATGGCGTTCGACGACGACGGTGCCATCCTGGCCGCCGACATCGACTTCATCCAGGACGTCGGCGCCTATCCGACGCCGTATCCGGTGCTGACCACCGCGGCGATCGGCATGTTCTTCCCGGGGCCCTATCGGGTGCCCAAGGCCAGCTTCAGCTACAGGACGGTGTTCTCCAACACCGCGGGGCTGGCCGCATATCGGGGCCCGTGGCAGTACGAGACGTTGGCACGCGAGATTCTGCTGGACATCGCCGCACGCAAGATGGGCATGGATCCGGTGGAGTTGCGTCGTCGCAATATCCTTCGTGGCGACGAGATGCCGTATGTCAACCCGAACGGCATGCCGTACGACCATGTCGCACCGTCGGAGACGTTCGAGCAGGCGGTCAAGATCCTCGACCACGAGGGTTTCCGCAAGGAGCAGCGCGACGCCCTGGCGCAGGGACGTTATCTGGGCCTTGGGTTTTCGGCGTACATCGAACCGACCGGGGCAGCGACCGGCCACCTGGCCACCGAAGGCGCGACGATCCGCATCGAGCCGACCGGCAAGATCAACGTCTACGTCAACGGCGGGTCGACCGGCAACAGCATCGAAACCACCGTCGTGCAGTTGACCGCCGACGCGCTGGGCGCCGACATCGATGACGTGGCCTGCATTCAAGGCGACACGGCGGTCACCCCGTACGGGGCGGGCACCCAGGGCAGCCGCAGCGGCCCGATGACGGCGGGGGCGGTCAACGAGGCGGGAACGATGCTGCGCGAACAGGTCGTGGCGATGGCGGCCCACTATCTCGGTGTAGCGGAATCCGATGTGGAACTGGCGAATTCGCGGGCGATCGTCCGCGATGACCCGGCCAAGAGCGTGAGCTTCGGCGACCTGGCGTACCGGGCATACTACGAACCACAGCAGCTACCGCCGGAGATGTCGGCGTCGCTGGAGGCGACCGCGCGCTTCACCTCGCAGACAATGATCCACTGGGCCAACGCCACCCACGCCTGCACGTGCGAAGTTGATGTGGCCACCGGGCATGTCAAGCTGTTGCGCTACATCGTCAGTGAAGACGTCGGCCCGATGATCAACCCCAACGTCGTCGAAGGCCAGATCGCCGGCGGCACCGTGCAGGGCATCGGCGGCGCGCTGATGGAAAACCTGGTCTACGACGACGACGGCAACCCGCTGTCGTCGACGTTCGTCGACTATCTGCTGCCGACGGCCACCGAGGTGCCGCCGATCGAATTCGGCCATGTCGAGATCCCCGGCCCCGGTGTCGGCGGTTACAAGGGTGTCGGGGAGGGCGGGGCGATCGGGTCGGCGCCGGCGGTGATCAACGCGATCAACGACGCCCTGGCGCCGCTGGGTGTGACGCTCACCCACCTGCCGGCCAGCCCGGCATCCATCGTGTCATTGCTCGAACAGGCCCAACAGTAAGGACAGCCGGAAAGTGGAGCTCAACAACGAATTTCGGGTCGCTGTGCCGCCCGCGAAGACCTGGGAGGTGCTGACCGATGTCGAGCGTGTCGCCCCCTGCCTGCCCGGCGCCACCCTGCTGAGCGCCGACGGCGACGAGTTCACCGGCGCAGTCAAGGTCAAAGTGGGTCCGATCACCGTGTCCTACAAGGGGATAGCCTCGTTTTTGGAAAAGGACGCCGTCGCACAGCGGGTGGTGCTCAAGGCCGACGGCAGGGAAACGCGCGGCAACGGCAACGCCGCCGCGGTGGTGACCGCTCAACTGAAAGAAGAAGGACCAGCGACCACAGCCGTTACCATCACCACCGACCTGACCATCTCGGGTAAAGCGGCCCAATTCGGCCGCGGTGTGCTGGCCGACGTGGCTACCAACCTGATCGGCCAGTTCGCCGAGCGTCTCGAGGCCGAGCTGCTGGACACCGCTGAAACTTCCGCCACGACAAGTAACGTCGCCGAGGCAGCCGATGCCGACTCCGTCGACCTGCTCAAAGTGGTGGCCCTGCCGCTGGCCAAGCGTGCGCTACCCGTGTTAGTCGGAGTGGCGCTGGGCGCCGCGATCGGATTCGTGCTGGGCCGGCGCACATGAAAGCGGCAGCGTTCGCCTACCACCGCCCGGACACCGTCGAGGAGGCGGTGCATCTGCTCGGCCAGTACGGCGATGGTGCAAAGATCCTGGCCGGCGGGCAAAGCCTGGTCCCGATGCTGGCCATGCGCCTCACCTACTTCGAGAACCTCATCGACATCTCCCGGCTGGACGAGCTGCGAAGCATCGATCCGGTCGACGGCGAGGTGCGGATCGGGGCGGCGACACCGCACGCTTTTGTCGGGATGGACGACGAGGTCGCCGACTCGGTGCCGCTGTTGACACTGGCCACCCCGTACATCGGCCACTTCCAGATCCGCACCCGCGGGACGCTCGGCGGTGCGATCGCGCACGCCGATCCGGCGGCGGAGTACGCCGCGGTCGCGCTGGCGCTCGACGCGCAGATGGAGGCGGTGTCGCCGCGCGGCCGCCGCCAGATTCCGGCCACGGAGTTCTTCACCGGCCTATGGCAGACATCGCTGGCACCCGATGAACTCCTGACCGCGGTGCGGTTCCCGATCTGGGCCGGTCGCTGCGGCTACGCTGTGCATGAATTCGCCCGCCGCCACGGTGATTTCGCTATCGCCGGCGCTGCCGTTGCCGTGCAGATCGACGACGACGACCGGGTGTCCCGCTGCGCGATCGGCTTGCTGGGACTGGGCTCCACACCCCGGCGCGCAGCGGCTGCCGAGCAGGCGGTCGTCGGGACCTCGGTGGATGAACTGGCACCCGAGGAAGTCGGCGAGCGCGCCATGAGCGGGCTCGACGACATTCCCACCGACCTGCAGGGGTCAGCCGCATACCGCAGCAAGGTCGGCGCCGCGATGGTGGCGCGGGCATGGACCCAGGCCGGCACGGAGGCACGCAATGCATGAACGACGAGTCCGGCTGTCGGTCAACGGCCACGACACCGAGGCTGACGTCGAGCCGCGCATGACGCTGGCGGATTTCCTGCGCGAGCGGTGCGGCCTGACCGGCACCCATCTGGGCTGCGAACACGGCGCGTGTGGGGCCTGCACGGTGCTGCTCGACCGCGCCGCAGTGCGATCCTGCCTGATCTTCGCCGTCCAGGTCGACGGGATGGCGGTGACGACCGTCGAGGGCATCGCCTCCCCCGACGGCGAGCTGTCGCCGGTGCAGTCGGCGCTGCGCGAGTGCCACGGGCTGCAGTGCGGCTTTTGCACACCGGGATTCGTCATGTCGATCACCGCCCTGCTGCGCGACAACCCCAAGCCCAGCGATACCGAAATCCGCGAAGGCCTTTCCGGCAACTTCTGCCGGTGCACGGGTTACCAGGGCATCGTCAACGCCGTGCACCGCGCCACCGAACTGATGTGAGTCTTAGGCGGGAAGGCCGGCAGCCGACGCGAAAGCCCGTAGCTCGCGCCCGATGTCGGATCCGGCCGGCTGGTAGACGATCTCGGTGACACCGAGTGCGCCGAGCGCGGCGATCTTCTCGGTGATCTGCTCGGCGGTGCCGGTTAACGCCGTCGAGCTGGCGAACGGGATGAGGTCAGCGACGTGCGGCTCGTCGCGGGGGTTGGCCTTCACCAGATGTCCCTCGTGGATAGCGAGATGCCGCTCATTCTCGGGATAGGCCTCGATCGCCTCGCGCCATTCCCGCCCACCCGGCAGTGCGTCGACCGCATCGGCGCCGCCGCGTTCATAGGTGGCGTGATACAGCACCACCGCCCCAGGCCCCGCGGCGTCGACGACACGAGAGGCGGTCAACTCTTCGCCGGGGTCGAGCACGGTGCCAAACGACAGCAGCGCCCGCCAGTCGGCGACCTTCGCGGCATCGGGTTGCGGCAGCGCGGCGGAAAACACGCCGTCCCCAAGTTCCGCCGCCACGGCCAAGCCCTTGGGGCCGTCGGCGCCGATCAGGATCGGCACGTCAATCGGTCGCTCCGCCCCAAACCCGGGCAGCTGCAGCATCCGGACCGCCGCACCCTCCCACTCCGCGGTTTCACCGGCAAGAAGAGCCCGCAGACAGCGGACGTATTCGGCGACCTGTCGCCAGGGCATCGGCCGCTTGCCCAACGCGACCCGGCCGGTGAAGCCGGAACCGATCGCCACCGCGACCCGGCCAGGCGCTTGACCGACCAGTTCGGCGATGGCGGCGGCGTTCACCATCGGGTGGCGCAGACTGGGAACAAGCACGCCGGGTCCGATACCGATACGCGACGTGTGCTCCGCACACCGGCTCAGAGCCATCCACACGTCCGGGAGGATGGCGGGGGAATCGTAGAGCCACGCACGCTGGTAACCGAGCCCTTCAGCGAGCTGCACGTGCGCCGGACTGTCAGACGAGGTTGCGAACGCACACGAGATATCCATTGCTCGGACACTACTCAACGAGCGCGCAAGGATGATGGCATGAACACTGGGCTGCAAACCAACGTCGACGAAATCGCCGACGGCATCTTCCGGCTTTCCACCTGGGTACCGGGCATCACCGAACACGGCTTCACGTTCAACCAGTTCCTGTTGACCGGCGAGCAGCCGTTCCTGTTCCACTGCGGTATGCGGCAGCTCTTCCCGTTGGTGTCGGACGCCGTCGCGAAGGTGATTCCGTTGCAGCGACTGCGGTGGATCTCCTTCGCCCACCTCGAGGCCGACGAATGCGGAGCGATGAACATGCTGTTGGCCGCTGCCCCGCACGCCGAGGTCATTCACGGCCCGCTGGCGTGCATGCTCTCGCTGAACGACATGTGCGACCGGCCGCCGGTGGTCGCCCCGGAACACGACGCGCACGATATCGGCGGGCACCGATTGCGGTTCATCGCCACGCCGCACGTGCCGCACAACTGGGAAAGCGGGCTGTGGTTCGACGAGACGACCTTGACGCTGCTGGCGGGCGACCTGCTCACACATGTCGGCCAGTGCCCCGCCTTGACCGAAACCGACTGTGTGGCACCGGCATTGGAAGCAGAGTCGTTATTCCATGCCACCGGCCTGACCACCAACCTGGCGCCCACCCTGGAGCAGTTGGCCCAATTGCAGCCGACCACGTTGGCGCTGATGCACGGTGCGTCGTTCAGCGGTGACGGCGCCGGACAGCTGCGCGGACTGTCCGCCGGATTCCGTGAGAGTGCAGCTACCGACGCATCGCCCAAGTGAGACCGTCGGCAGTTGCACTCTCGCGAGAGCGGCGCAGCAAGGCGCGTCACTACAGTCACTTGCGTCACTTCGTGCGTAGGCTGAGCTGGTGCGGCTAGCGCAGAGGGCACGAACCGGCGGATGGCTGCTGGCAGTCCTATTGGTGGCCGGCTGCAGCTCAACCGTGGACGGCAATCCGGTGGCGTCCCCCGGCGCCAAGCCGTCGGTCCCACCGCCGACTGCGAAGCCGCCGCAACCCGGGACGCCGAGGCCGACGGGGCCGGCCGGAGCCATTCCATTGCCGCCCGACGACAAGGGTTACGTGTTCATCGAGACCAAATCCGGTCAGACGCGCTGCCAGATCGGCACCGGCAGCGTCGGTTGCGAGGCGGAGTTCACCAACTCCCCGATAAAGGACGGCGAACACGCCAACGGCGTGAGCGTCAGCGCCGACGGCACGGTCGAGTGGATACTGGGCAACCTCGGCGACATCCCCACGGTCACGATCGACTACCGCACCTACGACGCGGAGGGCTGGACGATCGCGGCCAGTGAAAACGGAACCCGCTTCACCAACAGCCGGACCGGCCACGGGATGTTCGTCAGCATCGAGCACGTCGAGACGTTCTGAGCGGGCATAGTCTGTCGCTCGTGGACTTTCGGGTATTCGTCGAACCGCAGCAGGGCGCGCGCTACGCCGACCAGCTCGCCGTCGCACAGGCCGCCGAATCGCTGGGCTTCTCGGCGTTCTTCCGGTCCGACCACTACGTGGCGATGAGCGGTGACGGGCTGCCCGGCCCGACCGACTCCTGGGTGACGCTGGGCGGCATCGCCCGGGAGACGTCATCGATTCGGCTGGGCACCCTGGTCACCTCGGCAACATTTCGGCACCCCGGGCCGCTGGCGGTATCGGTCGCGCAGGTCGATGACATGAGTGGCGGGCGAGTCGAGTTCGGGATCGGCACCGGCTGGTTCGAGCAGGACCATCGGGCCTACGCGATTCCGTTCCCGCCGCCCGCCGAGCGATTCGCAAGGCTGACCGAACAACTCGAGCTCATCACCGGACTGTGGACCACGCCCGCTGGTGAAACGTTCGACTACGCGGGCGCCAATTATGCGCTGAAGGACTCGCCGGCGCTGCCCAAGCCCGTGCAGCGGCCATATCCACCGATCATCGTGGGCGGGCTGGGCGCCAAACGCACCCCGATGCTGGCCGCGACGTTCGCCGACGAATTCAACGTGCCGTTCGCGTCGCTGGACACGGTCCGAACCCAGTTCGACCGAGTCGGCGCCGCGATCCAGGCCAATGGCCGGTCGATGGACTCGATGACTTATTCGGCGGCTTTCGTGGTGTGCGCTGGGCGTGACGACGCGGAGATCACCCGCCGGGCCGCCGCGATCGGGCGTGACCTCGACGAGCTGCGGACCAACTCTCCGCTGGTGGGCGCACCGAACGAGATTGTCGACCGGATCGGCCCATTCGCCGAGACCGGCGTGCAACGGATGTACCTGCAAGTGCTCGACATGGCCGACTTGGACCATCTGCAGCTGTTCGCCGACGAGGTGATCCGGCAGCTCTGAGGCCCGCGACCGCAGTACGATCGCTGCGTGACCCGCTACGGTCCTCCAGACGACCCGAGCAAAGAGCCAACCCGGATGGCCAATTACGGCGCGGAGGAGGAGGAACCAACCGGTCCTGTCGAGCCTTCCGAAGCGGAACAGCCGCCGACCCCGTGGTATCGCAAGCGCTCACTGCTGGCCGCCTGGGCCACACTGATCGGGATCCTGATCGCGCTGATCATCTACGGACTCGTCGAACTGTCCACCGGTGGCGGCGGCGGCCCCGCCACCACTACATCGACCACACCCAGCTCCACCACCACGACGACCGGCACCACGACAACCACGACAACATCGCCGTCCAGCCCGACCGAAGAAGCGCCGCCGGAGAACACCAACCCGCCCGTCCAACCGCAGCCCGGGCGACCTCCGGTGCACGAGCCGCCCCACTTACCCAAAATGCCGCCGCTGCCGCCGCTGCCGTCGACGATCACCCTGCCGCACGTACCGACCGTGATTACGCTGCCGCCGCACCTGTGACAAAAGGCGGGCCGCCCGCGTGGCTACGGTGTTTTTGCCGCGCCCGCCGCTACCATCAGCGACCGTGGCAGGCCACGAACCCCCGGGCAACGGCGGTGATGAGCCGACCCAGTATGCCGGCAACTACGGTGGCGATGAGCCGACCCAATATGCCGCCAACCACGCCGAATATCAGACCGAGCCGCACTACGACGAGGGCGAACCCGAGCCGGAAGCCGAACCGACACCGTGGTACCGCAAGCCTGCGGCGCTGATCATCTGGGGTGTGGCAGTCGGGATCCTGATTGCGTTGATTGTCTGGGGCGTCATGCGGGTGGTCAGCGGCGGCGGAAGTAGCCCCGCCACGACCACGTCGTCCACCACGGCCACGACGACAACTACGGCACCGACGACGACCACGACGAGCGTGGCACCGGTCGTACCACCCGCCAGCACGACTGCGCCTACCACCACCACGACAACCACCACGACGACGCCCACTACCACGACCACGACCACGACGACCACCGACACTACGAGCACCACGACGACCACCCCGACCACCACCGACACCACGAGCGCACCGCCACCCGGGGCGTTCAACCCGCCATCGGTGATCACGCTGCCCCCGATGCCGACCGCGATCACGTTGCCGCCGGGGCTCTGACGTCCTGGCATGTTTGCGGCACTAGCCGATACGATCGCTCCCCGTGGGGGGCAACGAACCACTAGACGACGCCGATAACGACGCGCGACTCGGCGAAGACAACGGCCGGCTGTTCAGTCCGGCCGATGACCCGTCGCCGTGGTACCTCAAGCCGTGGGTGCTGGCGGGCTGGGGTCTGCTCGTGGCGATCCTCATCGGGCTGATCATCTACGGCCTGGTTGTGCTGGCCAGCGGCGGTGGAGGCGGCGCACCATCGACCACCACATCCACGTCGTCAACCACCACCACGACCACGACGACCACCCCCACCACCACGACCGCCGCACCCACAACGGAAATCCCACCCCGGGCGACGATCGCCCCACCGGCGCCGCCGTTAAACACCCCACCGCCCCGACATCACTGGTGGGACGACTACATCCCCAACGTCCCCAACATCCCCATACCCGGGCGTTAGCGCCTAAACGCCCCGATCTACAACGGCGATCGCATTGCACCCGAGGCCGGATTCGGCCCAGCTGACACACAGCAGCAGGATTAGCGAGCGCCGAATCGGGGGATCAATAGTGACGGGAGATCGTCAAGGGGTATGTGCAATATGAGCGATTCGCTCGGGTTATCGATCGGGGTGGCCAACTTTGTGGCGGCGCGAGTGGGCAGCGTGCCGCTGACCCGCCGCTCGGTGTTGACATTGTTCGGTAACCGGCCTCCCGAGGTCGGTGTGCCGGAGGACAACCCCAACCTGACCGAGCCCGGCCTGGTGCTGCGCGGGTTCACCGAGCGGATCGGCGACCCGGCTCCGTTCCTCGCACCGGACGGATCCACGCACCACAGCGACGTGTTAGCGGTCGAGGCGCTCGATGCAATGGCCCGCGCCGTCGGCTATGGGAAACCGGTGGCAATCGCGGTTCCCGGCCATTGGGGCCAAAACGCCGTCGCGAAACTGGGCGAAGCAATGCGATCGAAGCCGGCCCTCGCGCCCGACGGCGAACCGCCGATGCTGATCTCAGACGCGACGGCGGCCCTGGCTGCGCTCTACGCCAAACCGGGCTTCCCGACCGATGGGGTGGTCGCGCTGTGCGACTTCGGCGCCGGCGGTACGAGTGTCACTCTCACCGACGCCGCAGCCAATTTTCGGCACATCGGGGAGACGGTCCGCTGCAGCGACTTCTCCGGTAATCAGGTCGACCAGGCGATCCTGAGGCACCTGCAGGCCAGCTTCGGCGGTGCCGGCGCCACCGACGCCACCGGCACCGAGCCGCTCCGGTCACCGGCCCAACGGCTCGACGAATGCCGACGCGCCAAGGAGCAACTGTCGGCGGCCACGGTCGCCGTCGTGCCTGCCGGAGTGCCCGGTGCCGGCGAGGATATCCGGCTTTCCCGCACCGAGTTGGAGAACCTCATCTCGGATCCGCTGGAACGGTGTGTCACCACCGTGCAAGAGATACTGCGGCGCACTGAGATTCCGACGGCCCGGCTGGCCGCAGTCGCGACGGTCGGCGGCGGCGCCTGCATCCCATTGGTAACCCAGCAACTGGAGGAGCGGCTGCAGGTGCCGGTGGTGACGACACCGCAACCCACGCTCAGCGCCGCCATCGGCGCGGCGGTACTCGTCGAGCAGCGATCGTCCGCGAGCGCCGCCGGCGCATCGACCGGCGTGGCGGCCGGTGCCACCGCTCCGGCTGGCCTGGACGCCGGCGCACCGACCGAGGTGGTTTCGCCGGCGTGGGCCGCCGACGCCGCCCGCGCCGCACCCGGGGAGTCGCCGGAAGACGGCCTCCAGTCGGCGACCTACCGTGCCCTGGCGTGGTCACAGGACGCCTCCTCGGCGAAAGAGCCGCTGCCGTACACCGGCGAAGACCACAGCGGCGAGCAGGGGCAACGGCCGGCGCCCGCTCCGCCCGCAGTGGCGTTCGAACCCGCCGTCCCCGCACCCGAACGGACGCCCCGGCACAAACGCCCGGGTGTGATCTTTAGCCTGGCCGCGGCGGCGGCGCTGGTCGCGCTGCTGGGAGCCGGGTTGGTCGCATTCAAGCTGAGCACCTCCAGCACCAGCCCCCTCAAGACCACCAGCAGCGTGACACCAAGCGAGCTACCCAGCGTGGGCCCAATCCCCCCACCGCCGCCGCCGACGAGCGAGACCCCGGCTTCCACCGAGTCGGTGGTCCCGCCGCCACCATCGACCACCGAGCCGACCCTGACCACCACGGTGCCGACCACGACCGTGCCGACCACCACCGTGCCGACCACCACGGTGCCAACCACCACCCCGCCAACGACTCGGCCGACCACCACTTCGCCGACGACCACATACAGCAATCCGCCGTTCCTCACGTACCCGCCCACCACGACCGCCCGGATACCGCCGTTGGTGCCGGTCACACCCACTTATGGTCGGTAGCGCGCCAGCAGGTTAGGGCAGCCTGCGTCGCGCTCGGTACCAGCAAGATGTCACTATGAGCTGGCCGAGCAGGCCCGAAACGTCAGCGAAGTTACCGTTCAGTAACCGGAATTGGGGAGACGCTCCGTGCAGACGCAGATGCTGATCAGAGTTGTCGTGGGGCTGGGTATGACGGCGATCGTCGGGTTACTCGCCCTGCGACGAGTCGGTTGGCTGGCAAAGCTCACGCTTTCCGGCCAACCCGCCACCGGGCGTAGCGACAACATCGCGGGGCGGATCTGGATCGAGCTCTCCGAGGTGCTCGGCCAGCGCCGGCTGCTGAAATGGTCGATCCCCGGCCTGGCCCACTTCTTCACCATGTGGGCCTTCTTCATCCTGCTGTCCGTCTACATCGAGGCCTACGGACTGCTGTTCGACAACAGATTCCACATCCCCTTCATCGGTCGCTCGGACGCGCTCGGGTTCATCCAAGACTTCTTCATTGCCGCGGTGACCGTCGGCATCGTCACCTTCGCGATCATCCGCATCCTGCGGAATCCGCGTGAGCTCGGACGCGCATCTCGGTTCTACGGGTCGCACAACGGCGGGGCCTGGCTGATCCTGGTGATGATCTTCAACGTTGTCTGGACGTTTGCGCTGCTCCGTGGGGCCGCCGTCAACAACGGCACGCTGCCCTACGGCAAAGCCGCATTCATCTCGCATCTCTTCGGTGCGATACTGCGCCCGCTCGGCCACGCCGGCAACGAAAATCTGGAGACGGTGGCCCTGCTGCTGCACATCGCTGTCATGTTGGCGTTCCTGATCATCGTGCTGCACTCCAAGCACCTGCACATCTTCCTGGCGCCGATCAACGTCGTGTTCAAGCGGCTGCCCGACGGGCTGGGTCCGCTGTTGCCGATGGAGTCCGGCGGCAAGCCGATCGACTTCGAAAACCCTGGCGAGGACGATGTTTTCGGCCGCGGCAAGATCGAGGACTTCACCTGGAAGGCCATGCTGGACTTCGCCACCTGCACCGAGTGCGGGCGCTGCCAGTCGCAATGCCCGGCCTGGAACACTGCCAAGCCGCACTCGCCCAAGCTGATCATCATGGATCTGCGCGACCACTGGATGGCCAAGGCGCCCTACCTGCTCGGGGAGAAGGAGCCGGCCGCCAAGGGCAGCTACATCGAGTCCGGCCGCGGCGAGGGACATCAC
>NZ_JBOHHI010000160.1:0-4980 GCF_050700595.1 Mycobacterium sp.
CCGCACCGCGATGATGCCCACGCGGCGGCGCACCCGAGCCCAAAACCGCGCCCGCTACATCGCCGACCAACGCCGGCAAAACCACCAGACGCACCGGGCCCGATCCCAAGCCCGCGAACTAGCCCCGCCCGGCACCGCACCACCCGAAGGCGGCGACGAGCCGCCGCCATTTTGATTACGTTCGGTTGCACTCGAGCACACGGATTTCCCCGGTGCCGCCGTCCACCTCGACCAGCGCTCCCGGCGGCAGCCGGCGGGTGGCTCCGTGGACGTCCACCACGCACGGAACGCCGAACTCGCGGGCCACGACCGCCGCGTGTGACATCGGGCCGCCAAGCTCGGTCACTACAGCCGCCGCATAGGAGAATGCGACCGTGTAGCCGACGTCGGTGACTTCCGCGACCAGGATCTCCCCGGGTTCCAGGTCATCGATGGTCTGGGGCCGCACGATCCGGACCCGGCCGCGGACCCGGCCACCGCAAACGCCGAGGCCGCCCAGTGTCTCGCCGACGGTCAGGACCGTCGCCAACGCGGTGACGGCTTGCCAGCTGCCGCTGAAGACCGCGGGCGGAATGACCGCCGCAAGTTTGCGCCGTTCGGCACGGCGGCGCGCGACGATTTCCGAGGTGTGTGCGCCAACCGCGTCGAGTTCGTCGACCAACAGGTAGAACACGTCCTCGCTCGCGTCGACGACGCCGGAGTCAACCAGTCGGCGCCCGTACTCACGCAGCAGTCTGCGCAGCACCCAAATCGCGCGCACCATCTTGTCGCGGCGGGCTTCGCGGTCGCGGAGTTGACGCGCGGCGAGGAGCGCAACGGGGCGGGCCTGCACCGGAATCGGCCGATGCTGCGGTTCCGGTATCCCGGGAACGTGCAGCGACTTGGCCACCATCCGGATCAGCAGCTCGGGATCATCGGCGTAGGTGCTCGACAGCATCTCGACTTCCGCGGGCCCACGGTGCCCGATCAGCGCCAGCTCGGCGAGCACCGCAGCGTGAAATTGCGGTGCCTGCGCGGCGAGTATGTCAAGGTGATCGCCCGGCTCGGCGAGCAGGCGACTCACGGCCGGGTCGCGTTGCGCGGCGACCACCAGCCGGTGCACCGCGCCGAGCGGCCGCGCGCTGGCCAATTCCGGCCCGGCCGGTGGCGCGATGTGACGCCCGGCCAGGCCCCGCAGGATCAGGCTCAACGCGGCGGAGAGCATGAATGACCCCGAGGCCAGCACCCAGCCGTGCACCACATGGTCGCGCGCCAACAAGATCAGGCTCAGCAGCCGCTGCTCGTCGAGCTTTGCGACGTCGTCACCGGCCAGTTGCTCCAACCGCTCGATGTCGGCGATGTAGTCGCGGGTGTCCCGGGGCGAGCCGGCGCTCAGGCCGACCAGGTTGACGCCGAATACCCCGATGTTGCGGATCGTGCGCAGAAGCTTTGCGGCACGGCCAGATTCGCCAGGTAATCGCTGTTCGCCGAATATCGGTAGCGACGCCAGGCTCGGTCCGAAGAACTGGCTGCTGCTGACGACCGTCGCTGGTTTGACGAACGGCACGACTTCGGCCATGAAATGTGCGGCGGTGATGGCGCCGTAGAGGCGATGGGCGAACACCCCGACAGTTCGGGTGGCGATCTCGTGCTGGATCAGCCCGCCCGGCCGCAGTCGCTCGGCGATCTCCACACCGCCGGCCCGCAGACCGCGCACGGCGACCGACGCCGACGACGGCGAGAACGGTCCGGGCAGCGCCTCCGACAAATTGGTCGCCAAAAACGTCGGGAAGCGGGGGTCGATCGGCGTGTCGAACTCCCCGTTGCCGTCTTCCGGCCCGGCCAGGACGGGGACGGTTCCGTCCGCGGCTGGCGCGTCGGTCGCCGGAATGTCCTGGACATTGGTCAACTGCCACGGCAGCGAGACCACCCGGTGGCCCAAGGACACGCGGCCGCGCACCGCCAGTGCAAAATCGTCGGCGCATTCATCGGCGGCCCAGGCGCAGGTGAATCCCCAGTCGTCGCGCAGCCGCGAGGTGTCCATCGGCGGGGTCTCCAGCAGCCGGGTGAGCTCGGTCGCTATTGGGAGCCGCAGCACAGGCCGGCCGAGTGCGGCCGCGAGCCGGCGAACCGAAAGGTCGCCCGGGGCCGCCAGATTGACCGGGCCGCTGTCGATGCCGGTGTCGAGGATCGCCCGGAGCAGCAACCGGATCGTGTCGTCGCTGTGGACCACCTGCATGCATCCGCCCAAGTCAGGGAACACCGGTCGGGCCAGCACACGCAGTACCCAGTTGTCGACGTTGCGGCCAATCACCAGCGCCGAGCGGATCGCCACCCACTGCGCACCGGAGTCGGCGAGCATCGTTTCGATACGGGCTTCGTGCGAGGACGAGGCGAACACGATACGCCCGGTGCCCGTCTGTGCTGTCGCGTCAAGCACGTTGGACGTACCGCTCCGGGCGCAGTGCGCGACGACGTCTGCCCCGGCGATGGCGCGCCGGACCGCAGCCGCATCGCGAATGTCGCTCGACACGAATTCGGCTGCGCTCGGCCAGCTATCGGGTCGGTGCAGCGCCAACCCGACGACGTCATGGCCCAGGTTGACTAACCGAGTAACGATACCTCGGCCGAGCACCCCGCTCGCCCCGGTGACGGTGATTCTCACTGGCTATTCGTCGTCGTCGAGTAACGCCGCATTCACCAGGTCGTCGAGATCCATGTCGGCAAGACTTCTTTCCCGGTCCTCCGATGCACCGGCACCGTTGGTTTCGTTGGCGAGGCGAAGCAATAGATCCAACACTCCGGCCTGGCGAAGGCGCTTGACCGGAATCGACGCCACCGCGCGCTGGATTTCGGCTTCCCCGGCGGTCGGCTGCTTCGTCTCTTGGGTCGGCGCACCGAGGAGTTCCTGTCGGAAATAGCCGGCCAGCGCCGCCGAATTCGGGTAGTCGAAGATGAGTGTCGGCGAAAGTGCCAGTCCGGTCGCGGCTTTGAGCCGGTTCCGCATTTCGACCGCGGTGAGCGAGTCGAAGCCCAATTCCTGGAACGCCTTGTCCGGGTCGATGGCTTCCGGCGTGGTGTTGCCCAGCACGGTGGCGATGTGCGAACGCACCAAGTCCAGCAGCACGGCGTGCTGTTCGTCTTCGGGTAAACCCTCCAGCCGTTGCAGCAGTGCCGATTTCGATTTGGCCGCGGCGAGTGAGTCATCGACCTGGCGACGCGCCGCGGCGTTGATCAGGTCGACGAACATCGGCGGCAGGGTGCCGGCGTCATGCTTGGCGCGCAACGCAGTCAGATCGATGCGGGCCGGCAGCAGGAACGGCTCGTCGACCACCATTGCGGTGTCGAGCAATCCGAGCGCCTCATCGGAGGACATGGCCACGATGCCGTCGCGGGCGAACCGGGCGAAATCGACGGTCGCGAGTCCGCCGGTCATGTCGCTGGCCTGGTTCCACAGGCCCCAACCCAGCGCGATCGCCGGCAACCCATGGGAGCGCCGATGCACCGCCAAGGCGTCCAGGAACGAATTGGCCGCCGCGTAGTTGGCCTGACCCGACGACCCCACCAGACCGGCCATCGACGAAAACATCACGAACGCCGACACATCGGTATCCCGGGTCAACTCATGCAGATTCCACGCCGCATCCACCTTGGCCCGCAACACCGCATCGACCCGCTCCGCCGTCAGCGACGTCACCACCGCATCGTCGAGTGCCCCGGCGACGTGGATCACCGCCGACAACGGATGCTGCGGCGGGATTTGCGCTACCGCTTTTGCCAGTGCTTCTCGATCCGCGGCGTCGCAGGCCAGCACCTGCACCGCAGCACCGGCATCGGTGAGCTCCGCAACCAGCCCGGCCGCAGCGGGCGCTTCGGCGCCGCGGCGGCTGAGCAAGGTCACATGCCGTGCCCCACGGTGCTTCACCACGTGACGCGCCAACGTCGAACCGGCCATCCCGGTGCCGCCGACGATCAGCACCGTGCCGGCCGCCCACGCGTCGGGCATCGTCATCACGACCTTGCCGATATGACGCGCCTGGCTCAGATACCGCAACGCCGCGGGGGCCCGCCGGATATCAAATGTCGTCACCGGCAACGGGCGCAGGGACTGCTCACCGAACATCGCGGCGAGGTCGGTGAGGATCCGCTGGATGTGGTCTGCGCCGGCCTCGAAGAGGTCGAAGGCGCGGTACCGCACTTGCTGGTGTTGTTGGGCGACCACGCCGGGGTCGCGGATGTCGGCCTTACCCATCTCCAGGAAGACTCCGCCCGGGGCGACCAGCCGCAGTGAGGCGTCGACGAACTCGCCGGCCAGCGAATCCAGCACCACATCCATCCCGCGTCCACCGGTCACAGTCGAGAACTTGTCCGCGAAATCCAGGCTGCGCGAGTCGGCGATGTGATCGTCGTCAAAACCCATGGAACGCAACCTGTCCCACTTACCGTGGCTGGCGGTGGCGAACACCTCCAGCCCCCAGTGCCGGGCCAACTGCACCGCCGCCATCCCCACCCCACCGGTGGCAGCGTGAATCAGCACCCGCTGACCCGGTTTGACCTCCGCCAGCGTGGACAGCGCGTAATGCGCGGTGGCGAAAACCACCGGCGCCGTAGCGGCGTCGGTGTAGGACCATCCCGCGGGGATGTCGAAGAGCAGCCGCTCGTCGGTGGTTGCGATGCTGCCGGTGCCTTCCGGGAAGAGCCCGGTGACCCGGTCGCCGACCGCGAAGCGGCAATCGGCCGAGCCGGTTTCGACGACGATGCCGGACGCTTCGACACCCATGGCCGCGTCGTCGTCGGGATAGAGGCCCAGCGTGATCATCACGTCGCGGAAGTTGGCGGCCATGGCGCGGGTGGCGACCCGGACATGGCCGGCGCCCAGCGGCGTATCGGCGTTGGGCACGGGTTCGAGCTGCAGGTTCTCGAACGTGCCCGCGGACGAAAGCCCCAACCGCCACGGCTGGTCGGTGGGCGGCGGCGCCAACAACCCGTCGACCGCCCGGC
>NZ_JBOHHI010000161.1:0-3696 GCF_050700595.1 Mycobacterium sp.
GGGTGCTGTTGGTCGGCGACGGGGTTAACGACGCGCCGGCCATGGCGGCCGCCCGCACGTCGATCGCCATGGGCGGGGCCGGTGCCGACCTCACGCTGCAGCCCGCCGACGGGGTCACGGTTCGGGACGAGCTGCATCGCATCCCGGCGATCATCGCGCTGGCCCGGCGGGCCCGCAGGGTGGTGATCGGTAACCTCGCGATCGCGACGACGTTTATCGCCGTGCTGGTGATGTGGGACCTGTTCGGGCAGCTGCCGCTCCCGCTGGGGGTGGCCGGCCACGAAGGATCGACTGTGATCGTCGCCCTCAATGGCCTGCGCCTGCTGACCGGCCGGGCCTGGCGGGTCGCGGCGCGGCGCTCGTCGGGAACATCGCAGCAGCTCGCGACGTTGGGCAGAGGGTGACTACCCAAGACCTGACCGCTGAACAGTTCAACGGCACCATCAACGACAACGACATCGTGCTCGTCGACTTCTGGGCATCCTGGTGCGGACCGTGCCGGGCGTTTGCGCCGACCTTTGCCGCGTCGGCGGAGAAACACCCCGACATCGTGCACGCGAAAGTTGACACCGAAGCCGAGCAACAGCTGGCCGCGGCCGCCAACATCCGGTCCATCCCGACGCTGATGGCTTTCAAGAAAGGCAAGCTGGTGTTCAACCAGCCCGGTGCGCTGCCACCGGCCGGGTTAGAGGATCTAGTGCAAAAGGTCAAGGACTTCGACATGGACGCCGCGATCGCGGCGCAGGAGCGCGACCAAGCCTGATCCGCCGCAGGCTACCGTGCAACGGTGAGCAAGGTCCTCGTTGAACATCCGCGACCATCGGTCGCACTGATCACCCTCAACCGGCCGGAGCGGATGAATTCCATGGCGTTCGACGTCATGGTGCCGCTCAAAGCGGCGCTGGAGCAGATCACCCACGACAACTCGGTGCGGGTGGTCGTGCTGACCGGCGCGGGCCGCGGTTTCTCCTCCGGCGCCGACCACAAGTCGGCCGGGGAGGTGCCGCACGTCGACGGACTGACCCGGCCGACCTACGCGCTGCGTTCGATGGAAATTCTCAACGATGTCATCCTGGCGCTGCGGCGGATGCATCAACCGGTGATCGCCGCGGTCAACGGCGCGGCGATCGGCGGGGGGTTGTGCCTGGCACTGGCCGCCGACATCCGGGTCGCGTCGACCGAAGCGTATTTCCGGGCAGCGGGCATCAACAACGGCCTGACCGCAAGCGAGCTGGGGTTGAGCTATCTGTTGCCGCGGGCCATCGGGACGTCGCGGGCGTTCGAGCTCATGCTCACCGGTCGCGACGTCGACGCCGAGGAGGCCGAGCGGATCGGGCTGGTGTCGCGCCGGGTGCCCGGCGACCAGCTGCTCGACACCTGCTACGACATGGCCGGGCGGATCGCCGCGTTCTCCCGGCCGGGAATCGAGTTGACCAAGCGCACACTGTGGAGTGGACTGGACGCCGCTAGCCTGGAGGGGCACATGCAGGCCGAAGGCCTGGGGCAGCTGTTCGTTCGTCTGCTCACCGCCAATTTCGAAGAGGCGGTTGCCGCGCGCGCAGAGAAACGGCCGGCGGTGTTCACCGACGACAAGTAATCCATAGGAGATTGGCGTGATCACGGCAACGGACCTCGAGGTCCGCGCGGGCGCGCGCATCCTGCTCTGTGCCAATCGGGGAGAAGCCCCGGGGTCGACGTTGCGGGTGCGGGACGGTGACCGTATCGGGCTGGTCGGCCGCAACGGTGCCGGCAAGACGACCACACTGCGCATTCTCGCCGGCGAGGGTGAGCCATATGCCGGATCGGTGGCCCGCACCGGCGAGATCGGTTACCTGCCGCAGGATCCCAAGGAGGGCGACCTCGACTTGCTCGCTCGCGATCGGGTGCTGTCGGCTCGCGGGCTCGACACGCTGCTCACCGATCTCGAGAAGCAGCAGGTGCTGATGGCCGAGGTCGTCGACGACGCCGCCCGCGACCGTGCCGTCCGCCGCTACGGCCAGCTGGAAGAGCAATTCGCTGCGCTGGGCGGCTACAGTGCCGAAAGCGAAGCGGGCCGTATTTGCGCGAGTCTCGGCCTACCCGAACGGGTGTTGACCCAGCCGTTAGGCACGTTGTCGGGTGGCCAGCGCCGCCGGGTGGAGCTGGCGCGCATCCTGTTCGCCGCGTCCGACAGCGGGGCCGGATCGGCCACCACGCTGCTGCTCGACGAGCCGACGAACCACCTCGACGCCGATTCGCTGGGCTGGTTGCGGGATTTCCTACGAGCGCACACCGGTGGGCTGGTCGTCATCAGCCACAACGTCGACCTGCTGGCCGATGTCGTCAACCGGGTGTGGTTCCTCGACGCCGTGCGCGGCGAGGTCGACGTCTACAACATGGGGTGGCAGAAGTATCTCGACGCCCGCGCCACCGACGCGCAGCGCCGCCGCCGGGAACGCGCCAACGCCGAGCGCAAGGCCGCCGCCTTGCGCACCCAGGCCGCCAAGCTGGGTGCCAAGGCCACCAAAGCCGTTGCGGCGCAAAATATGTTGCGACGTGCCGACCGGATGATAGCCGCGCTCGACGAGGAGCGGGTCGCCGACAAGGTGGCCCGGATCAAGTTCCCCACCCCCTCGGCGTGCGGGCGCACCCCACTGGTGGCCAACGGGTTGACCAAAACCTACGGTTCGCTGGAGGTGTTCACCGGCGTCGACCTGGCGATCGATCGCGGTTCGCGGGTGGTGGTGCTCGGACTCAACGGCGCCGGCAAGACGACACTGCTACGGCTGTTGGCGGGCGTCGAGCATCTCGATGCCGGGACGCTGGAGCCCGGTCATGGTTTGAAGGTCGGCTATTTCGCGCAGGAACACGACACCCTCGACGACGCCGCGACGGTGTGGCAGAACATCCGCCACGCCGCACCGGATTCCGGTGAACAGGATCTGCGTAGCCTGCTGGGCGCATTCATGTTCAGCGGCCCGCAGCTCGACCAGTTGGCCGGAACGCTTTCCGGCGGAGAGAAGACCCGGCTGGCATTGGCCGGCCTGGTGGCGTCCACCGCGAACGTATTGCTGCTCGACGAGCCCACCAACAATCTCGACCCGGCATCGCGTGAGCAAGTGCTCGACGCGCTGCGCAGCTACACCGGAGCGGTGGTGCTGGTGACTCACGACCCCGGTGCGGCCGAGGCGCTCGCACCGCAACGCGTCGTGCTACTGCCGGACGGCACCGAGGACTATTGGTCCGAAGAGTATCGGGATCTCATCGAGTTGGCCTGACCGACGGCGATTTCGTGAAAGTCGTGCCGCGTCGGCGGTCGCTTTCTACGCTTAAGCCCGCGGGTCCGAGCGAACCGGGGAGACGGCGATGAGGAAGTCGAAGAAAACACGCGACCAGTTGGTGCTCGAGTTGCGTAGCGCTTACGAGGGCGGAGCCAGCATCCGTAACCTGGTGGCTTCCACCGGGAGATCCTACGGATCGATCCACAGCATGCTGCGTGAGTCGGGCACCGCGATGCGCAGCCGCGGCGGGCCCAACCACCGCACCCGCACCCCCTAATCGCCGCGAGCGTGCGTGTCCCCGGTCGACACGCGGGGCATTGTCAAGTAGTCATTGCAACATATGGCCAGTTGTGGTGTGGGCTGGGCAAACCCCGGTTTGGATTGAGCGCCGTGCGCCTGGGCGGGCAGGGGCTGTGCGCCTGCCTGTGCCGCTGCG
>NZ_JBOHHI010000162.1:0-33152 GCF_050700595.1 Mycobacterium sp.
GCCATCGAACTAGGCATCTCCAACGCCCTCATCGAAGGGATCAACGCCAAAATCCGGCTCATCAACGCCCGCGGCTACCGACACCACTCAGCCCAAACACTGACCTCGATGATCTACCTATGCCTCGCGGCCTACACCCCAAACTCCCCACACAAACCTGAGGAGCCGCACATACGTTCGAGTATAACAGACTCTACTGACTCATGCACCGTCATCGCGACCGAGCAGGGCGGCGATTGCCTGTTCGGCCTTGGCGATGTCGGGTTGTTCGCCGGTGATGATGTCGGCGTACAGGAAGGATTCGACAATCCGGACGATGAGGTAGGCGAGGTCGTGCGGCGGTAAAGGTGGATGCAGCTGCGTGTGCGTAATCTCTTCGCTCAGAAGGGCTTCGACCGCAGCAACCAACCGTTGCTGGACCGTGCTGGCGCGTGTGGTGAGGATCCTCAATGCGCGTTCGGGTTCACGCCGCAGAAACTCCCGGAAGTAGTCGGCCTCATCGAGGATGGTGGCGAACCGGTCCATGATGGCCACGATTCGCTGACCGCCACGTCCGGGCGCGCCGTCGACCGCCATCGCCAGTGTCGGCTCAGCAAGCGACCACAGAATCTCGGCGAGCAGCTCATCTCGGCTGCCGACCCAGCGAAACAGGGTGGCGCGGTTCACGCCGAGTTCGGCGGCCAGTTCCCGCATTTCGATCCGACGGCCGGCCATGAACCACCGGCGAGCGATGCGGAATGCCGTCAACGGATCCGGCCGACGGTCGGTGGCCAAAAGGCGGGCCAACTGCGTTTCGCTGATTTCACACCTCCCAGCGGTTGGGAACGTCTCGCGCTGGCAACACTCTATCAAACGTTGCATACCTGTGGCATACTGCACCTGCTAAAAGGCCTGAATTACCTGGTGAAATCATACGGGCAAACCCCTCTGTGAGAGATAGCTCTCAATACATTGCATTTATGCAACATATCGAAATACGCTGCATCCGTCCCGCCGAACGCAGCTTGGAAGACTCCGCATGACGAGCCCACATCCCGGTCCACTGCTCTACCTCACCGAGCCAGCACGCGCGGCCGTCGACTTCGGGTTGCTCACCGGTAGTGCGCCGCTGTTGGCCGCGCTACCATGCGGCGACGGACACCCGGTGCTCGTCCTACCCGGATTTGGTGCATCCGATTCCTCCACGATCACGCTGCGCGCCGTGCTTCGATGGTTGGGATACCGGACGTATGGATGGCGACTGGGCCGCAACATCGGCCCGACGGCACGGGCGGTCAACGGCATGCGGGAACGGCTCGACCAACTGACCAACCGGTTCGGGGCTCCGGTCTCACTGATCGGATGGAGCCTCGGCGGCAGCTACGCGCGCCAACTCGCCAGGCGCACAGTGCACGCCGTGCGCCAGGTCATCACCCTGGGTAGCCCGATCCGGCTCTTCGAACACGGTGACGGCCCGTTGTCGGTGCCGACGACGTCGATCTACTCACCGCTGGACGGCATCGTCGCGTGGCGGGTCTGCCTGAACGAGCCGGGGCCGCAGGCGGAGAACGTCGCCGTAGCCGCCAGCCACCTCGGCTTCGGCCATCACCCCGCGGTTATCTGGGCCATCGCCGACCGACTGGCGCAACCCGTGGGCCAATGGGCTCCGTTCCGGCCGCCGCCACTGCTGCGACCGCTCTACCGGCTACCCGAAAGGCAACCATGAATGTCGGATCGCATCTGAGCAAGCGGGCCGCGTTGAATCCGGGTCTGGAGGCGCTGGTCGACGAGACCGCAGGCCGGCGATTCACCTTCGCCGAGCTCAACGAGCAAGCCGACCGGGTCGCCCATGTGCTGACCGGGCTGGGGCTGCGCAAGGGCGACCGGGTCGCCGTGCTGCTGCCCACCGGCTACCAATTCGTCGAGACTTTTTACGGCGCGGCGCGGGCCGGGCTGGTTGTCGTCCCGTTGAACTGGCGGCTGGTCGCCAGTGAGTTGGCGTTCATGCTGCGCGACTCGGGAGCGACGGTGCTGTTATTCGACGCCGAGTACGACGCCGTCGTCGCCGACCTGCGCGACCGCGGCGGGAACGACGACGGCACGCCGGTGGTGCACTGGCTGCGCGTGGGCGCCGACGGTCCGGACTGGACAACAGACTTCGACGCGCTGGTGGATCAGGCGCCGACCGAGCAGATTTCGGCCGTCGGCGACGGTGACGACCCGCTGTTCATCATGTACACCTCCGGCACCACCGGCCTGCCGAAGGGAGCGGTGCACACCCATGACAGCGTGCAGTGGTGTCTGCTGACGATGCTGGCCAGCGTCGACGTGCGCTTCCGGGACCGCTACCTGATCTCGATGCCGATGTTTCACGTCGCGGCGCTCGCTCCGCTGGCCGGTTGTATCTACCAGGGCGCGACCATCGTCATGTTGCGCCAGTTCGACCCCAGGCGGATCTGGGAGGTGTTCCGCGACGAGCAGATCACCATCACCCTGGCCGTCTCGGCGATGCTGAACTTCATGCTGCCGGCCTATCAGCTCGAGCTGCGGGAATCGCTGGCGCTGCGCTGGATCATGAGCGGGGCGAGTCCGGTACCGCCATCGTTGATCAAGTCCTACGCCGATCTCGGCTTCGAGGTGCATCAGGTTTACGGGCTCACCGAATCGTGCGGCCCGGGCTGCGTGATCGGCCCTGACGATGCGATGTCGCACATCGGATCGACCGGTAAAGCGTTCTTCCACACTGACATTCGCATCGTCGACGATCAGGGCGCCGACGTGGGACCGGGCGTTGCCGGCGAGGTGCTGATCCGCGGCCGCCACGTCATGGCCGCGTACTGGAACCGGCCGGAGGCGACGGCGGAGACGATCATCGACGGCTGGTTGCACACCGGCGACGTCGCCGTCCGCGACAGCGACGGCTTCGTCTACATCCAGGACCGGATCAAAGACATGATCATCTCCGGCGGAGAGAACGTCTACCCGGCCGAGATCGAAGACGTCCTGCTTTCTCACCCCGGGATCGCCGACGTCGCCGTGCTGGGCATGTCGTCGGCCAAATGGGGCGAGTCGCCATTGGCGGTAGTGGTGCGTGCCGACCCCGGCCTGGACGAGGACGCGGTGTTGGCGCACTGCGCCGGCAAGCTGGCCCGCTTCAAACTGCCCAAGCGCGCCGTGTTCGCCGATGCCATTCCGCGCACTCCCACCGGGAAAGCGCTCAAACGCGTGCTGCGCGAGCAGTTCTCGTTCGATGCGCCAGAGTGAGAAAGGACCTGCCCGTGAAGCAACTCAGCGGCCTGGACGCCGCGTTCCTGTACATGGAGACACCGACGACGTTCGGGCATGTCACCGGTCTGATGATCTTCGAACGACCCGGCCCCGACTACGATCCGTATGCGGCGGTGTATGCGAAGTACGCCTCGCTGGTCGGTCAGCTGGAACCGCTGCGGCGGCGCGTGGTCGGCGTGCCGTTCGGGCTCGACCATCCCTATTGGGTGTTCGACCCGGACTTCGATCTCGCCTTCCATGTCCGCGAACTACACCTGGCCCGACCGGGTCTGGTGGATCAGCTGGCCGAGCAGGTCTGCCGGATCGTCGGGCGACCGATGGACCGCACCCGGCCGCTGTGGGAGGTCTACGTCATCGATGGCCTGGCCGATGGGCGCTGGGCGCTGCTCACCAAATACCACCACGCCACCATCGACGGTGCCTCCGGGCAGCTCATGCTGCAGATCGTCACCGACCCCAGCCCCGACGCGCGGGCGCCGGGGGAGAGCCCGTCATGGGAACCGGATACGCTACCCACCACCGCCGAGTTGCTTCGGCTGACGCTGAACCGCCTCGCCCACAACCCGTTTCGAGCCATGCGAGTGCAGGCCCGGATCGTCGGTCGGCTCGCCGACGCCGCCGGAATCCACGGCGCGAGCAGCGCGGCTGCCCAGGCCGGGGCAGCGGTCAAATGGATCGCCCAACTGGGCACCCGAAACCGGCCGAACATCTCGCTACCCAAAACCACGGCACCGTCCACGCCGTGGAACAAGACGATCACCGGCCATCGTCGCTTCGCGATGCGCACCACCTCCCTGGAGAACGTCAAGCGGCTCAAGCAGGCCACCGGCGGCACGGTCAACGACGTCGTGATGGCGATCTGCGCCGGTGGGCTGCGCGAATATCTGCTGACTCACGACGCGCTGCCGGACCGACCGTTGCGGGCGATGGTGCCGGTGTCGATCCGCACCGGTGACGAGGCCGACCCGTGGACTAACCGGGTGTCGGCAATCGTCGCCGAGTTACCCACCGACTGCGCTGATCCCGTCGAGCGGGTAGCCCGCTGCCGCAAGGCGATGCAGGACGCCAAGCGGTTGCACGAGCTGGTTCCGGCCGCCGAACTCGTCGACCTGACCCAGTACTCCACGCCGGTGCTGGCCACCGCCGCGGTCCGGCTGGCGTCGCGGCTGCGGCTGGCCGACCGGGTCACGCTGCCGTTCAACGTGGTGATCTCCAACGTTCCCGGGCCCCGCGAGCCGTTGTACTTCGCCGGCGCGAAACTGTGTCACCAGTTCCCGGTGTCGATCGTCACCGACGGCCAGGGGCTGAACATCACCGTGGTGAGCTACCTCGACCGGCTCGACTTCGGCTTCATCGCCGATCGCGAACTCGTGCCCGACGTCTGGGACCTCGCCGACATGCACGTCGCCGAGATCGCCCGGTTGTTCGAGGCAACCGGCGCGCAGTGGGCCCAGCCGCCAGAGCCGGCCTTCCCGCGCCGGGGTCCGATCAAGCTTGCGGAGACGATCACGAAGCCGGCGGCGAAAAAGCCGACCCCGACGCCCGGTGAGGCGCGACCATAGGCTTATGGGATTCATGGCACCGGAGCTCCCGGACGTCGACCCCGACACCTGGCGCACCCTGCCCTGGGGCACCCGGGTTCAGGTCTGCAGCCGCCACTGGGCGGAACACGGCTTCGGCACACCGTATGCGATCT
This sequence comes from Mycobacterium sp., assembly GCF_050700595.1. Classification (GTDB taxonomy): domain Bacteria; phylum Actinomycetota; class Actinomycetes; order Mycobacteriales; family Mycobacteriaceae; genus Mycobacterium. The sequence continues at coordinate 4,964 of NZ_JBOHHI010000162.1, forward strand.
ATCTGCTGTACCTATTCAAGATCGCCGTCTACATCGCCGCTCCCGCCGCGATCATCTCGCTTACCCCCGGCCTGGGCGGGCTCGGCGACATCGGGCAGTGGTGGACCCAGCCGATCGTGTACCAGAAGGTCATCATCTTCACCCTGCTGTTCGAGGTCCTGGGCCTGGGCTGCGGATCAGGCCCGCTCACCGGCCGATTCTGGCCGCCGATCGGCGGATTCCTGTACTGGTTGCGGCCGGGCACGATTCGCCTGCCACCCTGGCCGGACAAGGTTCCGTTCACCGGAGGTGACACCCGCACCGTGATCGACGTCGCGCTGTATGCGATCGTGCTGATCTCCGGGGCCTGGGCACTGCTCTCACCGGGGCAGGGTGGCCCGGTCACCGACAGTGGTGACGTCGGGTTGATCAATCCCGCCCTGGTGGCGCCGACGATCATCGCGTTGGCGCTGGTGGGGTTGCGTGACAAAACCATCTTCCTGGCCGCCCGTGCCGAGCACTACTGGCTGAAATTATTCGTGTTCTTCTTCCCGTTCATCGACCAGATCGCGGCTTTCAAGATCATCATGCTCGGATTGTGGTGGGGTGCAGCGGTTTCCAAGCTCAACCACCACTTTCCGTACGTTGTGGCGGTGATGACAAGCAACAACGCACTGCTGCGAAGCAAGGCGTTCAGCTGGTTCAAGCACAAGCTCTACCGCGACCCGGTCAACGACCTGCGTCCGTCCCGGCTTCCCAAACTGATGGCCCACGTCGGCGGTACCACGGCGGAATTCATTGTTCCGACGCTGCTGGTGTTCTTCGCCGGCGACCAGCCATGGCGATGGATCCTGATCGCGTTCATGGTGATCTTCCACCTCAACATCATTTCCAACCTTCCGATGGGAGTCCCGTTGGAGTGGAATGTGTTTTTCATCTTCTCGCTCTTCTACCTGTTCGGCCACTACGGCGCGATCCGGATCTACGAGCTCAGCTCACCGCTGCTGCTGGCCATCTTGATCGTCGCGGTAGCGGTTGTGCCGATTGCGGGAAACATGTTGCCCAAACAGATTTCGTTCCTGCCGGCGATGCGGTTCTACGCCGGCAACTGGGCCACCAGCCTGTGGTGCTTCCGTCCGGGCGCAGAGGACAGGATCGAAGCCAACGTCGTCAAAAGCTCGGCGCTCGTCGCCAACCAGTTGGCAAAGCTCTACGACCGGGCAACCGCCGAAGTCATGGCCGACAAGGTTCCGGGGGCGTTCCGAGCCATGCACCTGCACGGCCGGGCGCTCAACGGGCTGCTGCCCCGGGCATTGGGAGGGGAGGCCAACGAAGCCGACTACGCCATCCGGGAGGGCGAAGTCGTCGCCGGGCCGCTGGTCGGCTGGAACTTCGGCGAAGGCCATCTGCACAACGAGCAGCTGGTGGAAGCGGTGCAGCGGCGCTGCCACTTCGAAGAGGGCGATGTTCGCGTCATCATCCTTGAGGGCCAACCGATTCAGACCCAACGGCAGTGGTATCGCATCGTCGACGCCAGGACCGGGCTGATCGAGGAAGGCTACGTCACCATCGAGGACATGCTGGCCCGCCAGCCGTGGCCGGAACCCGGTGACCAGTTCCCCGTCCATCTCACCGCTCACCGCACCGACGCCGCCCGCTGACCAGCACGGCCAAACCAGCAGGTCAGCGAGGTGACCGACCGCCCCTCGCAACGGCGCAACCGCACCATTAGGCTGGCGCGTGGATCACACCGGCAACTAAGGAGACAACGACGTGACGGTCCGGGTAGGCATCAACGGGTTCGGTCGCATCGGGCGCAACTTCTACCGGGCCCTACTGGCGCAGCAGGCCCAGGGCACCAGCACCAACATCGAGGTGGTCGCCGTCAACGACATCACCGACAACGCCACGCTGGCACATCTGCTCAAGTTCGACTCGATCCTGGGCCGGCTTCCCCAGGACGTCAGCCTGGAAGGCGATGACACCATCGTCGTCGGCACGGTCAAGATCAAAGCCCTCGAGGTCAGGGAAGGCCCGGCCGCAATGCCGTGGCGTGACCTCGGCGTCGACGTCGTCGTCGAATCCACCGGTCTGTTCACCAACGCCGCCAAGGCCAAGGGCCACCTGCAAGCCGGCGCAAAAAAGGTGATCATCTCCGCGCCGGCGACCGACCCGGACATCACCATCTGCCTCGGCGTCAACGACGACCTGTACGACGGCAGCCAGAACATCATCTCCAACGCGTCGTGCACCACGAACTGCCTCGCGCCGCTGGCCAAGGTACTCAATGACGAGTTCGGCATCGTCAAGGGCCTGATGACCACCATCCACGCCTACACCGCCGACCAGAACCTGCAGGACGGGCCGCACAAAGACCTGCGTCGCGCCCGGGCCGCCGCGCTGAACATCGTCCCGACCTCCACCGGCGCCGCCAAAGCGATCGGGCTGGTGATGCCTGAGCTCAAGGGCAAGCTCGACGGCTTCGCGCTGCGGGTGCCGATCCCTACCGGCTCGGTCACCGACCTGACCGCCGACTTGTCGAAGTCGGCCGGCGCCGAGGAGATCAACGCCGCGTTCAAGGCCGCCGCCGAGGGCCGGCTCAAAGGCATTCTGAAGTACTACGATGCGCCGATCGTGTCGACCGACATCGTCACCGATCCGCACAGCTCGATCTTCGACGCCGGCCTGACCAGGGCGATCGACAACCAGGCCAAGGTGGTGTCCTGGTACGACAACGAATGGGGCTACTCCAACCGCCTCATCGACCTGGTCGCACTGGTCGGCAAGTCGCTGTAAGCCGTGGCCATCAAGACACTCGACGACCTTCTGGGAGAAGGAGTTTCGGGTCGGGGCGTGCTGGTGCGCTCGGACCTGAACGTCCCGCTGGACGATGACGGCGCCATCACTGACGACGGTCGGGTCAGCGCGTCGGTGCCGACGCTGAAGGCGCTGATCGACGGGGGCGCCCAGGTGGTGGTGGCCGCCCATCTGGGCCGCCCGACAGGCGGCGCCGATCCGAAACTGTCGCTGGCACCGGTCGCCACCGCGCTCGGCGAGCAGCTGGGGCAGCACGTCCAACTGGCCGGCGGCCCGGACCGTTCGCCTGTCGGTGGCGATACGCTGGCCCGCGCCGAGGGCCTGACCGACGGGGACGTGCTGCTGCTGGAAAACATCCGCTTCGATCCGCGGGAGACCAGCAAGGACGACGCCGAGCGGCTGGCCCTGGCCCGGCAACTGGCCGAGCTGGTGGGGGAGGACGGCGCATTCGTCTCCGACGGATTCGGGGTGGTACACCGCAAACAGGCCTCGGTCTATGACGTCGCCACCTTGCTGCCGCACTATGCGGGCCGGTTGGTCGCCGGGGAGGTCGAGGTGCTCGAGCAGCTGACCAGCTCTACCGGACGCCCGTACGCCGTGGTGCTCGGCGGCTCGAAGGTGTCCGACAAACTCGGCGTCATCGAGCAGCTGGCCACCAAGGCCGACAGCATCGTCATCGGCGGCGGGATGTGTTTCACTTTCCTTGCTGCGCAAGGCTTTTCGGTGGGAAAGTCGCTGTTGCAGAACGAGATGATCTACACGTGCCGTCGGCTGCTGGACACCTATGCCGACGTACTCCGGCTGCCCGTCGACATCGTGGTGGCCCCGGAATTCGCCGCGAACTCGCCGCCGGAGGTCGTCGCATACGATGCCATTCCCGTTGACAAGGTGGGTCTGGACATCGGGCCGGGATCGGTGCAGCGCTTCACCAAGCTGCTGGCCAACGCCAAAACCATCTTCTGGAACGGTCCGATGGGCGTGTTCGAGTTCCCGGCATTCGCCGCCGGCACCAGAGGCGTGGCCGAGGCGATCGCGACCGCAACGAGCAGGGGTGCGTTCAGCGTGGTGGGAGGCGGTGACTCCGCGGCCGCGGTGCACGCGATGGACCTGCCGCGCGACGGCTTCTCGCACATTTCCACCGGCGGCGGCGCGTCGCTGGAATACCTCGAGGGCAAAACCCTGCCCGGCCTCAAAGTGTTGAGCGTCTGACGATAAGGATCCCGATGAGCCGTAAGCCGCTGATCGCCGGCAACTGGAAGATGAACCTCAACCATTTCGAAGCGATCGCGCTGGTGCAAAAGATCGCATTCTCACTGCCGGACAAGTACTACGACAAGGTCGACGTCGCGCTCATCCCGCCGTTCACCGATCTGCGCAGCGTGCAAACGCTGGTCGACGGCGACAAGCTGCGGCTGACCTACGGCGCCCAGGACCTGTCTCAACACGACTCGGGCGCCTACACCGGCGACATCAGCGGTGTCTTCCTGGCCAAACTCGGCTGCAGCTACGTCGTCGTCGGTCACTCCGAGCGACGCACCTACCACAGCGAGGACGACGCACTGGTGGCCGCCAAGGCCGCCGCCGCGCTCAAGCACCAGCTGACCCCGATCGTCTGCATCGGCGAGCACCTCGATGTCCGGGAAGCCGGTGAGCACGTGAGCCACAACGTCGAGCAGTTGCGGGGTTCGCTGGCCGGTCTGACGGCTGAGCAGATCGCCACCGTCGTCATCGCCTATGAACCGGTATGGGCCATCGGCACCGGGCGGGTGGCCAGTGCCGCCGACGCCCAGGAGGTGTGTGCGGCGATCCGCCAAGAGCTGGGCACGCTGGCGTCATCGCAGACCGCCGAGAACGTCCGGGTGCTCTACGGCGGCTCGGTGAACGCGAAGAACATCGGCGACATCAGCGCCTGCGACGACGTCGACGGTGCCCTGGTCGGCGGCGCGTCACTGGACGGGGAGCAGTTCGCGACGCTGTGCGCTATCGCGGCGGGCGGGCCTATTCCGTAACTGCGCTGAGCAGCCGGTAGGGTAGCGGCCATGGAATTGGCCCTGCAGATCATCCTGGTGATCACCAGCATCCTGGTGGTCCTGCTGGTGCTGCTGCACCGCGCCAAGGGGGGCGGCCTGTCGACGCTGTTCGGCGGCGGTGTGCAGTCCAGCCTGTCCGGGTCGACGGTGGTGGAGAAGAACCTCGACCGGTTGACGCTGTTCGTCACCGGCATCTGGCTGGTTTCCATCGTCGCCGTGGCGCTGCTGATCAAATACCGCTGATCCGGTCCGGAACCGAGCCGAGGTGGGCAACGTCGGACAGCTGTGACATATCCCGCTGTGATGCCCGGTGCGGCTGACCCACCCGGCTATCCCGTCGACAACCGCGACGCGGTGATCGGGCCGTTGCCGATGGCCGCGCCGCCCGTACTGGGGGACTGCGACGCCGACCCCGGTTAGCCGCGGCTACCGGGCCGTCCGGTTGCGCAGGGTGTTGAGCGCACCGCGAACGGCGTGCTCGGTCATGGACAGCGGCGACATCACCGTCTCACCCAAACCCACGATGTAATCGATTCGTTCGACGATGGCCTCCACCGGTTCGACGAGCGCGGTGAGCCGGCGTGCTAAATCGTCGAGGTTGTGCAGCGTGCCCTCGAGGTGGTCCAAGCCGCCCTCCAGGCGTTCCACGGTGCCGTTCAATCGCGACAGTGAACCGTTCAGCTCGTCCATGGTGTTACTCAGGCCCGAGAGGATGTCTTCTACCTGCCCCACCGTGACGTCCGCGTTCAGTGCGGCTTGTGCCAGGGTCTTGAGTCGTTGCCGCTCGCGGGGGGCAGATTTGTCGGCCATGACGCCATTATTACCGCTCGTGGAACCACCGCAGGCGGAGCCACATCTGATCGGTGTGCGGCAAAGGCTTTGTGACCGTGACTCGCGGCGCCAGGTCGTGACTAGCCGCGCCGCCGAAACCGACATCGCGCGCCGGCTCGCGGACTACGCGGCCGGCTACTTCGACCGTCAGGCCGACTGTGCGGCGGGCACGGCTGACCCGGGAAGCTAGTCCGCCGCGAGACAGAGGCCAAGGTCGTGCCCTGCGCCAAAACCACAACCATGCTCTCTGTTTCGCGGTTCGCCGTCTACCCCGGCAACTTTGCGGCGGCCTCGTTATCGAGGAACCACACGGTGTTTTCCTGCCCGACCGCGCCGGCGGCCGGGACTTTGACCGGGTCGGCTCCGCCGACGGCGGCTGCCACGGCGTCGGCTTTCTCCGCACCGGACACCATCATCCACACCTCGCGGGCGCGCCGGATAGCCGGCAGCGTCAACGTGATCCGCTGCGGTGGTGGCTTGGGTGAATCGTCGACACCGACCACCATCCGGGTCTTTTCGTGTACGGCAGGACTGTCCGGGAACACCGAGTCGACATGGCCTTCTTCACCCACGCCGATCAGATGGACGTCGAAATTGGGTGCGGGATCACCGGGTTCAGCGTTGGCAGCCAGCAGCTGCTCATAAGCCAACGCCGCAGCAGCGAGGTCATTGCCGAATTCGCCGTCGCTGGCCGGCATCGCGTGCACGTTGCGCGCCGGGATGTCGACGTGGTCCAGCAGGGCAACGCGCGCTTGCTTGTCGTTGCGGTCGTCGTCTTCTTCGGCCACGTAGCGTTCGTCGCCCCAGAACAGATGCACCTTGCTCCAGTCGATGCGGTCCCCCTGCGTGCCCAGATGCCGCAGTAGTTTGGTGCCATTGCGGCCGCCGGTCAACACGATCAGCGCCCGGCCCCTGGCCGCCGCGGCGGACTCGATGACGCCGATCAGTCGTTCGCCGGCCGCCGCGACGAGCGCGTCGCTGTCGGGGAACGTTTCGATGCTAGTGCTCATAGGTACTCCACTCGGTCGATGCCTTCGAGTGCTGATAAGTAGATCGGGTCCGGGTCCAGCCGCCGCAGATCCTCGGCCAGGCACTCCCGGGTTTCCCTGCGCGGCAACGGAACCAGCGCAGGCGGCCGAGCGGTCCGGCTCAATGTCGCCGTCATGCCCTCCTGCGGTCGGCTCAAAGTCACCATTTCAGTGTTGCGCACCAGCTCGACCTTGAGATCGCCCACGGCGCGTTGCACCGGGCCGTCGATGCGGCTGGCCAGCCAGCCCGCCAACACGTCCAGCGCCGGTTCGGTCTTCAGTCCGGACACCCACGCCGAGGTGATCGGCTCGTGCGGTGGCTGGTCGACCGCCGAGGTGAGTAGCGCCCGCCAGTAGGTGATGCGGCTCCAGGCCAGATCGGTGTCGCCGGCTGTGTATCCCGGTAGCCGGCTCTTGATCGCCGACAGCGGGTTGACACCATTGCTCGCGTCGGTGATACGCCGGATCGCCAACTTGCCCAGCGGGTCTTGGGCCGGCACCGCCGGGGCGATATCCGGCCACCAGGTCACTACCGGGATATCCGGCAAGAGGAATGGCACCACCACACTATCGGCGTGAGCGGCGAGTGGACCCGACAGCCGCAGCACTACGACCTCACTGGCGCCGGTGTCCCCGCCCACCCGCAGTTGCGCGTCCAGCCGCGCGTCGGCGGCATCTTCGTCACCGGACATCGCCACGATCACCCGGCTGGGATGCTCGTGGCTGGCTGCGTTGGCGGCCTCGATGGATTCTTCGAGCACCGCGTCGCTGTCCGGTGCGATAACCAATGTCAGTACCCGCCCGAGCGTTACCGCACCGATTTTCTCGCGCAACTCACCGAGTTTCTTGTTGATCGCGGTGGTGCTGGTGTCCGGCAGTTCGACGATCATGTGCGCCGCTCCTTCTCATCACTGCGTTCTGCATCGTCGCCGGCGCGGATCACGGCCGCCGCCATTCCCGGCCGGTCCGGCGCAGCATCTCGAACGACGACGCCGGACCCCAGGTGCCCGCCTGGTACGGCTCAGGCTTCCCATGGGCGGCCCAATTGTCGAGAACTGGATCAAGTATTTCCCAAGCCATTTCGACTTCCTCGTTGACCGGAAACAGCGATGGCTCGCCGAGCAGCACGTCGAGAATCAGCCGCTCGTAGGGCTCGGGTGAAGCCTCGGCGAACGCCGAGCCGTAAGAAAAATCCATGTTGACGTCCCGGACCTCCATCGTGGTGCCCGGCACCTTGGACCCGAACCGCAGGGTGACTCCTTCGTCCGGCTGCACGCGGATCACCATCGCATTCGTGCCCAGCTCATCGGTCATGGTGGCGTCGAACGGCAGATGGGGAGCACGTTTGAAAACCAGTGCGATCTCGGTAACCCTGCGGCCCAACCGCTTTCCGGTTCGCAGATAAAACGGGACACCGGCCCAGCGACGGGTATCGACCTCCAGCGTGATGGCGGCGAACGTCTCGGTGACCGAATCCTTGGCGAAGCCCTCCTCGTCGAGCAGCCCGACCACCTGCTGTCCGCCCTGCCAGCCGGCGGTGTACTGGCCGCGGCTGGTCGTCTCGTCGAGCGGCTGCGCGAGTTCGGTGGCTGAGAGCACCTTGATCTTCTCGGTCTGCAGCTCCGCGGGCTGGAAACTGACCGGTTCCTCCATCGCGGTGAGCGCGAGCAACTGCATCAGATGGTTCTGGATCACGTCGCGCGCGGCACCGATCCCGTCGTAGTAGCCGGCGCGGCCACCGAGCCCGATGTCTTCGGCCATGGTGATCTGCACGTGGTCGACGTAGTGCGCGTTCCAGATCGGGTCGAACAGTTGATTGGCGAACCGTAGCGCCAGGATGTTCTGCACCGTCTCCTTGCCCAGGTAGTGGTCGATGCGGAACACCGACTCCTCCGGAAAGACGCTGTTGACCACCTTGTTGAGCTCGCAGGCGCTGTCCAGGTTGTGGCCGAACGGTTTCTCGATGACCACCCGGCTCCACCGGCCGTTCTGCGGGCGGGCCAGCCCGGACGTGTGCAGTTGCTCGCATACCGTCGGAAAAGCTTTAGGCGGGATGGCCAGGTAGAAAGCGTGGTTGCCGCCGGTACCGCGCTCGGCGTCGAGCTTGTCCAGACATTCGGCTAATCGACCGAATGCCTTGTCGTCATCGAAAGTGCCCTGGACGAACCGGATTCCCTCGGCCAGGCGGTCCCAGATCGCCTGCCGGAACGGCGTGCGCGAGTGCTGTTTGACGGCTTCGTGGACGACCTGGCCGAAATCTTCGTGTTCCCAGTCCCGGCGCGCGAAGCCGACCAGAGCGAAGGTCGGTGGCAGCAGGCCGCGGTTGGCCAGGTCGTAGACCGCCGGCATCACCTTCTTGCGGGCCAAATCGCCGGTGACACCGAAGATCACCAGGCCGCAGGACCCGGCGATTCGGGGCAGCCGCTTATCGCGTTTGTCCCGCAACGGGTTTTGCCACTGCCCGGCGCTGCCCCGGACGCCGGCCGGGCTCATTTCGCGGCGGAGGAAAGCTGTGTTCGAGTCTCGGCCAACAGCTCCTTCCAGGATGCCTCGAACTTCTGCACGCCTTCGTTTTCCAGCACGACGAACACGTCGGTCAGGTCGACGCCGACCGCCTCCAGCTCGTCGAACACCTTCTGGGCCGCCGAGGCCGTGCCGGTGACGGTGTCGCCGGCGATAACACCATGGTCGGCGACTGCGTCAAGTGTCTTCTCCGGCATGGTGTTCACGATGTTCGGAGCGACCAACTCGGTGACGTAGAGCGTGTCGGAGTAGTCGGGGTTTTTGACACCGGTCGACGCCCACAGCGGCCGCTGCACCCGGGCGCCCTCGGCCTTGAGCTGCTCATAGCGATCACCGCCGATAAACACCTCCTGGTAGGCGCCATACGCCAGTCGGGCGTTGGCCACACCGGCCTTCCCCCGCAACTGCAGCGCATCCTCGGTCGCAAGCTTTTCCAGCCGGCTGTCAACCTCGGTGTCCACCCTGGAGACGAAAAATGATGCCACGGAATGGATCTTGGACAGGTCGTGTCCGGCCTTCTTGGCTTCTTCCAGCCCCTTCAGGTAGGCGTCCATCACGGCTCGGTGTCGCTCGACGGAGAAGATCAGCGTGACGTTGACCGAAATGCCTTCCGCCAGCACCGCGGTGATAGCAGGCAGACCGGCGGTGGTGGCCGGGATTTTGATGAACAGATTCGGCCGGTCGACGATCTTCCACAGTTCGACGGCCTGACTGATCGTCTTGTCGGTGTCGTGTGCCAGCCGCGGGTCGACCTCGATCGAGACGCGTCCGTCGACACCGTCGGAGGCTTCCCATTGCGCTCTTAGCACGTCGCAGGCATTGCGCACGTCGTCGGTGGTGAGCGTGCGTACGGTCGCGTCGACATCGGCGCCACGCTCGACGAGGTCAGATATCTGAGCGTTGTACGCGTCACCGTCTGCCAGCGCCTTCTGGAAGATCGTCGGGTTGGTGGTAACCCCGACCACACTCTTGGTGTCGATGAGTTCTTGCAGGTTGCCGGTCTCCAGCCGCTCGCGCGACAAGTCGTCGAGCCAGACCGAGACGCCCGCAGCGCTGAGCGTGGCAAGGTTGGGATTCTGAGTCATCGGATTAACCTTTTCCTCTCGTTCGGCCATTGTCAGTTGTCCAGTGCCCGCTCGGCGGCGGCGGCGACGGCTTCGGCGGTGAAGCCGAACTCGCGGAAAATGGTTTTGTAATCCGCGGATTCGCCGTAGCGTTCGATCGACACAATCTGGCCGGTGTCGCCCACCCACTTGTGCCAGCACTGCGCGACACCGGCTTCGACCGCGACCCGGGCCGACACTGCCGGCGGCAGGACGCTGTTCTGGTAGTCGTAGGGCTGGGACTCGAACCACTCGACGCACGGCATCGATACCACTCGTGCGGTGATGTCCTTGTCGGCCAATATCTTTCGAGCCTCGACACACAGCTGCAATTCTGAGCCGGTACCGATCAGCAGGACGTCGGGCTCGCCCCCTTCCGAGGTGCCGCCCAACGCATAGCCGCCCCTGGCAACGCCTTCGGCGTCGGTGCCGTCGAGCACCGGGACACCTTGACGGGTCAGGATCAGCCCGACCGGACCGTAGCCCGCGCCGGACGCGCGGCGCGCCTCGACCAGATCCCCGCCACCGGCATCGCGTGCCAGGATGGTGCGCCATGCGTAGGCGGTCTCGTTGGCATCGGCGGGACGGACCACCGACAGGTGCGGGATGGCGCGCAGCGCCGCCAGGTGCTCGATCGGCTGATGGGTCGGGCCGTCCTCACCCAACCCGACCGAATCGTGCGTCCACACGTAGATGGTGTCGATCTGCATCAGCGACGCCAACCGCACCGCCGCACGCATGTAGTCGGAGAACTGCAGGAACGTGCCGCCGTAGGCGCGGGTCGGGCCGTGTAGCACGATGCCGGACAAGATCGCGCCCATCGCGTGCTCGCGAATACCGAAGTGCAGGGTGCGCCCGTACCAGTGCGCGGTGAACTCGTTCGTCGAGATCGACGGCGGGCCAAACGAGTCGGCGCCTTTGATCGTGGTGTCGTTGCTGCCGGCCAGGTCGGCCGAACCACCCCACAGCTCGGGCAGTTTCGGACCTACCGCGGCCAGCACCGCACCGGATGCCTTGCGGGTGGCGACCGAGTCGGATCCCGGCTCCCAGTGCGGCAGGTCGTCGTCCCAGCCGTCGGGCAGCCGATGGGCCACCAACCGGTCCAGCAGCGCCTTGCGTTGCGGTTCGCGGCTTGCCCACGCGTCGAACTCGGGCTGCCAGCGTTCGTGCACCTGCTTGCCACGGTCGACCAGCTTGCGGGTGTGGGCCAGCACCTCGTCGCTGACCTGGAAGTGCTTGTCGGGATCGAATCCGAGCACTTTCTTGATGGCGGCCACCTCGTCCTCGCCGAGCGCCGCTCCATGCGCCTTGCCGGTGTTCATCAGGTTCGGCGCGGGGTAGCCGATGATGGTGCGCAGCTCGATGAACGACGGCCGGTCGGTGACCGCCTTGGCGTTGGCGATGGCCTCCTCGATCGCGACGACGTTTTCGCCGCCCTCGATTTCCTGCACGTGCCACCCGTAGGCCCGGTAGCGCGCGGCGGTGTCCTCACACAGCGCGATGTCGGTGTCGTCCTCGATCGAGATCTTGTTGTGGTCGTAGAACACGATGAGGTTGCCCAGTTGCTGCACCGCCGCCAGCGACGAGGCCTCGGACGTCACACCTTCCTCCATGTCGCCGTCGGAGGCGATGACATAGATGTAGTGGTCGAACGGGCTGGATCCCGGAGCAGCGTCCGGGTCGAACAGCCCGCGCTCGAAGCGCGATGCCATTGCCATCCCGACCGCCGAGGACAGACCCTGGCCCAGCGGCCCGGTGGTGATCTCCACACCCCTGGTGTGCCGATGCTCCGGGTGTCCGGGCGTCTTGGATCCCCAGGTGCGGTAAGCCTCGATATCGGACAACTCGAGGCCGAATCCGCCGAGGAAGAGCTCAATGTACAGGGTCAGGCTGCTGTGTCCGCAGGACAGCACGAACCGGTCCCGCCCGATCCAGGTGGTATCGCTGGGATCGTGGCGCATCACCCGCTGGAAGAGCGTGTAGGCCAGCGGGGCCAGACTCATCGCCGTGCCCGGATGTCCGTTGCCGACCTTCTGGACCGCATCGGCGGCAAGCACCCGGATGGTGTCGACGGCAGTCGAGTCGATCTCGCTCCAGTCATCCGGGTGGCGGGGCTGGGTAAGCGCAGAAATATCTTCCAAAGTGGTCACGAAGTCAATCCTCGGGTCGGCACAGCTGATCGCCCCCACCCTAGTGCGCGACAGCCGTTTGCTGCAGATCGAGACTCCGGTACCCCGATTCGCTGCCGGGGAAACGACCCGCTGACCTGTCCAGCCCTGTTAGCGACGATCAGCGGCGGTGGCCGGAAGCATCTCCAGGAAGGCGGCGGCGGCCGGTGTTGGCGGACGCTCGGCCGGGGAGACGACGGTCAACTCCCACGAAATCGCGGGTGTGGTTTGGACGCCGACAATGCGATCGATGTTCTTCAGGATGGCCGGCGGCAGGAATGCGATGCCGAATCCGCTGCCGACCAGATCCACCAGGTCATTGAGGCTGTCGGATTCACAGCAGATGGTCCGGTCCAGTCCGACTTCGGCGCAGATGCTGTCGACACGAGCACGGATCGCGAAATCGGCTTGGCCTCCGATGAACTCACGCGCAGCGAGATCGGTGAGCGCGACGGTTTCACGCTGCGCCAGCGGGTCGTCGCGGTGCACACCGAGCACCAGAAATTCGGTTCCCAATACCAGCTCGTTAACGCGCCGCGCATCGTAGGGGCGGTTGACGAACGCCAGGTCGAGGTCGCCGTCGACAGTGGCCCGAACCAGGCCGTCGATAGTGTCGTGTCGCAGCGTCACGCTGATGCCCGGGTACCGCTCGTGGTAGCGCGTGAGCAGTGCCGGCAGGTCCATGATCCCGAGCGCTTGGACCAGGCCGATGGCCAAGTGTCCCCGCAGTACGCCGCGGACCGCGTCGACGGCGGCGCGGCCGGTGTCGGCGGCGGCCAACGCGCTTCGCGCGGCCGGTAGCAGCGCACGGCCCGCAGCGGTCAGGTCGACGCGGCGGCTACTGCGGATCAGCAGCGCACTGCCGAGCTCGCGTTCGAGGGCGCTGATCGAGGCCGACAGGGTCGACTGCACGACGTGCACTCGTGCCGCGGCCCGGGTGAAGTGCCGTTCCTCCGCGACGGCGACGAAATGCGCCAACTGGCGTAACTCCACGAATCGATATTACCGATCGTCGGCATCGGAACTATCTATTAGACAGCACGCTGAAGGCGCTGGAACTCAGGTGCCGCCGTGGGAATGTCGACGACCACGGCGGTGGTGTTACTCGGGCTCCCCGCCTGGTTGGCGGCCTCAATCAACGCCGCACACGCCTGAGTCGGATCGGGATGCGTGGCCAAGACCGCTGCCAGCGACGAATCATCGACCACGTCGTGTAAGCCATCGGTGCACAACAACATTCGGTCACCGGGCAGTAGGTCCACCCCGCACACGTCAGGGGAGGCGGGCGGAGTCATTCCAACGTGTCGGGTCACCATCGAGCGCATCGGGTGATCGGCAGCCTCGGCGGGGGTGATTTCACCGGCGCCGATGAGGCTCTCGACGAGGCTGTGATCACTGGTCAGGCGGTGCGCCCGGTGGTCGCGGTACAGGTAGGCACGGCTGTCGCCGAGATGGGCGATCACGGCGCGAGAGGCAGTGATGACCGCGGCCACCACGGTGGTGTGGGCTTCAGCCAACCCAGGTTCGGTCTCACCTCGCGCATGCAGATCATCGGAAAGTCGCGCGACCGCATTCCCCAGTAGCGGCGCGGCGTCGGGGCCGCTGAGATCCGCACCGCTGAGGTGGCGGGGCAGGTAGGTCGGCAGCAACTCGGTGACCAGTTGGGCGGCCAGCCCGCCGCCGCTGGCGATGCCTACACCGTCGGCAACGACATACAAGCCCTGGGTCGGGTCTGCCGCCCACCGGTCGTCATTGCTGGATCGCTGTCCGATGTGGCTGTATCCCGCATAGCTGGGGGCAGCGGTGGCCGGCGGGCTCCCACTGGCGTCGAGTTCGTGTTCAGGTGCCGGGCTATGGGACAAAGTCATCGAATCCTCCTCACTACACGGGACAGCGCCGTCTCGATCGCCTGGTAGATCGGCAGCGCCCGCCCCAGCCCGGCAGCGGCGATGGCTCGGGGCACGATTGACTGCTGGCAGACCAGGCACAGCCTGATACCGCGCCGCCGGCACAGCTCGGATTCGCGAGCCAACACCGCCAACGCGTTACAGCCGATGAAGTCGACGTCTCGCAGGTCGACGACGAACGGTCCTGGCGCAGGTGTCGTTGCGGCTGTCTCGCTCAACAGCTGCGCCCAGGCACGCTCGTTGCTGGCGTCCACCTCGCCGGCGACCGAGACAATGACCGCTGAACGGGTGCGTCGGGTGGTGACGCGCAACAGGCCGCGCTCATCGAGCTGGAGGTTTGCCGTGCGAGTGGTGCCGGCCGGGGAAGCGAACGCTTCAGTGGAGGAAAGCGTCATGATGGGTTGTCTCCATGTGGCTGGGGTGCTTTACGGGATTGCCCGCCCTACCTGCTTGAAGGCTGAACATCTATTTCCAACGTGCCACAAGACAGACTAGTCTGTCTATATCTCGGCGACAGTAGGTAGGGTTTTCACATGGTATTGCCAGGAGTCTCGCAGCTTGGGCCCGTGCCGTCGGCCCGCGAACGGATCGTGGCTACCGCCTATGCGCTGTTTACCCGCCGCGGTGTCCGCGCGGTGGGCATGGATCAGGTGATCGAGGGAGCCGGGGTGGCCAAAGCCACGCTTTATCGGCACTTCCCGACCAAAAATGACCTTGTGCTGGCGGTGCTGGCCCGCCGCGAACAACTGTGGACCTATGAGCTCATCGAGGCACAGTCACGGCGACGCGCTAAGACCCCCGAGGAACAACTGCTGGCGATCTTCGACGTCCTCTACGACTGGTTCCACCAATGCGACGACTACGACGGCTGCTCGTTCACCAGGGTGCTACTCGAAATGGGCGCCACTCACCCCACCGGAATGGCCAGCATCGAATACATGGAGAATTTCCGCGACATCGTGCGCCACCGCGCCCACGAGGCGGGGCTCCTCGACGTTGATAACTTCGCCCGTTGCTTTCACATTCTGATCAAGGGCGTCATGATCGCTGCAGCCGAAGGCGACGACGCCGCCGCCCAGCGCGGCCGAGACATGGCGCGCCTGCTCATCGAGCAGCACCGACCTGCGGTGTCACACCGGATCTAACTAGGAGTTGAGCGGTAATTGACCAGCCGAAAACAACCAGCCCCCAAGCTGATTGGCGCTGCATGACCCATTACGGGTCAACTCTTAGGCCCGTCGTTCGGCATAGTCGGCTTGTTCGGCCGCGGCCAGGGCCTCCTGATCTTGCGTTTGGGCCTGGTCCAGCGCCAAACGTGCATAGATCATCTGGCTGGTGATGGTCATCTGGCCCCGGCTGCGCCCCACGAACGAGATCAGCCAGGCGAGCACTGTGGTGAACCGGTTTTTGTGGCCGACCAGGTAGTACAGGTGCAGGACCAGCCAGGCCAGCCATCCGATGAAGCCACCGAACTCGAGCTTGCCGACATGTACGACGGCGCTGTAGCGGGACACCGTCGCCATACTGCCCTTGTCGAAGTACTTGAAGGGGCCGCGACGGGCCGGGTCGTCGCGGCCCTTGAGCGAGCGTTTGATGCATTTCGTGGCGTAGGTCGCGCCCTGGATCGCGCCCTGCGCCATTCCGGGCACGCCCGGTACCGCCATCAGATCGCCGACGACGAAAACGTGCGGGTGCCCTTTGACGGTGAGATCGGGCTGCACAACGACCCGCCCGGCGCGGTCGACTTCTGATCCATCGGACTGCTCGGCGAGGATCTTGCCCAGCGAACTGGCCTGGACGCCGGCCGCCCACACCTTGCAGGCACATTCGATGCGCCGCTGCGTGCCGTCTTTGTCCTTGACGGTGATGCCGTGGTAGTCGACGGCCGTCACCATCGCGTTGAGCTGGATCTCGACGCCGAGCTTCTCCAGCCGTCGCTGCGCTTTGGCGCCCAGTTTGTCGCCCATCGGTGGCAACACCGCGGGCGCGGCATCGGCCAGGACCACCCGGCAATCGCTCGGCCGGATGGTCCGGAATGCGCCGGCCAGAGTGCGGTTGGCGAGTTCGGCGATCTGCCCGGCTAATTCGACTCCGGTCGGCCCGGCGCCGACCACCACGAAGGTCAGGCGGCGTCTCCGCTCCGCGGGGTCGGTGGTGACCTCGGCGGCCTCGAACGCACCGATGATCCGACCACGCAGTTCCAGTGCGTGGTCGATGGTCTTCATGCCGGGTGCGTAGGTGGCGAACTGGTCATTGCCGAAGTAGGACTGCTGGGCGCCGGCGCTGACGATGAGGCTGTCGAACGGCGTCACAGTGTGGATGTCCATCAGCTTCGACGTCACCGTCTGGGCATGGAGATCGATCGCCTCGACCTCTCCGAGCAACACCCGCGCATTCTTCTGCTTGTGCAGGATCAGCCTGATGGGCGGGGCGATCTCGCCTTCGGACAAGATTCCGGTGGCCACCTGATAGAGCAGCGGCTGGAACAGATGATTGGTCGTCTTCGAGATGAGCGTGACATCGACGTCCGCGCGCTTCAGGGCCTTGGCCGCGGTCAAGCCGCCGAAGCCCGACCCGATGACGACGACGTGATGACGTTTACCGACAGCAGGTTGGCTCATGATCCTCCTTCTGGATAAGTCCGGTCAGCTGGTCACGCGACTGAGACCGTCGCTGCGGGTTGCCACCGATGATCCGCTGAGCTGGCGAGCGGTGTTGACCAAGCCGACCATGCTGAACGCCTGTGGGGTATTGCCCACCTGCCGCTGCGCGGTGGTGTCGTATTCCTCGCTGAGCAAGCCCACATCGTTGCGCAACGAAAGCAAGCGCTCGAACAACTTGTGGGCCTCGTCGGTGCGACCGATGCCGTGCAGGGCGTCGGCCAGCCAGAACGTACACACCAGAAATGTGCCCTCGGTGCCGGGCAGCCCGTCGCCGCCGCCGTCGGCGGCAGGGTCATAGCGCATCAGGAATCCGTCGCTGGCCAGCTCGCGCTGAACGGCGTCGACGGTGCCGATGACGCGCGGATCGGTCCATGGCAAAAAGCCGACCCGGGGCATCAGCAGCAGCGCGGAATCGAGACCCGCTGAGCCGTAGGACTGGGTGAAGGTCTGGCGTTGCGCGTCGTAACCGTGTTCGCAGACGTCGGCGTGGATGCGGTCGCGCAGATCGCGCCACTTATCGACGGGGCCGTTCAGACCCTGGGCTTCCACGGTGTGCACCGCACGATCAACACCGGCCCAGGCCATCACCTTGGAATGCACGAAATGCCTTTGCGCCCCGCGGACCTCCCAGAGGCTGGAATCCGGCTGATCCCAATTGCCTTCCAGAAAGTCGAGCAACGCCAGCTGAATGTCCCAGGCCTCATCCACTGCCTGCATCCCCGTATCACGGGCCAGATGCAACCCGTCGAGAACCTCGCCGTACACATCGAGTTGGAACTGGCCGGCGGCCTCGTTGCCGATCCGCACCGGCGCCGAGTTTTCGTAGCCGGATAGCCAGTCCAGGGTCAGCTCCGGAATGCGCCGCGTGCCGTCGACGCTGTACATGATCTGCAGCTTGGCCGGGTCGCCGGCCACCGCGCGCACCAGCCAGTCCCGCCACGCCTTGGCCTCGTCGACGTAGCCGGTACCCAACAACGCCTGCAACGTGAAGGTTGCGTCGCGCAGCCAGCAATACCGGTAGTCCCAATTGCGCACGCCGCCAAGCCCTTCGGGTAGCGAGGTGGTCGCCGCCGCGACGATTCCGCCGGTCGGGTCGTAAGTGAGCGCCTTCAGGGTGATCAGCGCACGACGCACCGCCGCCTCGTACTGCCCGCGGTAGGTGCAGCGGCCGATCCAGTCGCGCCAGAACTCCTCGGTGTCGCGCAATGCCTGGTCGGCATGTGCCCGCACGGCTTCCGCAAGGCGGTGTGACGACGTGTGGGTGAGCACGAACGGCACCTTCTCGCCTGCGGCCACCTCGAACTCGGCGACCGTGGACATGTGCTCGCCCGCTACGTCAACCGGTGTGCTCAGACACAACGTGTCGGGCCCGGCGATCGCAATCAGACCTTCGTCGCTTCGGCGGATCCACGGCACCACGTTTCCGTAGTCGAACCTGATCACCAGGCGCATCCGCATCGGCACCCGCCCGGACAGGCCCTCGACAATCCGCACCACGTCGGCGTCTTCACCGCGCGGCGGCATGAAATCGGTGACCCGCACCGAGCCTTCCGGCGTATCCCACTCGGTGTCCACGATCAGCGTGTCGTCGCGGTAGGAGCGTCGGGTCGCCGGCCCACCGCAGGCCGGTGCGAGTCGCCAGTGGCCGGCCGACTCGTCGTGCAGCAGTGCCGCGAAACACGGACCGGAATCGAACCGCGGCAGGCACAGCCAGTCGATGCTGCCGTCACGGCCCACCAGCGCCGCGGTATGCAGATCACCGAGCACCGCGTAGTCCTCGATGTGCGCCATCAGCTCTGCCCGTCCAGTTCGATGATCACCTTCACGTCCCCGTCGGCGGGCTGGAACGCCTCGGCGGCCTTCTCCAGTGGGACCCGCCGGGTGATCAGCCCTTCCAGCCACTCGTTGTCGGCGCGGGCCAACACGTCGGCGCCCTGCTGATAGTGGCGCAAATTGGCGTTGACCGAGCCGACGACCACGTCGTTCTCCAACACGATGTCACGGTTCACCAGGCCGGCATCCACCTCAATTTTGTGTCCGCCCGACGACACTCCGGTCAAGCAGGTGATCCCGTAGGTAGCGGTGTTCATCAATGCGCCGAACACCAGGCTTCCTACCCCCGTGCCCTCGATCACGACGTCGGGCCGCAACTTCTTGGCCACCGACTCGATGTCTTCGTGGTGGTAGGTCGCGCCCAGCGATTTGACCAGGTCCGGCTTGGGGCCCTCGGTCACCCGGTCCAGCACGTGCGTGTCCAAGCCGTGCTGCACCCCGATCAGCGCCGCCAACAACCCGATCGGGCCGGCACCGGTGACCAACGCACGTTTCGGCTCGAACCAGCCACGGGCACCGATCCGCTCCACCTGCTCCCACGCCTTGGACACCACCGTGGTGGGTTCCAGCAGCATGCCGACCCGCTCCAGCGACGGATCCAACCGCACCGCGTAATCGGCTTCCACACACCAGGCATGGCTGCCGTAGCCATTCAGCTCCTTGATGCCGCGCTCGCGGTAGCGGCCGTTGCGGCACATGTCGAACTCGCCGACAGCACACGCTCCGCACGGCTCCGGGTCGGGGCGGCGCACCACGCCCACCACCAGATCACCGGCAGAGAAGTTGCTCGACGCCGGCGCTTCACGCACCCGCCCGAGTGATTCGTGGCCGAGCACCAGCCGCGACGAGCCCGGCGGCGCCCACCCATACTCGCCGGAAACGATCTCTTTGTCGGTGCCGCACACCCCCATCGCCACACCGTCAACCAGCAGTTCGCCTTCCCCCGGGGTGGGGTCGGGCACATCGGCCACACTCAACGAGCCCTTATGACCGGGCTCCACAGTCAACGCACGCATACCAACTCCTTCTCATCGTGACCCCGTATTTTGTTCTCGCCCTTGCTAAGTCCGCGTCAACCCGGTTGGTCAGTGCGCTCGAAGTCGACCCGGTGCACCGACTCTCCGTTGCCCACCAGGACCGCCGTCACCATCTCGGGGCCGAACAGGCCGTGCTCGACGACGCCGGGTGTCGAGGCCAACCAGGCGGCCAGCGCTGCCGGGTCGGTGACCGGCCCCCGGTAGTCGGCGATCACGCCGCCGTCCGGGCTCAGCGGAGCATCACGCAACGAGACCGGTGCGATCCGGCGAAGGGTGGCGTGCAGCCCGAAGCGGAGTAGCTCAACCGGGATGGGACCGTGCAGGGCGTCGACGAGCTTCGACGAGTCGGCGATGACGACGAAGCGATCCGCCGCCGCGGCGACGATTTTCTCGCGGGTGTGCGCGGCGCCGCCGCCCTTCACGAGCCAACCGTCCGGGGCGACCTGATCCGCGCCATCAATGGTCACATCGAAATATTCGATGTCGGCCAGTGCTTCCACCTTCAGGCCCAGCTCGCGGGCAGCCTGCTCGGTGCGCGGCGACGTTGCGGCACAACGAATGTCGAGCGCTCGGCGTGCCAGCGCCGGGAGCAGGAACGCCACCGTCGAGCCGGTGCCAAGCCCCACCGTCATGCCGTCTTCGACCAGATCTGCTGCCGCCTCCGCGGCGAACTGCTTCTCTTGCTCGATGCCTATGGGCGTGGCAGTCGAAATGGTTTGCCTCCTTAGCCCTTCAGTGCCCGATAGTGCCGAATGAGCGCGTTGGTCGACGAGTCGTGGCCGAGCTCAGGCTCGCCTGTGCTCTCCAGCTCGGGGATGATCGCCTTCGCCATCACCTTGCCCAGCTCGACGCCCCATTGGTCGAAGGAGTCGATACCCCAGATCGTCCCCTGGGTAAACACGCTGTGTTCATACAGCGCGACCAATGCGCCCAGGACGTAGGGGGTCAGCTTCTCCGCCAAAAGGACGTTCGTGGGGCGGTTGCCCTGCATGACCCGGTGCGGCACCACCGCGTCGGGGGTCCCTTCCTCCCGGACCTCCTGCTCGCTTTTGCCGAAGGCAAGCGCCTGGGCTTGGGCGAATACGTTCGACGACAGGATGTCGTGATGGTCGCCCAGCGGGTTGAGGCTCTTGCCGAAACCGATGAGGTCGACCGGTATCAGTGCCGTTCCCTGGTGGATCAGCTGGTAGAAGCTGTGCTGGCCGTTGGTGCCCGGCTCACCCCAATACACCGGGCCGGTCTGGTAGTCCACGACCGTGCCGTCGACGGTGACATGCTTGCCGTTGGACTCCATGGTCAGCTGCTGCAGGTAGGCGGGGAAACGCTTGAGGTATTGGTCATACGGCATCACGCCGATCGACTGGGCGCCAAAGAAATTCACGTACCACACCGCGAGCAGACCCATCAGCATCGGGAGGTTCTGTTCCGGCGGGGCGGTGCGGAAGTGCTCATCCATCGCGTGAAAGCCGGCCAGCAGCTCGCCGAAGCCCTCCGGGCCCAGGGCCACCATCGTCGACAAGCCGATGGCCGAGTCCATGGAGTAGCGTCCGCCGACCCAATCCCAGAAGCCGAACATGTTCGCGGTATCGATGCCGAATTCGGCTACCCGTTCGGCGTTGGTCGAGACGGCCACGAAATGCTTTGCAACCGCGGCGTCGCCGAGCTGACCGACCACCCAGTCGCGTGCCGAGGTGGCGTTGGTCAGCGTCTCGAGGGTGCCGAACGTCTTCGACGACACGATGAACAGCGTTTCCTCGGCCGCCAGGGCTCTGGTCGCCTCCACGAAGTCGGTCGAGTCGACATTCGAGACGAAGCGGAACGTCAGATTGCGGTCGGTGTAGTGGCGCAGCGCCTCGTAGGCCATCACCGGCCCCAGGTCGGATCCGCCGATGCCGATATTGACGATGTTGCGGATCGGCTTGCCGGTCTGCCCTTTCCAGGCACCCGAACGGATCTTGGTGGCGAAATCGGCCATCCGATCGAGGACGTGGTGCACCTTGGTGACAACGTCGCCCACGCCGTCGACCATCAGCGATGTGCCTTTCGGCATCCGCAACGCCACGTGCAGCACCGAGCGGTCCTCCGACACGTTGATCCGCTCCCCGGCGAACATCATGTCGCGGCGCCGCTCGAGCTCTGACTCCTTGGCCAGCTGTAGCAGTAGGCTCAGGGTTTCTTCCGTGATCCGGTTTTTCGAGTAGTCGAGATAGATCCCGGCGGCCTCCGCGCAGAATCGCTCGCCGCGAGTCGCGTCCTCGGCGAAGAGTTCTCGCAGATGACGGCCCTCCATCTTCGAATAGTGCTGGGCAAGGGCCTCGAAGGCCGGGCGTTCGCACAACGGCGGAATCGACACGATTTGTCTCCTTTCTTGGCGTGGTTGGCTGGTCAGGCCACCGCGGATGTCTGCGTCTCGAGCCGGCCCATCAATTCGTTCCAGGCATCGACGAAGGACGTGGCCCCGTCGCGCTGCAGCTGGGCTGCGACCTCACCCAGGTCGACGCCCGCCTCGGCGAACCGCGTGAGCAGCGCATCGGCGTCGCCGCCGTCGGCCGGCAACGGATCTCCCACCTCACCGTGGTCGAAGAAGGCCTCCAGCGTGGCGTCGGGCATGGTGTTGACGGTGAACGGAGCGGCCAGCCCGTGCACGTACAGGGTGTCGGGCGCCGCGGGGTCCTTGGCGCTGGTGCTGGCCCAGAGCAGCCGCTGCATGCGGGCCCCGAGGTTCTCCAGCGCCTGGAACCGCTCGGAGTCCATCAGTTGCCGGTATGCGCGATAGACGTCGAGGCCCACTGCCAGGGCAAGCTTGTTGCGCAGATCCGCCGGTACCTGCTTGGCCACCGCCTTGTCCCAGCGCGACATGAAGACGGACGCGACCGAGCCCACGTCTGGGTTGAGGCCGTCGGCGACCCGGCGTTCGATGCCTTTCAGGTAAGCGTCCGCCGCGGCCAGGTACTGGTCGGCGGAGAACAGCAGCGTGACGTTCACCGGGATGCCGGCCGCGATCGCCTCGGTGATGGCCGGCAGGCCCTCGACGGTGCCGGGGATCTTGATGAACAGATTGGGCCGCCCGGCCTGCTGGTGCAGGGTCTTGGCTGCCTCTACGGTCCGTGTGGTGTCGTGGGCGAGCAGCGGCGAGACCTCAAGCGACACCCACCCATCGACCCCGTCGGTCCTTTCGTGAATGGGCAGGAAGAGGTCGGCCGCGCGGCGCAGGTCCTCGATGGCCAGATCGAAGAACAGCTGCTCGGCCGAGAGCCCTTGGCCTGCCTTGGACCGGATGGCGTCGTCGTAGTCGCCCGATCCGATGGCCTTGTCGTAGATGGACGGATTGGAGGTCAGCCCCGTCACCGAGTAGGAGTCGATGTAGTGCTGGATGGTGCCGTCGTCGAGCATGCTGCGGGTGATGTTGTCGAGCCAAAGGCTCTGTCCCCGCTCGTGCAGGGTCTGGGTGGCTTTCATTATTTCTCCTTTCGTAGACCGGCCAGGCAATCGCGCGCGCGTTCGGCGACCCTGTCCGGGGTGAAGCCGAACTTGTCGACCAGTTGTTTCAGCGGCGCCGACGCCCCGAAGGTGTGCATGCCGATCACCGCGCCGCCGTCACCGACGTAGCGGTCCCAGCCCAGGGTCGACGCCTGTTCCACCGCGACGCGGGCCCGCACCGATGGCGGGAGCACCTCGTCGCGGTACTCCTGGGGTTGCCGGTCGAAGAGCTCCCAGCAGGGCATGCTCACCACGCGTGTGCCGACTCCGTCGGCCTGCAACTCGTCGCGGGCGGCCAGCGCCAGGTGCACCTCCGAACCGGTTGCCAGCAGGATGACGTCCGGTGTGCCGCTGTCGGCCTCGGCCAGCACGTAGGCGCCCTGGGCCACTCCGGCCGCGGGCGCGAACGTGCTGCGGTCGAGTGTCGGCAGCGCCTGGCGGGACAGGACCAGCGCGGCGGGCTCCTGCCGCAGCGCGGTCACGATGCGCCAGGTCTCGACGACTTCGTTGGCGTCGGCCGGACGGAACACCAGCAGGCCCGGTACGGCCCGCAGCGAGATCAGCTGCTCCACCGGCTGGTGGGTGGGCCCGTCTTCGCCGACCCCGATGGAGTCGTGGGTCAGAATGTGCAGGACCGGGATGTCCATCAACGCCGAGAGCCGGATCGCCCCGCGGGCGTAGTCGGAGAAGATCAAAAAACCCGACCAGTACGGGCGCAGCTTGGTGAGCGCCATGCCGTTGGCGACCGCCGCGGCAGCGTGCTCGCGAACCCCGAAGTGCAGGTTCCGGCCGCGCTGCCCGGCCTGGAAGTCACCCGCGCCGTCGAATGTGAGCCTGGTCTTGGTGGACGGGGACAGGTCCGCCGAACCGCCGACCAGCCATGGCACGGCCTGGGCGACCGCGTTGAGCACCTGCCCGGACGACTCACGGCTGGCGATCCCCTTGGCGTCGGGGGCGAAGGTGGGCAGCGCCTGCTCCCACCCGTCGGGCAGGTCACGCCGGCCGATGCGCTCGACCTCGTCGGCCAGGTCGGGAAACGCCGTGCGGTAGTGATCGAATGTGGCCTCCCAGGCCTCGCGGGCCGCCCGGCCGCGTGCGCCGATTCCCGCGGCGAAGCTGTCGTAGACACCGTCGGGAACGTAGAAGTCTTCGTCTTCGGGCAGCCCGAAGAAGCGCTTCGTCGCCCGGACACCCTCGTCCCCGAACGGGGAGCCGTGCGCCTTTGGCGTGTCCTCGACCGGCGAGCCGTACCCGATGTGGCTGTGCACCACGATCAGCGTCGGCCGCGCTCCCTCGGTCTTGAACGTGTGCAGCGCCCGTTCGATCGAGTCGGTGTCGTTGGCGTCGGCGACCGAGGTCACGTTCCAGCCGTAGCCGACGAAGCGCGCCGCCACGTCCTCGGTGAACGCGATGTCGGTGTGGCCCTCGATCGTCACCCGGTTGGAGTCGTAGATCCAGCACAGGTTTGCCAGCCCCAGGTGCCCCGCCAGCGAGGCGGCTTCGGCGGAGACGCCCTCCATCATGCAGCCGTCCCCGGCCAGGGCGTAGACGTCGAAGTCGAACAACGTCATTTCGTCACGGTTGTAGCACCCGGCCAGCCAGCGTCCGGCGATCGCCATGCCGACCGACGTGGCAATCCCTTGGCCCAACGGCCCGGTGGTCGTCTCCACGCCGGACGTCCAGCGGTACTCGGGATGGCCCGGGCAACGGGAATCGAGCTGTCGAAAGGTCTTGAGGTCGTCGAGGGTCACCGAGGGCCGGCCGAGTATCTCGTAGTCAGGATCCACGGCCTGGACACCACTCAGGTGAAGCAACGACCACAACAGGGCGGATGCGTGGCCCTCCGAGAGCACGAACCGGTCCCGGTTGGGCCAGATCGGGTCGGCGGGGTCGAAGCGCAGGAAACGCTGCCACAGCGTGTAGGCGACCGGGGCGATGTCCATCGGTGTTCCCGGGTGGCCCGAGTTCGCGCGCTGGATCGCGTCCATGCACAGCGCCCGGATTGTGTTGATCGCGAGGGTGTCCGTGTCGAGTGTGGTCGTGGTCACTTCAGCTCCATTACTGGCGGATCGGTAGGGACGAAACAGGCATCAGCCGACGAATCCAACTGCATGCGTTGCCCTTTCTGTTGATTCTTTCGATTAGATCGGCATGCGGTAGCCGAAGAACTCGAAATCCTCGTGGGCGCCGCCTTGCCCACCGCCGAGGTGGGCGAAGCTTTCCACGAATTCGATTCCCTCGATCCATTTGACTTGTTTGAAGCCGATCTCACGTTCATTTCGTAGCCGCAGCGGTGCACCATGGGTCACATTGAGCGGTTGACCGTTCATCTCGTATGCCAACAGACACGTCGGTGCGCGCATGTGCTCGATTTTGTGGCAGTCGTAGTAGCGTCCTTCCGTCGCATCCGCGCTCGCGTCGGCCATGGAGTAGAACACCACCCAGTGCGCCGACGGCAGCGGACGGACCAGATCGAGGATCTCCGACATCGGAACTCCACCCCATTTGGCCACTCCCGACCAGCCCTGGATGCAGTAATGCTGGGTGATTTGCTCGTGTTTGGGCAGCGCCCGAATGTCGTCGTACGAAAGGGTGACCGGATTTTCCACCAGGCCTTCGATGCGCAGCGACCATCCCTTCCAATTGGCCTCCTCTAAGCGGTGGTAACGCCCGGAGTTGGGGACGCGGCCGTTCGGCCAGAAGTACGGCGAGATGTCTTTTTCGGAATACGTGGCCTTCGGCTCCGCCCATTCCATGAACATCTTGACCCATCCCACCATCCAGCGGCCGACGACTTGAACCGCGCCGGGATAACGGATGGTGATCGGGGACGCGATCAACCACAAGACGACGATGACGGCCATCGCCGCGATGTAGACCGCCAGCACCCAATACGATTGGGTGTTCGTGCCCAAGACGATGTGGTTCAGATTCGCCACGAACCCGGTGATGAACACCATCACCGTGTGGACGGCGATGAAAAAGACCATCCACAGCAGGACCGCAAAGTGGACGGTGCGGGCAACCTGCCGGTTGAACACGCCGCGTCCGAAACCGAACCGCGCCGCGATCGCCGGCGCCTGCAACAGGCCGGTGACGAACGCCAGTGGGGCGGCAACCAACACCGTGGTGAAGTAGGCAATGATCTGCATCCCGTTGTAGTTCGTGAAGCCCTCGTTCGCCGGAAAGTCCAGCGAGGCGTATTGGATGCCGGTGGACAGCGCGTTGGGGAACACATCCCAGGATCGCGGCACGAGCCGGCGCCACTCCCCGGTACTGAAAATCAGCACATAGAACACCAGGCCGTTGACCAACCACAACAGGTCGAAGCTGAAATGCCACCACCGCGCGAGCCCAATCGAGTGCCGAAAGCCAGGTATCCCCAACCACTTCGGCAGCGCAACCGAATCATCCTTCGCCGTCCACACCCGTGCGGCGTCGTTTTGGTCCATGCGGTCTGCCGGGATCGGGTCACGCATCTTGAACCACTCGGTTCCCGGCCGGCAGCCCGAGTTCAGGTACAGGCGGGGGTGGTCGGCGAGGATCTGGATGCCGGCGCGCATCAGGAACATCATGAAGACGATGTTGAACAGGTGCTGCCAACGGGTCCACGCCGGAAAACCTCCGGTCACTGCCGGCGCGTACGTCGTCGAGGTGCCCGGATAGGTCTCGATAAAGCTCTGCACCCAGCCGTAGCGCCGCAGCTGCTGTGCGAGCGCGACGAGTACGAGGAGTCCGGCGATACCGATCGGCAGCAACCACAACGTGCTGACCCGGCGTTGGCCGATCCGAACGTCCGGCACCCGCGCCTTCTCTTGCGGTATCCCGCCGGCCCAATCGGCAAGGTTGATGTGGCGGCCGAGCACATGCCGGCGCCCGCCCTGGTCAAGCAATGATTCAAGTGTGCCCGGAGACGCCAGGCTGGTATCGGGTTGGGGCTTGTCAAGCATCCTGCATTCTCATCTTGTTCACTAACACACCGGAGGTACCCCGACCACAGGTCCGTCAATCGCAGTTCGTCTATCTTTCGTGGGTCGTCATTTCGCGCGCGAGAACCGGGTCCCGCGGGTTTTACGTAATGCCGCAACAGTGCTCGATCCTGTGTTGGCGATCGTCGCGGCATGGTCCAGCGAAATGAGGCTCACAGGTGGTTCCTTCGAGGGTTGTCGAGCAGGCGTGCACTGGCCGGTTAGTCCCTGTTGCAACCGCCATGGCAACCGGAATGGCTCATCCCGATACGACCATCGACCCAGGATTGAGCGCGGGATCGAGTGCATTATTCGCTTGTATCAAAATGCCGGGAACACAGGATGTTTCGATGGCCGGCTCGGAAAGGAGCTTAGGTGTTCTTGTTGGGTTTGATTCGACCCTAGCGTGCGGCTGTCGCCGCTTCCACCAACGCATCGACCCTTTTGAGGGGTATTTCCGATGCGCGCAATCAATGGAATCGATTCACCCACGTCGCGATGAGGGGCACAATCGTCGACAGGGTCTTTGCCCCGGGCAAATACTCGTGGGCCGGATCAGCGTTCGGGGGTGGTGTCATTCAACCGTTCCTAATTACTGAGCAGGAGTGAGTCCTGTGCGGCCCGAACGGTCTTGGCCGCTGGCGGCGGGTGTTTTCCGGTGGACCGGCACGTCTCGTGGTGGGCGTGTCGGTGGGCCGGAACTGCCGTGCCTGCCGTGTGTGGTGCTCGTCTGGCGAGCAAGCCTGGCCGGTGGTGTGCCCGCAGCGGTCCTCTGTCCGTTGCGGGGTCCTGCCGGCCGTCGCTTGATCGCCAAGCCGAGGC